>NZ_CP054151.1:0-300000 GCF_021310995.1 Agrobacterium vaccinii | reverse complement strand
GCATAAGGCGTGACGCCATTGTCAAATTCGTAAGCCAGACCCGCACGTCCGCTCCAGGCGGTATCGCTCAGTGCGTAGCTCCCGCTAAACAGGCGGTCGTCAACCTTGCTTTCCAGATAGTCAAATCGGCCGTTTAGAGTCGCGATCCAGCCGCCCCCGAACTTGATCTGATCCTGCGCATACACCCCGACCTGATTGATTGAGTAAATCTGGTGGGTAGAGGGCGATAACGTCGGTAAAGCCTGATTATATGGCAGATCATCTGGGTTGATGGCGGGCGCAAATGCGGCCAACTGGTCATTGTCCAGACGGTAGTAGCGATAGTCCAACCCGATCATGACCTTGTGGCTTGCACCGGAAAGATCAAACTGGTTTTCAATGCGGTTATCGACGTTGAAGGAGCTAGCCTTCGAACGAACGTCATCGGCATACATCAACACCGTCGCGTCGGTTTGATCGAGCCAGTCAAACGGATACAATTGGCGTTCACGCTTGTCGAGATACCCGTAGCGCAGGTTTTGTGTCAGTTTCCAGCCGTCTTCAAACTCATGCTGAAACTCGTAACCCACCAAGGCTTGAGTGGCGCGTCCAATGTCAAAGTCCGCATTTCCGAAGTAGGCGTCACGGTCGATCTTGCCGAAGAAAGGGTTGGCGACGACGGTGCCGGAGTAGGGCAGAAGGCCGTTGGACGTGTGCGTCTGGTCGAGGTGGCTGATGTATGCCCAAATGTTGAGACTGGTTGCATCATCGGGCTGGAAGGTTACCTGCGGCATGAAAATGCCGCGAATGTCTTCTTGTTTGTCAGAGTAGCCGTTGCCGCCAGCAAGCTTTCCGGTCACGCGGTAGTCGACGCCCTGCGTCCCCGAGACTTTGTCTGAAAGATCGAAACCAAGAAAGCCGTTTGCGTTACTGTCTATGCCGAGTTCGGTATAGACATATGGCTCGTCTCCCGGGCGCTTACGCACCATGTTGATGACACCGCCCGCATTAGCGCCGCCGAGAAGTACGGAAGCAGGCCCCTTGAGGACCTCGACGCGCTCCAGCATGAACGGATCAATCTGGAAATTGCCGAATGCATGGCTCGTTAGAGCCATATTGTCGAGAAACAGACCGGTCTGGCTGGCATCGAAGCCGCGCACATAGATCCAGTCTGTATCGGGATCTGAGCCATATGGCTGCGAGAAGACGCCTGGTGTGTAGAGTAGCGCCTGATCGACCTTATCCACAACCCCACGGTCGTCCAGTTCCTCACGTCCGACGACGGAAACCGACTGCGGGATTTCTTTCACCGGAGTGGCGGTTTTGGAGCCGGTTGTGGTTTCCTTCGCAGCATAGCCGCGCACGGGGCCAGTGCCCCCCTGTTCGCCGTTGCCGTCAACGACAATGGTGTCGAGTACGGTGCGGCCACCTTGACTTGTGGCCTGCTCCTGCGCCCAAGCAGAGTTCAGGCTGACGGCCGCTGCACCCGCCAACAAACCTGCTCTGATTACGGAAAATCTGATCGATCTCTTCATGTTACGCCCCACTCACGCCAATGCCCGATAAGGTGAGTGGTTAACTCAATTTTAATTGATCCGCTTGCGTGCGGTTGCGACACTTGAATGATCTTGGGCAAATTTGACGCGATCGGCTGTCTGCTCACACATTTTATTCAATGTGTGACTTTTTCCATTGGGAAGGGGTAACGCCGACATATTTGCGGAATGTGCGGCTGAAATGGGCATGGTCCGCGAAGCCTGTCTCTGCGGCAACGGTGGTCAGCATGTAGCGCCCCGATTTCAGCAACTGCTTTGCGCGATCAAGCCGTGCACTCATTTGCCATTCGTGCGGGGCCATGCCGGTGGCGGCCTTGAAGGAATGGCTGAAATGCGATTGCGAGAGGCCGGTGATGGTTGCCAGTTCCTCAAGGCGAATGTTTCGCAGGCAATGTTCTTCGATGAAGTCTCTGGCGCGCTTGAGCTGCCAGGGCGCGAGTGCACCGCGTTTGCGCGGCTCCGGCCTGTAGAGTTTCAAAACATCGATCAAAAGCGAAAGGGCCAGCCCATCTCCATAAAGATCATGCAGCGGCTGCGGGCTGGCGATTTCGGCGGCGATCAATTTGGAAAGCGCGACGATCCGGCTGTCACCGAAAGATAATCTGGGCTCCCTCAGAGTTCGCGGATCGAGGTCGTCGCTACCCAAACGTCTGTTGATGGCATCCACATCGAAATGGATGTCAAGATGACGAACATATTGAACGTCCCTGATATCCACCCACAATTCCACATCGGCGGGAATATAGGAAATGGGGCTCAGTTCGCTGTCCTGCCGCATGCCGACATCGCTCGCCGCACGCTTGACCGTCGGTCTGCCTTTGCCTTGATGTTCCAGCACGATGAACAGCCGCGGGTCGCGAGCGACATAGTGACCACCCGCGTAATTCGCGCACTCCACATCCCAGAGATCGGCGGTAATTCCGTTCCAATAACGACGACGAAGGCCGCCGAGAACAGAGAATCCCTCTATCTGATTGTGCATTCTCGGCTGAAACGCCATCCATCTGAACCCTGTCAGAATTAAAGTTTCGGATAACTATCAAGTTTTATATTGCGGTTCAAGCAGCGGGCTGCGATGTTTGCCTTGCCAAGGCTCGGATGACCGATGTCGGTTCCTTGCCATGTTGACCGTTCTTCATAAATTGGCCAAACAACCAGAACTTTTCTTCAACGCGGACATGCGGAAATCCAGATGCTCTCGAACGCTCTACAAACGTCAACGGATGTTGGCAGTCCTCTTCTGTCTCTTTCCGATGTCAGTTTTGCTGTCGATGGCCGCGTTCTGCTTCATCCCCTGACGCTGGAGCTCGGTGCTGGCAATTCGATTGCGCTGATCGGCCATAACGGTTCAGGAAAGTCGACGCTGCTCAAGCTGATCGGTCGTCAGCAGGCGCCGACCAGGGGCCAGATCGCGTTTGAGGGTAAGGCGCTGGATGATTGGGGAAACCGGGACTTTGCGCGCAGGTTGGCCTACATGCCACAACGTACCCCCGCAGCACCTGGCATGCTTGTTCGGGAGTTGGTCGCACTTGGCCGCTACCCATGGCACGGCGCGCTCGGACGCTTTGGTGACGATGATCGACATAAGGTCGAGGAGGCTATGGAGTTGACCGGAACGGCCAAGTTTGCGGATCGCATGGTCGATAGCCTGTCAGGTGGTGAGCGGCAGCGCGTGTGGCTGGCCATGCTGGTGGCGCAGGACGCGAGCTGCCTGTTGCTGGACGAGCCGATTTCTGCACTTGATGTGCGCCATCAATTGGATGTTTTGACCCTGACTGCCGATTTGTGCCGCAAGAAAGGCATCAGCATCATCATGGTGCTGCACGATATTAACATGGCCGCTCGTTTTTGCGATGAGATTATCGCACTTCACACTGGCCAACTGGTCGCGCATGGAAAACCTGCGGATATCATGAACACAAGCGAGCTTCAGCGTATCTACGATGTTCCCATGGATATCATTCCCCAACCGTCGAATGGTGGGCTGATCGCCATGGCGCGGTGATCTCCGCGCCGCTTCTCGCATTAGGGATATTGCGCGCCTGTCGTCGCCACATAGATCGAGTACAGCGATTTGCTGGCAGTAATGAACAGCCTGTTTCTGCGCGGTCCACCGAAGGTGAGGTTCGCCACGGTCTGGGGTATCTTTATCTTCCCCAGCAACGCGCCATCGGGTGAAAAGCAATGCACGCCGTCTCCGGCGCTGGTCCAGAGGTTGCCTTCAACATCCAGGCGGAAGCCATCGGGCAGGCCATTGTCCAGTGCGCAGAATTCTCGTCCACCGGTCAGACACTTGTCTTCGGTGACGTCGAAGACGCGGATATGGCGAGGACGCGTTATGTCGTGACTGGATGAACTGTCGGCGACGTAAAGCTTGGTTTCGTCCGGCGAGAAGGCCAGTCCGTTGGGTTGGCCAAAATCGTCCACCATGATGTCTATGTCACCGGTTGCAGGGTCGATCCGATAGACATTGCGGGTTTGCTGCTCGGGTTCGGATTTGTATCCCTCGTAGTCGGACAAAATTCCGTAGGTCGGGTCGGTGAACCATACGCTGCCATCGGAGCGAACGATGACATCGTTGGGCGAATTCAGGCGCTTGCCGCGATAGCTATCCGCCAGCACGGTGATGGAGCCATCCACCTCAGTGCGCGTGACGCGCCGTGTGCCGTGCTCGCAGGAAATCAGTCTGCCTTGACGGTCGCGGGTGTTCCCATTGGTGAAATTCGAAGGCTGGCGGAAGACGGAGACGCCACCATCCGGTACCCAGCGAAGCATTCGCTGGTTCGGTATGTCGCTCCACAACAGGCAGTTGAGATCGGAAAACCAGACCGGCCCCTCTGCCCATCGGCAGCCGGAATACAGCTCCTCAAGCTCGGCATTGCCGACAATCAACTGGCGGAAGCGTTCGTCGCGAATTTCATAGACGGAAGGTGTGTCTGTCGGCATAGGCTTGATCCGAAAATTGAGGTTCGTGTTCAGCGAAGCTTCTTAGGGCCGCTCGCCAGAAGAATGACGGAGATGATGATGAGGCCGGTTAGGATGAGGCGTATACCTGCACCAAAACCATAGGTGTTGAGCATCGACACGACGAGGAACATGAAAAGCGATGCGCCCCATATGCCGGGAACGTTGGAATCCCCACCCGCAACAGCCGTGCCACCGATGACCACGACGGCAATCGACATCAGCAGGTACTCCGCGCCCATGTTGAGTGCAGCACCGCCGGAGAAGCTCGCCAAAAGATAACCAGCAATGGCAGCAAGGACGGCGCAAAGCACGTAAGTCACGAAGCGTGTGCCATCCACCGGTATCCCCGTCATTCTGGCGGCAAAGGTGCTTTGGCCGATGGCGGATATCCAGCGTCCGTAAAAGCTGCGGTCGAGAAGAACCCATGCGATCGCGGACAAAAGCAGCGCGACAAGCGCGACGTTGGGGATGCCGAATGTGCTGGAGATGGCGAAATCAGCCAGCATCTGCGGCGGCTTGATGCGCAGGCCGCGATTGGTCCAGATGGCGGTGGATTGCACGATGAAGCTCATCGACAGGGTTGCTATGATGGGTGGAATGCGCAGGAGCTTGATGAGCGCATAATTGCCGATGCCGACCGCCACGCCAATGCCGATGGCAACCAGCAGTCCGGGCAGGATGAGATGATCCGAGACATCCATGAACTTCAGCGCAATCGTGCCTGACAGCGTCATGGTGGCCGGTACGCATAGATCAATATTGCCGGGCCCGAGCGTGATAACGAACATCTGGCCGATGCCGACGATGACGGAGAAGGCCGCGAATGTCAGTGCCGCATGCGACAGGCCGAAGGAGCTGGCGCCGCCGGTGAACAGCACGGTAATGATCCACACCGCAATCGTGGCGGCGAAGGACCAGATCCACGGCTTCTTCGAAAATCTCTGCAAGGCACTCATTGGTTTTTCTCCCGCTTTTCGAGGCGGTTCAGGAGCAGGCGGAGGCCGAGCACGACGATGAGAATGGCGCCCTGCGCACCGATCTGCCAATCCGGCGAAATGCGCATGAAGGAGAGGAACGAGCCCGCCAGTGTGAGGGTCAACGCACCGATGACCGCACCGATGGGCGAAACGCGACCACCGACAAATTCACCACCGCCGAGAATGACACCCGCAATCGATAGTAGCGTGTAGCGCAACGCGATGTTGGCATCGGCGGAAGTCGTCAGGCCAACGAGTGCAATTCCTGCCAGCACAGCGAAGAAACCGGCAAGCGCGAAAGTAGCGGCACGGATGCCGATAACCGACCAGCCTGAACGCTCGACGGACCGGAAGTTACCGCCGACGCCACGCATCAGTACACCGAAGGACGAGCGCATGACGATGTGATGCGCGATGACGGCGATCACGATACTGGCGACGATGGCCATCGGGACGAAGGGCGGCTTTGCCGTCATGATTGTGCGTATCCACGCAGGTGCTTCGCCGCCCGGCGATGGCAACAGCAGAACCGCAAGCCCGCCCCAGACGAAACTCATGCCCAGGGTAACGACGATGGACGGCAGAGCGCGGATGTGGATGATTGCGCCCATGGCGGCATAAACGGCAATCGCGGCTGCGAAAATCAGAATACCGACCAGCGGTGAGGTTTGCAGAAACGTCGCGGTCACGCAGGCGCAGAAGCTGACGAAGGTTCCCATCGACAAATCGAGATCGTTGACCGACATGATCAGCATCTGCGCGATGGTGGCAAGCGCGATGGGAACGGCCAGATTGAACAGCAGGTTCAGACCCGTATAGCTCATGGCGCGGGGCTGCATGTAGAAAACAGCAACCAGAAGCACGGCGAGAGAGGCTGCCGGAATGATGAGGCGCAAGGCGTTGGCGGAGAGTTTCATGCGTGCGCGTCTCCGGAAAAAGATGCAGCAAGCACTGCCTGTTCGTTGATATCTTCGCCTGTGAGTTCGGCCTGAATGGCACCATCGCGAAACACGTAAACGCGGTCGCAGAGACGGATTTCGTCCATTTCGGTCGAGTACCAGATGAAAGTTCTGCCATTGGCGGCTTCTGTACGCAGGATTTCGTAGACCTCCTGCTTGGTG
Source organism: Agrobacterium vaccinii (assembly GCF_021310995.1). Lineage (NCBI taxonomy): Bacteria > Pseudomonadati > Pseudomonadota > Alphaproteobacteria > Hyphomicrobiales > Rhizobiaceae > Agrobacterium > Agrobacterium vaccinii. The sequence continues at coordinate 293,400 of NZ_CP054151.1, read as the reverse complement.
CCGATATCGACACCGCGCATGGGGTCATCCATCAGAACCGTCTTGGCTGTAGTCGCCAATGCGCGGGCAAACAGCACCTTCTGCTGGTTGCCGCCTGACAGAGAGAGGATTTTGTTGTGGACATCGGGGGTGCGGATTTCGATGCGCTTTTTCCAGTTCGCGCCGAGTTCTTCCTCCTTGGTGCGGTTGACGAGGCCAGCCGGTGAGAAATCCCGCAGCGATGCGATGCTGAGATTTTTGAGAATGCTCCACAGCGGGAACGTACCGTTCAAGCTTCGGTCCCCGGCAACAAAGGCGATGTCCTGGTGGCGTGCCGGAAACCAACTGCTGTTGCGAGAGAGATAGAGGTCCAGCAACGCTTCCGTCTGGCCGTGACCACCCAGACCGGCAAGCCCGATGATTTCGCCGCGATAGGCTTCGAAGGGCAATCCTTGTCCTTTTCTCGGCGGCATGGACAAGACGGTCGGGCCAGCTTTGCGCTCCAGTGACCGTTTCCAGCCTTGCTCCTTCACCACACTGCCCATGGCCTCGACGAGGGTTTTATTGGAAAACTCCGCTGCCGGACGGTCAGCTACCACCTTACCGTCCTTCATCACCACGACACGGGTGGCGGTGGAGAGGATTTCTCCGAGAATATGGGATATCAGTAGAACTGCGCCACCGGTGCGCACGAAGCGGCGCACATAATCCATCAGTTGTTCGGCAAGGCCGGCATCGAGCGAGGATGTGGGTTCGTCAAGAATGACAAGCTTCGGCTCTTCGTTGACGCCCGCAAAGTTGATGGCAATTTCCACCATTTGCCGTTCAGCGATGGAGAGTTCCGAAATGGTCAGGTCGCAATCAATGCCGTGGCCGGGGAATATCTCGTCAAGCTTCTTGCTGATCATATCCAGCGCACGGCTGCGCCAATTGCTGCCCTTCATGTCGGTGTGCATGATGCGGACGTTTTCGTTGATCGTTAGGTTGGGGCAGAGCGACAGTTCCTGAAAGACGCATCGCACGCCGCTGGCCCTTGCCGCTGTAATGCCATAGCTGCTGGGTTTTCCGCCATAGGACACAGACCCTTCATGCGGCGTAAGGCCACCATTGATGACGTTGACGATGGTGGATTTTCCAGCGCCATTGTGACCGACGAGGCCGAGGCATTCGCCCGATAGAATGACGAGATCGGCGCCATCCAGCGCCTTCACGGCACCGAACACCACTTTCACGTCACGCGCCGCGACGACTTCCTGTCTCGATATGATTTCATTCATGAGCAGTTACGCCAATTTTTGCGGTCGGAGCCACAGCTTCGCATCCATCGCAGCGCCGGTGACCGGCACTGCGATGTCTTGGGAGTTAGACAACCCGGCGCTTACTTTGCGGAGGCGATGACCTTCTGTGCATCTTCCAGGCTGTATTCGACGTTTGCGACGCCGCCCTTCTGGGTGTTCTTGAGGTTGTCCTCAAGATTGGCCTGATCGATACGCAGGAACGGAACCGTAAGGTCCTTCTTCACGTCCTTGCCGTCGAGGATTTGCTGTGCGACCCAGAAGGCGAGCGTGGAAACGCCCGGGGCGATGGAAACCGACATGGTTTCATAGCCGCTCGCATCCTTCTGCTGTTTCCACCACTGCAATTCGTCCTCGCGGTTGCCCATGACGATGGTGGGGGTCGGACGTTTTGCAGCAGCAAATGCCTGTGCGGCACCGTAACCATCACCACCCTGCGTGACCACGGCGGCCACTTCTGGCAGGCTTGGCAGAATACCGGCGACAGCGCGCTGCGCCACATCCTGCGCCCAGTCGCCGTTTACAGAACCGACGATTTTAAACTGGGTGTTTTTGGCGACGCCAGCCGCAATGCCTGCATGAATCTCGTCATCGACGGACACACCGGCAAGACCACGAATTTCAAGCAGATTGCCGCCCTTCGGCATCTTCTTGGCAAGGTAGTCGATCTGGCTTTCGCCCATCGCCTTGAAGTCCACAGCAATACGCCATGCACACGGTTCGGTCACTGTGCCATCGAAAGATACGACGGTGATACCAGCATCGCAGGCTTCCTTGATCGCGCCATTCAGTGCGGTTGGCGAAGCGGCGTTGATGACGATTGCATCATAGCCCTGCAGAATGAGGTTCTGGATTTGGGCGGCCTGCTCGGTCGCCTGGTTTTCGGCAGTGGTGAACGGGTCGGCAGCGGCAACGGTGCCAGCCTTGACGGCGTCCTTGGTAATCTTGTCCCAGCTCGTCAACATGGCCTGGCGCCAAGAGTTGCCGGCGTAATTGTTCGAAAGCGCGATTTTCTTGCTGGATGTGTCGGCGTGTGCAGTCATCGGCAAGGTCGCGCATGCGACAGCAACCGATGCCAGAAGCATCTTCCTGATAGCCATTGATTTTTCCTCCCTAGTGGCCCACCCGTCTCCGGGCAAGGAAACCTTCGCGACGCCTCCTCGACGTTGAGCTGAGATTTCCGTTGCACTGGGGCTCCTTTCCCCAGTACTTAATAAGCATGAACGGGAAAGCGGTTGATGTATAGGCCATTCCCGGCAAACTGAGTGCGGGTTCCCGCAGAATTTATGCGGGTTTCCGCAAGACGAAAGCGCCATGACGGCGCAACATAGATGTGTTGACGTCAATCGCGACAGTCAGCCATGCCGCAGGCGCTTGGGAGGGCGTCCGCAGATGCTTGATACCCTGAAATCATCGCTGTTTCACCATTATCTCGGCATCTCCAGACTTCTGGCGGGGCAGCTCGAATTCAATTCGATCATCCAGGCCGTCGCCACGGAGATCACCCACATCATCCCGCATGACCATCTGGATGTCTGCATCAAGCTAATCGATGGGAAATACCACATCGCCTATGAGAGCGGCATGGACAGCGCATGGAGCCAGCATCCCCCAGCACTTTTGACAGGAAGTCCCATCCGTTCGCTTCTGTCAGGTGAGGTCGATTTTCTGCTGAGTGGCGATGCCTGTTCCGATCCCCGGTTTCACTTCGAAGGCTCGTTTTCCAGCCCCATCATCGAACTTGGCCTGCACAGCCGTCTGCATGTGCCCATGAAAGTTCATGGTGGCATCATCGGTGCGCTCAGTTGTTCCTCGCTGGAGGCCGATGCCTATACGATGGAAGACGTTGATAATGCCCGGACAGTCGCCGATCTGCTGGCCCCGTACTTTTTTGCCATTCGCGCAGCGGATCAGGCCAAGCAATCTGCCATCGTGGAGGCGGAAGCCCACGCCCGCGAGGAGGGGTTGCGACTTGGGGCTCTGAAGTTGACACAGGCGCTGGAGGCAGAGCGCCAGCGCATCGGCATGGACCTGCATGATCAGACACTTGCCGACCTGACACGGCTGGCCCGCCGGATGGAGCGGATGACCCATCTTCCCGACCTCACGGGCGAAATGCTGGAACCGCTGGTTCGCAGCCTCCAGCATTCCATGCAGGATCTCAGGCAGATCATCGAGGAGGCAAAACCTTCGGTGCTGCAACTCTTTGGCGTCGTACAGGCCATTGAAAACGATCTCGATCGCTCGGTCCGTGATAGCGGCATGCCGATCAAATGGACCGTAACGGACGAAACCGAGGGCAGGGTGGAGGCGCTGGAGCAGACCGTTGCGACATCCGTCTTCCGCATCGTGCAGGAAGCCGTCAACAACGCAATCCGCCACGGCCAGCCGGAAAACGTCAACGTCCATATTGGCCATATCGATGGCCGTCTGCGCATCGTCGTCAGCGATGATGGCTGCGGCTGCGCCAAGCATGGTTCCGGCCATGGTCTCGGCATCGGCAATATGAAAACCCGCGCCCGGCTGATTTCCGCCCGTTTTGAAATGGGGCGCAACCGCAACGGTCCCGGTACCTCTATCAGCCTGACGCTTGCGGAAGGTGTGCATAGCCTTGAAGGAGACGGTCAATGGAAGTCCTGATCGTAGAAGACGACGTCCTCCATCGTTCCTACCTCAACGAAGCCGTGCGTGCCGCATTGCCCGAATGCAATCATGTCATCGAGGCCGATAACGGCAAGGCTGGAGAGAAGCTGGCGCGGGAAAATCGCTCGGCCCATATCGTCATGGATTTGCAGATGAGCGAGCGCAACGGCATCGAGGCGGCACGCACCATCTGGAAGGAGCGCCCTGATACGCGCATTTTGTTCTGGTCGAATTATTCCGATGAGGCCTATGTGCGCGGCGTTTCAAGGATCGTGCCGGAAGGTGCCGCCTATGGATATGTGCTCAAATCCGCCTCGGACGACCGCCTCCGCCTTGCGCTGCGCAGCATCTTCATGGAGGCGCAATGCGTGATCGACCGGGAAGTGCGCGGAATGCAGGAAAAAAGCCTCGGTCGCGTCAGGGGCTTCACCGATTCCGAATATGAAATTCTTATGGACGTCGCGCTCGGCCTTACCGACAAAACCATAGCCCGCCGCCGCAACCTCTCGCTAAGAAGCGTCCAGAACCGCCTTCAGAGCCTTTACGAAAAACTCAACGTTTATCAAAGCACCAGCGAAGGCGAGCCCGATAGCCAGTATAATCTGCGTACGCGTGCCGTCACCGTCGCCTTTTTGCGTAAACTGCTGAACTACAGCGCTATGGAGCGAGCTGAGCAGGAGTTGGCGATGTGGACAGCGGGTGGGCCTAAGCAGAATGGCCCGGGATGATCATACAGGAGAAGACAGATCCTCAAGCGCCTTCTCCATCCTGATAAGCCCCAACGATTTGCGAGGTCAGTCTTGAGCTTGGAGTGAATATTGCTGAATGTGACCCGAACGCTGAGACGTCAGGACGAGATCAACTCGTCCTGACGTGCGTTGCTTCGGATAAAGCCGTCAATTGCGTGGCTGGAGTAGCGCCAAAGCGGCGGTCGAGGCTGCGAGTATGGCCGTCAGGGTCAGCGGCCCCGCTGCGCCATAGGTGTCCACGACATAACCGCCGACAACCGCACCGATGCTGATGGCAACCTGGAAAGAGACGACCATCAGGCTGCCGGCTGCTTCCAGATCATCCGGGGCGCTGCGGGACAGATTGGTCGGCAGCACGACAGGCGCCATGCCGAAGGCAAAGCCCCAGATTGCGACGAGCAAGAATGCGACGGCAGCATAAGCACCGCCAATGACGAGGATAAGCGCTGCGAGTGCCATCAGTGCAGCGGTGACGAAGAGTGCCAAGGTGATGCTGGCATCGGCCATCCTGCCGCCAGCGACATTGCCGATCACCGAGGCGATACCGAAACCAAGCAGGGCCATCGCTATCGATTGCGTATCAAGGAGCGTCACTTGCTCAAGGAACGGCCTGACATAAATCGAGCCAGCGAAGTGTCCAGTCATGAGCAGCAGGATAGCCAGCATGCCCAGTTGGATGCCGCCGCGCCGCGTCAGCTTGAAGACGTCTGTCAGGCTGTTGCTGGTGCTTGCAGGCAGACTTGGCAGACTTACTGCCTGCAACAGCATCGCAATCACGGCAAGCACGGCGGTCAATGCCATGGCGGTGCGCCAACCCAGCCAGTCGCTGATCAACGCGCCCATGGATGGTGCCGCGATGGTGGCCAGCGATACGCCCAGCGTCACGATAGCCATTCCGCGACCTGTCGCGTTGGTGCCAACCAGCCTTGCAACGACGGCAACGGACAGCGCCCAGAAGCCGCTGAGCGCAATGCCCAATCCGGCGCGGCCAACCAACAACAACCAGAATTCGCTGGCAGTCGCGGCAAGGATATTGGAGCCGACCGCGAGTGCAGTCAGGCCAACCAGCACCGTCTTACGGTTCATTTTACCGATCAGAACGTTGCTGAACAAAGCCGTGACAGCACCGACGGAAGCAGTGGCGGTGACGACCTGTCCGGCGGTCCCCTCGCTTATTCCTAAATCGCGCGCCATGGGCGTCAAAAGTCCCGCTGGCAGAAACTCGGCAGACACTAGGGCGAAACTGGTGGCAGCCATGGAAAGGACCGCGAGCCATGTCGCTGCCGTCCAAGCGGTGTCTTCTACCGCTTCAAAATCAGATATTGGCTCATTGAGCTGTGAAGTCGTGTCCGTCATCGCAGTGTGTCTCCTACATCGTGGAAACATATATAGACAGACTTCGCAGGATGATCTGCGTCTTAAAATCCTAAATTCATATCCATTCGTCCGAAATTTGTGCGACGCACAATGCCGGGCGATATGTTCGTGACGCGCTTGAAGGCTCGCGCAAACGACGCCTCCGACTCGTATCCCAATCGGGTGGCGACTTCGGCGACCGACATGCCGTTCCGGGACAGGAGTTCCCGAGCAAGCTCCATACGCAAACGCGCGATGTAACGCGCAGGGCCTTCGCCAAGAACAGCACTGAAACGCTCAGCAAAGATCGAGCGCGACTGACCCGCCACAACCGCTAGGCTTTCCAGCGTCCATTGGCGGCCAGGCTCCCGATGGATGGCGGCGAGTACGCGCCCGATATGTGGATCGCGAATGGCAGCAAGCCAGCCGGTGGTGGAGGCGCCACTGCAATTGACCCAGCAGCGAATAAGCCGTGCAGTCAGAAGGTCTGCCATCCGTGACAAGACGGTTGCGCTTCCCATTTGCGGCTGAGACGCCTCGACCGACATGGCGGCCAGCAATGGCCCGATGAGAGGATCGTTACCCGCCACATCACAACCCCGGATAATGGGAGGCATCAAAGAGATCAACGGATGAAGCGCATGCTCGCCCAAAGCCATCGAGCCGCAGAACAAAGTGGCGGTCGCCCCCGTTCCCTCTCGCACAACTTCACAAACACTGCTCTCCAATTTCGTTACCTGGCACGATGTACGGCAATCGCCCTCGACATCCGGCGCACTCGCAAGGCGATGCGCAACGCCCTGCGGTAACAGGACCAGATCGCCCTCGTTCAAGGCTTCCCAACCCTGCTCTTCCGTGTAAAGCCAGCAAGGGCCCTGACTGACAAAGTGAAAGCGCAACAGCGGCTGTTGCGGGAAAGCGATGCTCCACGGATGCCTCAGCTCACAGCGCCCATAGTTGACCCCGCTCAAGCGAAAATCTCTCAAGACTTCGCTGAGTGCATCCATTGGCAAATCTGTAGGCGGTGATTTCTGGGACGAATGGTCAAGCATTTCGTCAATTTATACGCAGATCATCTGATTTTCAAGGTCAACGAGGTCGCAATATCTGGACGCCTTCAAGGCGAATAAGCACGGCCCGCATAAGAATGTGCCTCACCAGAGCACCTCATCAATTCCGGTAATTGCACGCGGATGAAAAATCCTCATCGCGGTGGCATAATCATATTTCATATTCTATTGAATTCTAAGGTAGCTTCCGCTGATCTGGCGACCGAAAGAGAACATATTGTTGAATATCGAAGAAACGATCGATGATCACACTTGAGCAGGTCGCTTTCCGCGCGGGCTGCTCGGTCAGCACCGTCAGTCGCGTATTGAACAGGACAGGCCCCGTCAGTGCCGAGATGGTGCGTAAAGTGCGCCGGGCTGCGGCTGAGTTAGGATATAGGCATAGCACTTCGAAGGCTGGGCAGGGTCGCCAATCGCGACCTGTGGTCGGTGTGTTGGTGCCCAGTATTTCCAACCCTGTGTTCGCCGCTTCACTCGCGGGCATCCAGCGCCGATTGCAGGCGGCGGGGCACAGTGTACTTATCGCACAATCCAATTACGATCCGTCCATCGAAACAACAGCGGTAGCCTCACTGCTTGAAGAACACCCGACCGGTTTGATCCTGACGCTCTGCGATCCGCGGTGCAGCGATGTGCTTTCGGCGGCATTGCCCCCGACAGTCCTTCTCAACAACATGCCAATGCCGCGATTTCGGGCGGCGGTGACGGTCGATAATTTTCAGGCAAGTTACGAACTGGTCAACTTCCTGATGGGGATGGGGCACGACCGAATCCTGTTTGTCTCAGGCCGTTTTACATCCTCGGACAGGGCGCGGCTGCGTTATGAAGGTTATTGCCAGGCGCTGGTAGACAATGGTCATAAGCCGCTTGAGGCGATGCAAATCGACTTCTTAGATGGATACGAAAACCTGGATCTCTTCGATGTGGTGGAGAATATAAGGCCGAGTGCCATCATCGCATCCAACGACCTTCTGGCGCTTGGCGTCATCGCGGCACTCAGACGGCACGGGCTCTTGGTACCAGATGACATCTCCGTCTGCGGTTTCGATGGCATCTCGATCGGGCGTTTGCTTGAACGGCCCTTGACGACCATACGAATGCCCGACGCCGATATGGGAACCGCGGCAGCTGCACTGTTGCTGGACATTGCCGAAAATGCAGCCCCGCCAAGGCATCTGCGCGTGGGGCATCAACTGTTTGCCGGTGCAACTGTCGCCCGGTTTCAGCCTCAAAGCTCGTAATTTCAGTAGTTTCGATCAGACTGATAAACTGAAAAAGGAGGTGACAAAAGTCACCTCCCTCGGTCTCTGATGGGGCTCCTTACGATCTGCGCGGAAGAAGTTTTTTCACTTCATCGGCAGCGTCGTTGAGAGCCTCGTCGGGCTTGGCGTTCTGCTCGACAATGCGCGACAGGTTTTCAACGATGGTCTGGGTCACCTTCACGCCGTTGTTCCCGGGGAAAGCGTACCAAGGCACCATGCGTGACATCTGCGAAAGACCGGCGTTGAACAGCGGGTTTTCCTTGTAGAAGTTGCCGAGATATTCTGGTGACTTGGCAGCCAGCTCATTGTTTGGAACGTATCCGGTGCCGGGCACGACAACCGATGCCCCGTAAGGACCGGCAGCAAACTTGGCGAAGGTCCATGCGGCCTTCTGCTTTTCGGCATCCTTTGTGAGGATGACGACGGCGTTTCCGCCTGTTGGCAGCTTGCCGTTTTCTGCGTCGATCAGCGGGATCTGGGCCGTGCGCAGGTCGAACTTGTCGCCAACATTCTTGATGGTGTTACGAAGCGCGCCGGTTGTCTGAAACGCAAAGCCGATTTTGCCAGCAGCAAAAGCCTGCTCACCAGCCTGCTTCGTCAGAACGGGAAGACCGCCTTCCTTGACCATCTTGTCCAGAACGGCAACGGCCTTCTGACCTGCTTCGCCGTTGAAGGTAACCTTGGTTTCGTCGGCATTCAGCATGGTACCGCCAGCGCCGAACAGCAGTGCGGAGAACATCCAGTCGTCACCCTGCCAGCGGAAGTCGATACCTTCATTGCGATCGCCGAGCGCCTTGATCTTGCCGCCGAGCGCGATCACTTCGTCCCATGTCTTTGGCGGAACGTCAGGGTTGCCACCGGCTTTGCGGACCAGATCGGCATTGTAATACATGATCGGGTTCGACGTTGCGAAGGCCAGACCAACCTGCTTGCCATCCACCTGGGCGAGCTTTAGAATATTGTCCGAAAAGCCCTGCTCGGCCATGTTGCCATCGGCTTTGACGAGTGGGCCGAGATCGACGGGAATGTCGCGCTCATTGACCATGCGCAGACGGTTGAGACCGATGAAGGTCAGGTCAGGCATTTCGGCCGTTCCGGCCTGGCGCATGATGGTCTGGATGCCTTCTTCGTAAGTCGCGGAAGGATTGGCGAACTGGATTTTGATCTCCGGGTTCTCTTCCATGAACTTCTTGGAGATGTTGTCCATCACATCCTTGAAAAAGCCCGGCATGGGGTAATGCACGGTGAGCACCGTTTCTGCCTTGGCAGGCATGGCGGCGAAGGCAACTGATACGGCAAGCGCCGGCAATGCGTGTCTGATGAGTTTCATGGCACGTTCTCCGTTATGGGGATGGGGTGTGGTTATGCTGTCCGGCTCAGCCTTTGAGACCGGTCATGGTGATGCCTTCGACGAAGCGTTTCTGTGCAGCCAGAAAGGCAATGACGAGGGGAAGGGTGATGATGAGAGTTGCCGCCATCAGCGCGCCGTAGTCGTCTCCTGCTTCCGCAGCCCGGAAGTAGAGAAGGCCGAGCGGCGGTGTCGCGTAGGTCTGGTTGGTCACGACGATCAGCGGCCAGAACAGATCGTTCCAGTGCGCCACGACCGAGAAGATCGCAAAGGCCGTAACCGCGGGCCAGGCATTGGGCAGAATGACCCGGGCGACGATGCCTGCCTCGCTCATGCCATCCAGACGGGCTGCATGGATGAGATCATCCGGCATGGCGCGAAAGAACTGTAGGAACAGGAAGATCGCAAAGACCGAGATCGAGAACGGAGCAACCAGCGCCATATAGCTGTTGAGCACCGACATGCGATCAAAGGCGACGTAGAGCGGCAAGGCCGTAGCGTGGATCGGCACCAGCAGCCCAAGCATGACCATGATCATCAAGGCGCGGGCCGCCTTGAACTTCAGCCTTGCCATGGCATAGGCGCAGGGAACCGCGACGACGACCTGAATGAACAGGATCAGTGCGCAGACGATGGCGCCGTTCAACAACAGGCTCGGCATGGACACCCGCGTCATGGCCTTGGTGAAGTTTGCCATGTAGCTCCATGTCTGCGGGATGAGTGACAGGGACGAGGAAAATATTTCGCTCTGTGCTTTGCCTGCCGTTGAAATCATGAAGATGTAGGGTGACAGGAAGACGAAAGCGCCAATTGTTAGAATGGACAGGCGGATCACGCGGCCCAGTGTCATGGTGGGTGGGAGAATGGCGGACTGCGTCATGAGTAATGCACCTTGCGGTCAAGAACGCGGTACTGGAGGAACATCAGGACCACCAGAATGGCGAGGAAGATCACCGTCATCGCGGACGCATAACCAACGCGCAGATAGACGAAACCTTCCTGATAGATGGTGAAAAGCAGCACTTCGGACGCCTTGTTTGGCCCACCTTCGGTCAGGGCCTTGACGGTTTCGAATACCTTGACCGAGTTGATGATGCTGATCGTGACGACGAACAGGGTGGTCGGCCCCAGCATCGGCCATGTGACGAGACGAAAACGCTCGAAGCTGGAGCGCACGCCGTCCATTTCTGCTGCCGCATAGAGATCGCGCGGGATGGCGGTGAGTCCTGCAAGAAACAGCACCATGTTGAAGCCGACTGACTGCCAGATGCCGATGATGGCAAGGCTTGGCAGAACCGTGCTGGAAGAGCCGAGCCAGTTGGGGCCGGCGATGCCGAAAAAGGCCAGTATCATGTTCACCGGGCCGATGCTCGGGTGCAGCATATATTGCCAGACCGTTGCCATGGCCACCGAAAGGGAGGCGACGGGCAGGAAGTAAACGGTGCGGAAAAACGCCCTTGCCCGCGGTTCGGCCTCGATCAGCATGGCAATGCCAAGGCCGATGACGATGGAGAAGGGCGTAACGATGGCGGTGTAGACAACCGTGTTCCACAGCGACTTGCGAAAGGTGCGGTCGCTGACGAGTTCGGCGTAGTTTTCGAAGCCGACAAAGCGGAAACCGGAATAACCGAGTTCGAAATCTGTAAAGCCGAGCACGATGACGGCCAGCGTCGGGATGATGATGAACAGCATCATCAGGGTAATGGCAGGGGCGGCCAGCAGCCAGGCCGTGCGGCTCTCGCGCCGGGCGGCGATTTGTTGCTGCGTAGGTGCAGAGGCGGTGAAGATGGATGCGGTGAGCTCAGCCATGGAGCAACTCCGGCGCGCCAACGATGGAAACTTGCGTCATAATGCGCTCGCCATCCGCGCCGAACAGCATCGCCTTGTCCGGCTGGATTGCCAGATGGATCGGCTTGCCGGGGCCAAGATCGGCTGCATCAGACGGCGTGAGCTTGACGACCACCGTCTCGCCCATGCCGTTGAGGCGAGCAAAGAGAATGACCTCCGAGCCGAGGAATTCGAGGCGCTCAACGGTCGCTGCCATCGTGTCTCTGGACTGCGATGCCAGTGTCACAAACTCAGGGCGAATACCGACGGTGACATCATCGCCATGCGACAGGCTGGAGGCGGCAATGGTGATGCCACCAAACTGCACCATGCCATTGGCCGTCGCCTTGGTCGGCAGAAGATTGATGCGTGGCTGGCCAATGAACCGGGCAACCTCGATATGCGACGGGTTCTCGTAGATCACCTGCGGGGTGGCAAGCTGTAAAAGCCTGCCGCCGATCATCACCGCCACGCGGCTGGCCATGGACAGCGCCTCGGACTGGTCGTGCGTGACGTAAAGCGCCGGAACGCCGGACTTGCGGTGCAGCTCTACGATTTCACCGCGTGCATGCACACGCAGGTTGGCATCGAGGTTGGATAGTGGCTCATCCATCAGAAACAATGCCGGATGGCGGACCATGGCACGGGCAAGCGCCACGCGCTGGCGCTGGCCGCCTGACATCTGACCGGGCTTGCGATCCAGCAGATGCCCGATTTTCAAGGAGGCAGCCATTGCCTCGACTTCTGTGAGAATGCCTTGGCGGATGGCTTTCTGACCGGGCATGAGATTACCGATGATCGGCAGACGTTGGGTGGCGGTGAGACGGCGCATGGCAAGCGGAACGGCGATGTTCTGGCCAGCTGTCAGATGCGGATAGAGCGCGTAGGATTGAAACACCATGGCGATGTTGCGGTCTGCAGCCGTCAGGTTCGAGAGTGTCTTTCCGGCAAGACTGATCTCGCCGCTGTCGGCATGTTCCAGACCGGCGACGATGCGAAGAAGCGTGCTCTTGCCACAGCCGGAAGGGCCGACGAGCGCGATGAATTCGCCCGGCTCAGCCTCAAGGCTGACACCTTTGAGAATATCGTTAGCACCAAACGACTTCGTAATATTGGAGAGAGAAAGCACGCTCATTCCGCGGCTTCCTTATTCTTGACGGCGGAAGGATACACCTCTGCCACGACGTCATCGAGATAATAAGGCTTCAGCCCTTCTACGGACACCAGCTGGCTTTCCACCGTCTCACCAAGATGGTGAATGGCGGCACCTATGATGCGAGCGCCCGGCATTTCGCGTTCCATCTCGCCCAGAATGAAAGAGGAGGGCGGCGCCCAGACGAGGCTGGTGTTTTCATGGTGGCCTATCCAACTCCAGTGCAGATGACCCGACCCGAACAGGGCCACGTCATGTCTGGCGATCATATCAAGAAGGCGCATGCGGGGCTCGAACGGTGCGCTCCAGTACCCGGCTTCCGGTTCGTTGAAATTATCAACGAAAAGCGGCTTGTGGGTGAAGATTGCCACACGGCGGTTATTACGGCCGTCAAGCATCTCTTCCAGCCAGCGTTCATGCGCTTCTTCTTCCGGGCCACCCAGACCGATCAGCAGGCTGTTGAGACCGATTATGCGCCAGTCATCAGTGTCTTCGACCCAGTAATCCGGACCGACAAGGCGATGCCAGCGCTCCAGGCGCTCGGCATTGACCGGCTGGGCGGAACCATGAAAATGCCCGACATCGTGGTTGCCAGGAACGATCAGCACCGGCATCGACAATTGTCGCATCATGTCCATGGAAAACGCAATATCGTCTTCGAAGTCTGCGCCATCGATGCTGAGATCACCGGTGTGCACCACCAGATCAGGTTTTTCGCTCTCTATCCACCGAACCAAAGGCTCCCAGTTGCCGTTGAAATGCGGCTTGCTGGGGCTGAGGTGGGTGTCTGTGATCTGGATAATTTTCAAGACGCAACTCCGGTAATTAGACGATCCGGATAATGCCTAGAAGCACGACCGGCCCAATGTTGCCGCCGTCTTTAGTGGCCAATGATGTCAGTGTAGCCACAGTTCCTGTCAGTCGTTTTTCAGTTTTGTTGCAAAACCGTCATGAAGTCGCGGCCACGTCTCTCTCGGTCATCCTCATTTTGGATGCGCCCGGTGCAATGTGGCGTGTCAACGCTCCAGTAAATAAAGAGCGTTCTCTGCGTCGGTAATCAAAGTCGTAGCAAGGCGGGCGATGAGACAGCTTTTTAGAATTTCTTTCTTATGGTCGCCTCCCGATGCGATGATGCGTGTCGGGATCTTTTGATATTGGCTGATCGACGGTGAAATGACTTGCCGGTTGAGTGGGTGATCGACTTCATGACCTGCATGGTTCAGATAACGCCCCAAGAGGTCACCAACAGCACCCGCTGCGATCAGCTCTGAGACATCTGTGCCCGTTGGAAGTCCATATCGCACCTGCAATGATTCCGGTGAGACGTCACCGACGCTGAGGATAGACACATCCACTGCGGTTGCTTCTGCGAGCAAGCTGTCGAAGAAGGGTTGGACTAAAATCGCGTCGCGAGAATCTGGGCTGTCGGCATATATCGGCGCTGCCAGATAATGACACTCGGCGTTCATGACTTTGGCGAAGCTTCGAACAATCTCGAATGTGTTGATTTCCGAACCACGCGTCAGTCCACCCATCATCGAGCGTACCTTTACATCGGGTGCATTGGTCGGGACCATATGGTGCACGGTCTCCCGCAACGTCGCGCCCCATCCAACACCCAGTGAGGCCGGTTCGCTCGCCTGAATCAATCGATCCAAGAACATCGCGGCAGCACGGCCTATCACTGCGGATATCTGTCCTTTGTCGGCGGGCGTCGGCACGATGACGACGTCTTTAAGGCCGAAGCGTTGCCGTAATTCGGCTTCCAGCTCCACATTTTCCGTTAGCGGAGAGTTGAAGCTGATCCTGACAACACCCTGATCGAGAGCCGCAGCCAGAAGCTCGTTCACCCTTCGTCGCGTCAACAACATCCGCTCCGCAATCTGCGCCTGGGTTAGTCCCTCGACGTGGTAAAGCCAGGAGGCCCGCACCATGCTTTGCTGGTAAGGCATAAAGTTCCTCCGCTCAAATGTCACAACAACGTAACATTTGTAACCTAGAGGTAATCGAAGTCGAGAGGCCGGTAAAGGGGTTTAGCCTTACCCGTCGTTCGACACGAAATCGACAGTCCCATTGAACGGAACCTCACGCGGTGCCTTGCGGCGCTGCGCATGTGTCTGCGCGTCCGTATCGTCCTTTGCTCAACAGGAGTGATCCATGCTTTCCATCAATCGCCGCCACGCGCTGGGGCTCATGTCCGCTGCTGCGGGCAGTATCATCCTGCCGCGCATGTCGTTCAGCCAGAGTGCTCGTCCGTCCGTGACGATCGCCGTTCAGAAGATGACCATCTACAACACGCTGGATGTTTGGTACGAGGGATCGAATGTCGGCGAGCGGATTTTCTTCCCGAACCTGTGGGAAGGCCTGATCAATCGCAACTGGATGGGCGATCAAGGCCCGGTGCCGGGTCTCGCGACCGAGTGGCATCGTATTGATGAGAAGACGCTGGAACTGAAGCTGCGCCAGGGCGTGAAGTTCCACAATGGCGACGAAATGACCGCGGAAGACGTGGCATTTTCGTTTTCGAAAGAGCGTGTCTTTGGCAACACAGAGCCAAAGGGCGGCAAGACGATTTTTGAAGATGACAACAAGCCTGTGACCGCCAAGGAGCTGCCCGCCATTGTGCCGGGCGTTGGGCGCCGCCTCTGGCCTGCGTTGAAGGGTGTCGAAGTCGTCGATAAATATACCGTTCGTTTTCACAACGCGACACCGGACGTGACGCTTGAAGGCCGCCTCTATTCCTTCGGCAGTCAGATCACCAGCCGCCGCTCTTGGGACGAAGCCAAGACCTACATGGATTGGGCTCGCAAGCCGGTCACTACAGGCCCTTATATGGTGGCCGACTATAGACCGGACGTGTCGCTGACGCTCGCTGCCTTCGATGAATATTGGGGTGGTCGTCCACCTTTGCAGCAAATCCGTTTCGTCGAAGTCCCGGAAGTCGCCTCCCGCGTCAACGGTTTGCTCTCAGGCTAATATGATTTTGCGTGTGACCTTCCACCCGACCAGATTGCTGCGGTTCAGGCAGCGCCCGGTCTCGAAGTCCAGAACTCCACCATCTGGAATCACCGTATCTCCACCTTCAACACTCAAAACCCAATCCTCAAAAGCCCGCTGGTGCGTCGCGCCATGACGCATTCGATCGATCGTCAGGCGATCGTTGACGCGCTCTGGGCGGGCCAGACCGTTGTTCCCGCCGGCCTGCAATTTGAATCCTTCAAGGCCACGGATATGTTCGTGAATGGCTGGACGGTACCCGAATTTAACCCGGAGCTTGCTCAGAAACTGCTGAAAGAGGCCGGTTACAAGGGCGATCCGATCCCTTACCGCTTGCTCAACAATTACTACACCAACCAGACCGCGACAGCGCAGATCATGGTGGAGATGTGGAAGCAGGTTGGTCTCAACGTCGAGATTCAGATGAAGGAAAACTGGGCGCAAATCCACGACACGGAAGGCGTCAAGGGTGTTCGCGACTGGTCTGCGGCTAACACGATCAACGATCCGATCACGCCTCTGGTCGTGCAGTTCGGTCCCAACGGCGAAGCACAGCAGAAGAAGGACTGGACCAACGAAGAGATGAACACGCTCTCCGTGGTCATGGAAACCTCGACGGATCGTGCTCTGCGCAAAAAGGCCATCACCCGCATGCTGGAAATCTGCGAGCGTGAAGACCCGGCCTATCAGGTTCTGCACCAGAACGCCGTCTTCACCGGCATGAAGTCCTCGCTGAAATGGAAGGCCGCCCCTGCCTTCGCCATGGATTTTCGCACCGCCAACTGGAATTCCTGATCTTTTTACCCTTATGCGCCGGCCGTCTTCATACGGCCGGCGTCTTTATGTTTGAAAATGGAGAGGAGCTCCCATGGCTTCCAATCTCGTGGAACTGCGCGGCCTAAAAGTCGCTTTCGATGGCATTCAGGTCCTGCACGGTATCGATCTCGATGTCGCCCCCGGTGAAGCAATCGGCCTCGTTGGTGAATCCGGTTGCGGTAAGTCTGTCACATGGCTTGCGGCGTTGGGACTTCTTCCGGGCAAGGCGACGGTTTCCGGTTCGGTCAAACTCGACAGCATGGAAATTCTGGGCGCACCGCGTTCTGTGCTGGAAGGCGTACGCGGCAAACGGATCGCAATGATCTTTCAGGACCCCTCAAGCTCGCTCAACCCGGTTCTAAAGATCGGTAGACAGATCACCGAGACGCTCGCCATTCATCGTGGTTTGATGGGTGATGCTGCGAAAAAAGAGGCGCTGCGCCTTCTCGATATGGTCGGCATTCCCGATGCCCGCAATCGCTTCGACCTTTTTCCGCATGAGTTTTCCGGCGGGCAATGTCAGCGTCTGATGATCGCGATGGCATTGGCTGGAGAACCGGACCTGCTGGTCGCCGACGAGCCGACGACGGCGCTCGATGCCACCATCCAGGCACAAATCCTCGATCTGCTGGTGGTGTTGCGCAAAGAGACCGGAATGGCGACCATCTTCATCAGCCACGATCTGGGCGCGGTTAGTGAGGTCTGCGAACGCGCCTGCGTCATGTATGCCGGTCGCATCGTGGAGCAGGGGCCGATTGCGACACTTTTCAGGAACCCCAGACATCCCTATACACGCGGCCTGTTCGATGCCATTCCACGGCTGGATGGTCCGCGCTCGCGATTGATCCCCATTCCCGGAACCGTGCCGCACCCGCGCGATCTGCCGCACGGCTGCGCGTTTTCGCCGCGCTGCTCCCATGTCGCGCTGGATTGCCGTATTCGCCAACCTGAACTCACCGCGCTGGATGATCACCGTCTTCTGTCCTGCCACCATCCGGTTGGCGTCCGGTCTCCATCGGAAACCCGAGTTCTGGAGGCGGTATCGTGACCGCGCCCCTTCTTCAGGCGAAAGACCTCGTTAGAACCTATGAGGTTCGCCAGGGCATGTTCGGCAAATCTGCGCCGGTGCGCGCAGTCGATGGCATCGACCTGACTGTCATGCCGGGTGAAACGCTTGGCATCGTCGGCGAATCCGGCTCCGGCAAATCGACCCTCGGACGCATGTTGCTCGGCATCGATCCGCCCCAATGGGGAGAGATGGTTTTCGAGGGCCAGCCGATGCCGAAGCTTGGCACGACGGAATGGCGGGCGTTGCGTGCGAAGATGCAGCTCGTCTATCAGGACCCGTTGGCAGCGCTCGACCGGCGTCTGACCATTGCCGAACAGATCGGCGAACCCCTCGCCATCCATCATCTCGTCCCCAAGGAGCATCGGGCAACCCGGGTGGCTGAACTGATGTCTGCGGTGGGATTGAGGCCGGATCAGGCGAGTTGTTATCCGCATGAACTGTCCGGTGGCCAGCGTCAGCGCGTCGTCATTGCACGGGGTTTGGCCTCGCGGCCCAAACTTCTGGTCTGCGACGAGCCCGTGTCGGCGCTCGATGTGTCGATCCAGGCGCAGGTGGTCAATATGCTGCGCGATTTACAGGAACAGAACCACATTGCCATGGTCTTCATCAGCCATGACCTGAAAGTCGTGCGCAACATCGCAGACCGCGTCGCTGTCATGTATCTCGGCCGCATTGTCGAGGAGGCGTCATCGGACGTCATCTTCGCCACGCCGCTGCATCCATACACGAAGGCGCTGGTGTCCAGCGTGCCGGTGCCGGGCACGATGCTGAAGGGGCGCACCATCTTGCAGGGCGAGCCGCCAAACCCGGCCAACCGCCCATCCGGCTGCGCTTTCCATCCGCGCTGTCCTGTTGCCGTCGATCTCTGCCGCACCAGCGTTCCGCCACTGCGGCCGGTGTCTGGTGGCCGTACCGCTGCCTGCCATCTGGTGGCCGGTGCCGATCAGCCGGTTGCGGCGTAAGGAACATCCCATGCTGCGTTACGTCTCAGTTCGCTTTCTCCGCGCCTTCGTCACCATCATCGCGGTGATGACCTTTGCCTTTGTCGTTCTGCGTCTGTCGGGAGATCCCGCCCAGATCATGCTCGGCCCCGATGTGCCGCAAGAGGCCGTCGATGCCTTCCGCAAGGAGTGGGGCCTCGATCAGCCGCTTTGGGTTCAATATTTCGCCTATATGAAGTCGATCCTGACAGGCGATTTCGGCGTCTCCATGCGCGACAAGGCGTCTGCCATGCAGCTGGTCATCGAACGTATCCCGGCCACCCTGCAACTGACAATCCCCGCACTGTTCCTCAAGGTTCTGATCGGCATACCCGCAGGCGTTTACGCAGCCCTTCATCGCCAGAGCGCGGTTGATCGCGGCGTCATTCTGGCAGCCATATTCGGTTTCACCATTCCCTCCTTCGTCATGGGCCTGTTGCTGGTGCTGATCTTTTCGATCACGCTCGGGCTGCTGCCATCCGGTGGCCACGATACCTGGCAGCACGGTATTCTTCCGACGCTGACCATGAGCATCGGCGGCATCGGCATTCTCGCCCGGTTTTCGCGAAGTGCCATGATCGAGGTCATGGGCCAGCCCTATATCCGCGCCGCCTCTGCCAAGGGCATGAAGTGGCAGGATGTCGTCTGGCGGCACGCGCTGCCCAACGCCGCCGTGCCCATCGTCACCATCGTCGGCTTCATGGTTGGCACGTTGATTGCGGGTGCCGTTGTTGTGGAATCGATCTTCTCCTGGCCGGGCATCGGTCGTTTGCTGGTGGTGTCCGTCACCAACCGAGACCTCGCCGTGGTGCAATGCATCCTGCTGTTGATTGCCGCCACCATGGTCGTCTCCAACCTGATCGTGGACCTGCTCTACGGCTGGCTGGACCCACGCCTGCGCAGCCAGACCGCCCATTGAGGATTTGAGTGATGACCATCGCAGACACATCGCGCCAGCCCGCACCCGAAGCCTCCATCTTCAGCCGTTTCATCCGGCAGCTGCGTAAAATTCCGTTCTCCGTCACCTTCGGCATCTGCTGGCTTGCGGCGATGATCCTAGTTGCCGTCTTTGCAGATACGATCCGTCCGTTTGGCATCACGGCCATGGATTTGCGGGCTCGCCTGTCGCTGCCGGGCAACCCGGCGCATTTTCTCGGCACTGATGAGCTGGGCCGCGACGTGCTGTCGCGTCTCATCCAGTCCATCCGCGTCTCCTTCACCATCGCCTTCGGCGCGACGATCATTTCTGCTGTGTTCGGCACGACGCTCGGGTTTCTGGCCGCCAAATTCCGTGGTGTGGTCGAGCAGTTCGTGTTGATGTTGGCCGATTTCCAGGCCGCATTACCGTTCCTCGTCATGTCATTGGCGGTTCTCGCCTTTTTCGGCTCCTCCATGCCGCTGCTGATCGGCCTGATGGGTTTTTACGGGTGGGAGCGTTACGCCCGTATCGCGCGCGGTCTGGCCATTTCGGCCAGTGCGCAAGGCTATGCCTCGGCTGTCGTGCAGCTGGGTGCCACACCCGCGCGCGTCTACATGCGCCACATACTGCCCAACGTCGCCGCGACGCTCATCGTCTCCATGACACTGACCTTCCCGGAAATCATCCTGATGGAAAGCGGGCTCTCCTTCCTCGGTCTTGGCGTCCAGCCCCCGGAGACAAGCTTGGGCAACATGGTCGGCTTCGGTCGCGAATATCTGACCCGCGCGCCCTGGATCATGCTGGCCCCGGCCTTCGTCATCATGATGACGACGCTCTCCATCTCGCTGGTCGGTGACTGGCTGCGCGACAAACTCGACCCGACACTCCGCTAAAAGGACACTCCCATGACAAAAATCGTCGGCCATCGCGGCGCCCGCAACCTCTGGCCCGAAAATTCGCTCACCGGCTTTCGCAACGTGTTGGCACTGGATGTGGATG
The DNA here is from genome assembly GCF_021310995.1 of Agrobacterium vaccinii. Taxonomy (NCBI): domain Bacteria; kingdom Pseudomonadati; phylum Pseudomonadota; class Alphaproteobacteria; order Hyphomicrobiales; family Rhizobiaceae; genus Agrobacterium; species Agrobacterium vaccinii. The sequence goes on along the minus strand of NZ_CP054151.1, from coordinate 272,938 downwards.
CCGTCGAATTCGACGTGCACCTGACCGACGCTGGCGAATTGTTGGTCATCCACGACGCTACGCTTGACCGCACCACCGACATGAACGGACCTGTTCGTGCGCTGACGCCACAGGGTCGCGAAACGACATATCTTGAAGGGTCAGCGGACACCGTGCCGACGCTTGGCGACGTTCTTGCCGTTCTGGCGAAAGCCGATGGCAAGCAGCTCCATGTCGAGATCAAATCCGACGAGGCGAAGCGGCCCTATCCCGGCATCACGGAAAAGGTGGTCGCAGAGATCGAGCGCTTTGGCCTCGCCAGCCGATGCCATCTTACATCGTTTGATGTTTCGGTGCTGGAAGAATGCCGCCGGGTTGCGCCGCATATCGCGCGTCTGGTTTCGGTCAATGCCGAATGGGCAGCAAAGCAGGGCGGCCTTGAAACCTTTCTACAGAGCGTCGACAGCCTCGTCGATATCGTCGCCATCCATCACGAGCTGATGGCGGCGGAGTGGACGCTCATCACGCAGACACTGCCACTCCACCGGCTCGGCGTCTGGACGCTCAACGACGAGGCGCTGATCCGCCCATGGTTGGAGCGCAAAATCGGTCATCTCACATCCGATAGCCCCGACCTTGTGCTGCGGCTCCATCGTGACATCCACTCCCAAATGCAACCGACCTGAAGAGGAAGACGAACATGGGTAATATCATTGGCACAGGCTTCAATGCCGGCTCTATCGACGGAGAACTGGCAAGCCTCGAACAGGAATTGCGCGTTCTCGCCGATATGGGCGTCGATACCGTCGAGCTGGCACTTACCAGCCTCGACCTTATCGCCGGGGGACGTATTATTGAGGAACGCGCCGAACGGCTCGTCGCTTTGACGAAACAGTTCGATTTTCGCTACACCGTCCACGGTCTCGTCTCGTCCAATTTCATGGACCCGGCGACGTGCCGCTATCAGATCGATGCCGCCAAAGCGCTGGCCGTCGTTTGCGATCGCATCGATGCGCGCATTCTCGTCCAGCACGGCGGATGCCTGCGCGCCGATCAACTGGCGGAGCGTGCAGATGCCGACCGCCGCGAACGCGAGGCACTGTTTGAGCTTGCGGAATTTTGCAAACCCTATGGCGTCCGTATTGCGTTCGAAAACATCTTCACCACGGAACTTGGGCAATACCGCCAGACACCGACCCAGATTGCGGAAACCGTCAGAACTGTCGGTCACCCCAATCTCGTAGCGCTGATCGATTTCAGCCATGCCTATATTGAATCCACCTATCGTGGCCTGAATTTCCGCGATGAGCTGCGCGCCATGGCACCCGTGACCGGGCACCTGCATGTTCACGACAGCTTCGGTCGCCCGCAGGCGTTCTACAAACCATACCATATCCAAGAGAACACAGCGCTTGGTATAGGCGATCTGCACATGCCACTCGGTTGGGGCGATATGGACTGGGACGGAATCTTCGCTGAGCTAACATTCCTACCGGGCACAGTTATGATGATGGAAATCGGTCGTCGCTATCATGCTGAACAGCCGGAAAGCCTTGCACGGGCAAAGAAGCTTCTCGCCGAAAATGATCGCCACATTCGTCTGGCGTCTTAAATTCAGAGAGCTTCCAATTAAAGCAAGCGCATAATCTCGACGATGAATTTCGTTGTCTGGGCGCTTCCCTATATCAACGGGCAAAGCTTGCCGGCCTTATCGCAGGTCCGGCAAGCGTCGGCTGATGCATGGGTTTTCAGGCTTTCGACGTGCGCGCCCTGTCGACGCTGACGTGTAGGTCCAGATAAATTACAAAAACGTAAGTTGTAGGCCGAGATGCGGGAGCCTAGCTTGGATGTGAAGCCACATCCGAAGCGATGTGGAACTCAGCTACGATGGTCGTTCCCTTCGCAACGCGAAGCGTCCATTCGTTTACTACCGAGGTTTCCCCTATGGACCAGGGACAAAAAGCGTTTACTCCCCAAGCATTTACACGCAGCACGATGATCGACAGCGCGCCAGGCGCGCCTGGGGTCGCGGCGCGTTGGACGTCGAGTGCGAAGAATGGCGTTGGAACGGCCCTTTCAAAAACGTCGCCAGTTTGGTTCACGCTCAGTCATGGAATACTTAACGAAATATATTATCCGCGTGTCGACAGCGCTTGCACGCGCGATTTCGGTTTTGTCGTGACCGGCCCGGATGGTTATTTCTCCGAGGAGAAGCGAGACTGCACGTCGGTGACTCATCCCCTTGATGATGGTGTTCCCGCTTTTTCGATCGTTAATACCGCGGAAGACGAGGCGTACCGTATCGAAAAGCAGGTGATCAGTGATCCGGCTCGCAGCTGTGTCCTTCAGCAGGTCACGTTTGTCCCTTTGAAGGGAAAGGCTGCGGACTACCGCTTGACGGCGTTGCTTGCGCCGCATCTCGTTAATTCGGGAGATCTGAATTCGGGCTGGATCGGCGAATATGAGGGGCGGACCGTTCTCTTCGCCAGCGGGCGGTCGCGCTATCTAGCGCTCATTTCAGACTGCCCCTGGCAAGCCGTCAGTGCCGGTTTTGTCGGGGCGTCCGATGGCTGGCAGCAGCTGCGCAAAGACGGACGCATTCTCCAGCAATATCAGCGTGCTGATGACGGCAATGTCGCGCTTGCTGGAGAAATAGACTTAACCGGCGGCCAACGCACGGCGACGCTGGCGCTTGGTTTTGGCCAGACCGAATATGAAGCGGCTGAGGCTGCTACGGCCAGTCTTAATGATGGGTTCGAAAAGGCGCGCAAATTCTACGTTGCAAACTGGCGCGGTTGGCAGAACGGTCTCGTGGCGCTTGATCGCGATAAGAAGGACGGTGTCAACGCCTACCGCGTCTCGACCGCGGTGCTGGCTGCGCATCGGGCTGCCGATCGTCCGGGCGCGGTGGTCGCGAGCCTATCGATACCCTGGGGTTTTTCGAAGGGCGACGACGATCTCGGCGGCTATCACCTTGTCTGGCCGCGCGATCTGGTGGAAACAGCGGGCGGCTTTCTGGCTGCGGGTGATGTCGGCGAGGCGCTTGCGATCCTTGACTATCTGCGGGATGTTCAGGAACCCTCCGGTCGCTGGCCGCAGAACCTGTGGCTGGACGGAAAGCCCTATTGGCCGGGCGTTCAGATGGACGAATGCGCTTTTCCCATTCTGTTGGCCGACATGCTGCGGTGCCGCGACCATCTGGATGCAGCAGGGCAGGGGGATTTTATGCCGATGGTGCGCAGCGCGGCGGGCTATATTCTCGCCAACGGGCCGGTTACCGGCGAGGATCGCTGGGAAGAGGATGCCGGTTACAGCCCCTTCACGCTGGCTGTCGAGATCGCGGCACTGCTCGCAGCCGCTGATTTTCTGGAGGCAGCGGATGATGCCGTGGCCGCCACCCATCTGCGCGAAACTGCCGACTGCTGGAACGAGCAGATCGAGGACTGGACATTTGCAGGGGATGACACCTTTTGCGCGGAACTCGGTATATCCGGTCACTATGTGCGCATCGCTTCTCCCGATGAAACCGGTGCCGCTGTCCTTTCAGGCGCTACGCCGATCCGTAACCAGACGCCTGACCGTTCTTCCTTGCCCACAGGTACGGTCATCAGCCCGGATGCGCTGGCGCTGGTGCGTTTTGGCCTGCGCGCGCCCGATGATCCACGCATCGTTGCAACCGTGAAGGCGATCGACCACAGCCTCAAGGTCGATTTGCCTCAGGGGCCCGTCTGGTATCGCTATACCGGTGACGGTTATGGCGAACATGAGGATGGGTGGCCGTTCGATGGCACAGGGCAAGGGCGTGCATGGCCGCTTCTGACCGGCGAGCGTGCCCACTACGAACTGGCCGCGGGGCACCGCGAGGTCGCCGAAGCACTTTTGACGACGCTGGAAAAATCGGCTGGCGACGGTGGATTGTTGCCCGAACAGGTCTGGGACAGTGCTGATATTCCCGAGCGCGAACTGTTCTATGGTCGCCCATCGGGCAGCGCGATGCCACTCGTCTGGGCGCATTCCGAGCATATCAAACTGCTGCGCTCACTGGCCGACGGTGCGGTATTCGATATGCCTCCTCAGGGTGCCGAGCGTTACATAAGGGCAAAAACGACATCACTCCTACGCATCTGGCGCTTCAACAACCGACTGGCCGCAATTCCGACAGGAAAAGATCTTCGGCTGGAACTTGAAGTACCGGCCCTCGTTCATTGGAGCCTCGATGGATGGGTGACGACGACTGATTCGGAAACGACCAGCTCCGGCCTTGGTACGCATTTTGCCGATTTGCCGGTTCAGGAAGCGCCAGCCGGTTCTACTATCGACTTCACTTTCTTCTGGCCGGGAGAGGGCCATTGGGAAAACCAGAATTTTGCCGTTCGCCTCGGCGAATAATGCGACCGAAACGGTCGAACGAAAACGGAGTGTAAAAATGCAGATTGCAATGGTCGGACTCGGACGAATGGGCGCCAACATGGTGCGTCGCCTCCTTAAATACGGCCACGATTGCGTCGTGTTCGACGTCAATCCAGACAATGTCGCAGCGCTTGTGAAGGAAGGTGCGACCGGGGCCACCTCGCCCGAAGACCTCGTGGCAAAACTTTCGCAGCCGCGCGCCGTCTGGCTTATGCTGCCCGCCGCAATTACACCCAAGATCGCACGGGAGTTTGCCGCTAAACTTGAGAAGGGCGACGCCATCATCGATGGAGGCAACTCCAACTATCGCGATGCGATCGATCTCGCCACAGAGTTCGCCACGCGTGGTATCGACCTCATCGACACCGGCACCTCGGGCGGCGTGTGGGGGCTGGAGCGTGGTTACTCGCTGATGATTGGCGGACCGAAGGCGGCCGTCGAGCGGCTCGATCCGATTTTTGCGTCACTGGCCCCCGGCGCGGGACAGGGAATTACAGCTGATCCAACCACCGGCACTGCGCCTATGGGTTATCTGCATTGCGGTCCATCCGGCGCGGGTCACTTCGTCAAGATGGTTCATAACGGCATCGAGTATGGCGTGATGGCAGCCTATTCCGAGGGGTTGAACATCCTCAAGGCTGCGAATGCGGGAACCCGCACCCGCGAAGCCGATGCAGAAACCGCACCGCTGGCCCACCCGCAATATTATCAGTTCGATATTGATCTCCCTGCTGTGACAGAGGTTTGGCGGCATGGCTCGGTCATCAGTTCCTGGTTGCTCGACCTGACCGCGGAAGCGCTAAAGCAGGACCCGCATCTCGAGCACTATGATGGGCGCGTCTCGGATTCTGGAGAAGGACGCTGGACCCTTCAGGCAGCCATCGAGACAAGTGTTCCCGCACCAGTGCTCTCGTCCGCGCTTTTCGAGCGATTTTCCTCACGTGGCGAGGCGGAGTTTTCGGGCAAGGTGCTCTCTGCGATGCGCCACGCGTTTGGCGGCCATCTCGAAAAGGCGAAATAGAGGAAATGCCGTTGAGCAGGCCATACTGTGGCTTGCTCGCGGTATATAACCGCTGCCGCGTGCTCGGATCGAGCCCACTTGACGATGATGGAAAACAGGATGACGGATCATATGGTGAAGGAAAAAGATCGCACCGTGCTGACGATCGATATCGGTGGCAGCCATGTGAAAATCCGTTCCAGCGCGGGCGGCGAAGAAAATAAGGTCGAGAGCGGAGCGGCGATGACCGCACAGGACATGGTCGCTGCTGTGAAGGCTATGGCGGTTGGGATGCATTACGACGTGATCGCCATCGGTTATCCAGGCCCGGTCGTGCACAACAAGCCGCTGCACGACCCCGTCAATCTGGGTGAAGGCTGGGTTGGCTACGATTACGCTGCAGCCTTCGGATGCCCAGTTCGCATCGTGAATGATGCGCTCATCCAGGCTATCGGCTCCTATGTTGGCGGGCGAATGCTGTTTCTAGGTTTAGGCACGGGGCTCGGTGCTGCGATGATGGTCGAAAATGTGACCCAACCCATGGAGATCGCGCATCTGCCGTATCGAAAAGGAAAGACATATGAACATTATGTCAGCGAAGCCTATCGCAAGAAAAAGGGCAATACGGTGTGGCGCAAGCGCGTCTTCGATGTCGTGAAGCGCCTGACTTCAGCCCTTGAGCCTGACTACCTCGTCATCGGCGGCGGCAACGTCAAAAAACTCGAAACCCTGCCTCCCAATTGCCGGCGTGGTGACAACGCACTCGCTTTCGAAGGCGGATTTCGTCTTTGGAAGGACCCGAATCTTATTGCTTGAATTTTGATCCAGACTTTTGGGGTGCTAGATCCGTTCCAGGTATTCTCTCAAAACTGATGGCAAATCAGGATGGGATGTTGTTGTGGATTTGGCTACCTCCAGCATCGCGTATGGCGTATACGGTGAGGTGCGATGCCGCTCACCGGTATCGTCGCTTACTCGGTGAATGCTGATGAAAAACAAGTTGTTCTGGGTATGGATATCGGTTCTCGTGATACCGGTTCTCACCTTGATCGGCGCGCAGGTTGATATAAATCCTGCACCGTCCATCGGTGGTGGAGGCTACGATCTCGGTCCGTTTCTGTATTCCTGGCTGTTGGTCATTATCGCCGCAATGTGGTCGCTTTGCACTTTCGCGGTAGCTGTAGTCCATCGGGAAAGTGTAACGAGAAGCAGGTATCTCGGCCTAACAGGCGTCGGGGTCGTCACTCTCGCTGCGATCCTGCTTTTCTACGGGAAGAACCTGTCGTAAGCGCACCTCATATCCACAAGTGCCTTGGCTATCCATATTGATTCCGAAACAGTCGCCAACGTGGAGTTTTACGGTCACGTCTAAAATTTCAAGTCACTGGCGATATTGGGTTCAGTGAGAGCTCGGACGCGACATTGTCGTCAAGAGGCGTATCATACGTCATCAGAATACCGCCGAGGACTGTGTAGAAACCAACCGTTGCGATCAGATCGAACACGGCTTCACGGCCAATCGTCTCAGCAAGTTCGGCTTCCAGAGTTGCGGGAATATAGCGTAGGTCCATAAGGGCGTCGACCGCTCTGACGATCAAGCCATCCTCGCCATCCGGCATGGCAGCGATGGCGCTTATGCGTTTGTCGGTAAAGCCCAGAGCGCGCGCCCTGCTGACATGGTGTGCCCACTCGTAATGCGAGGCGAGGCGGTGGCCAGTGCGCAAAATGACGACTTCCGAACGGCTGGCCCCCAGCGCGCTGTTCTTGACGAGGTGTTGTCGAAGAGGCGCCCAGCTTCGCAAGAGAGCAGGGTGGTGCGCCATGGTGCGATAGACATTGAGCTGGCCGGCGAATCCATCGCGCAGATCACTGATGCTTTCTGGCCAGTCAGCATCGGTGATCGGTGGGCATGGTGAAAGCGTCATGGTTTCTCTCCGTCAAAAGGGCTTTGGTTGCTCACTTTATCAGCATGAACGCTGGCATTTGCGAGGCAACTGCTCAGACAAAAAGCGTCTTCTAAAAAGAGCGACGCGCTTTTCAAAAGGGACTTTACAAATGATATAAAGTGATAACAATAGAAATAATAAAACGGCGCCTTTGCTGAGGAAGCGACTTGTATTTCGGTCGTGTGAAGGGTCGCAATGCACTGGAGGTCGTCATGGAAATGTCATCGCTTACCGCACGTGAACTTTACGAAAACGCCAAGGCAAATCCTACGCGCAAGCGTTTTGGGTTCGGTCGCAAGCCAATGCTAATCAACATCGATCTGCAATGCGCCTATACGTCTCTCGGCGAATTCGTCTCCGCTTACGAAACCGACCCCCGGCAGCTCGAATACGTCAACACGCTGTCAAATCTCGCCCGCGACAAGGGCCTGCCCGTGACCTGGACCTATGTGGCCTACATGGAATCGGGTGAGGATTGCGGTGTCTGGGGCACGCGCACGAATACGCCGGATTCCCTGCAGAACATCAAGGTCGGTTCGCGCAGAGCCGAGTTCGATTCGCGTCTGGAGATCGATCACGTAAAGGACATCGTCATCAACAAGCGCATGGCGTCACCGTTTCATGAGACCAATCTCCAGTCGTTGATGGTCTGGCACCAGTGCGACACGGTTGTTTTGACGGGCGGCTCCACATCTGGCTGCGTTCGCGCCTGCGTGGTGGATTCGATTTCGCGCGGCTACCGGGTCATCGTTCCTGAAGAGTGTGTGGCAGACAAGCATGAGAGCCCGCATTTCGCCAATCTCTACGATATCTCCGTGAAATATGGCGACGTCATCCCGGTCTCGGATGCCATTGCCTGGTACGAGGCCTATCAGCCGGAGGTTCGCTGAGATGGCCGCTGAAGACACCGCCATGAAGTCTGATCTGGGGCTCTACGATTATCTGCCCTGGCCCAACCGCCCGAAGATCGTCTGGCCCGGCAACAAGAAGATCGCGGTCTGGATCGCGCCGAACATCGAATTCTACGAATACAACCCGCCGAACAACCCGACCCGCACGCCCTGGGCGCGGCCAAACCCGGATGTTCTGCAATATTCCCATCGCGATTACGGCAACCGCGCCGGTTGGCAGCGGATGATGGCGGCGATGGACAAAGCGGGTTTTCGCGGTTCTGTCTCGCTCAATGTCGCGCTGTGCGATCACCACCCTGAAATCATCAAGGCCTGTGCGGATCGCGGCTGGGAGTTCTTTTCCCACGGCATCTACAACACCCGTTATGTCTATAATCTCGATATCGAACAGGAACGCGCCGTCATCCGCGATGCCTTCGATACGGTGCGCAAGCACACCGGTCAGGAACTGGCAGGATGGCTGTCGCCAGCACTGTCCAACAATTTCTGGACGATGGACATTCTGTCGGAAGCGGGCATTCAGTACACCTGCGACATGTTCCATGACGACCAGCCAATGCCGGTCAAGGTCAAGTCCGGCAAGCTGATTTCCATGCCGTACTCGCTCGAGATGAACGATGTCATCGTTTACAACAGCCAGAAGGTCACGCCGCGCCACTACGGCGAAATCATCAAGCGGCAGTTCGATCAGCTTTATAAGGAAGGCGATGAGAGCGGGACTGTCATGTGCATTCCGCTGCATCCCTATCTGGTAGGTCAGCCGCATCGCATCGACGCCTTTGCCGAGGCCATCGACTATATCGCTGGACATGACGGCGTTTGGCAAACGACAGGCCGCGAGATCGCAGCCGCCTATCACGCCAGCGGTGCCTATGACGCCATGAGTGCTGCCATGGTCGCCCATAATTCCGGGAAGGGAGCGCGCTGATGTCTATGCCTGAAGACTATCTCAAATACCCCGCCCGTCATTATGGCATGGATCATGACCGCTATGCGTGGAGCGACTTGTTCACCCGCAAGCCGATTGCCTGGCCCGATGGCGCGCGCATCGCGCTATCCATCGTCACCCATGTCCAGCATTTTCCGCTCGACATGCCGTCCAAACCCTTTAAGGCACCGGGCGCGTTGTCCATGCCTTACCCGGATTTTCGCTATTACACGAACCGCGATTACGGCAATCGCATCGGCATTTTCCGCATCCTCAAGCTTCTTGCCGAAAAAGAGCTGGAAGTCAGCTTCGCCATCAACGGCGTGATTGCCTCGCGTTATCCGGCACTGATCGAAGCTGTCATCAGAGGCGGGCATGAAATCATCGCTCATGGTCTGGATATGGGCAAGGTCCATCACTCCGGTCTTGGCGAAGACGAGGAAAACGCAATCATTGCCGAGGCTTTGAGCCTGCTTCGCGAAGCAAGTGGACAGAAGGTCGAGGGTTGGTTGTCGCCGGGCCGTGCGCAGGGGTTCAACACGCCCGATCTTTTGGCGCGCAACGGGATCGCCTACAGCCTTGATTGGGCAAATGACGATCTTCCCTACGAGATGCAGACAAAAAACGGTTCGCTGCTGGCCATGCCCATGGCCTACGAGACCGATGACCGTGTGGTGGCCGACGAATATTTCCAGTCGGAAGCCGAATGGGTGCAGCAGGTCAAGGACCGGTTCGATGTGCTCTACCGCGAAAGCGCGCAATATGGTGGTCGCGTCATGAGCCTGCCGCTGCACAGCTGGGTGTCCGGCATGCCGTATCGTGTCGAATATCTGCGTGAAGCACTGGATTACATCCTGTCGCATGAGGGTGTGTGGAACGCACCCGCGGGTGACATCTGCGCGGCGTTCCGTGCCGCTGGCTGAAACCGAACGTCGAGCCGAATAACAGGAAGACAAGGTCATGGCGCAAGCAGCCGCACCGCGCACAATGTTGGGCAAAATCTGGGATGAGCACGAAATATTGCGGCATCCAGCAGGTCCGTCGCTGCTTTATATCGACCGCGATATGATCCACGAGGGCAGCTTCCATGCCTTTGCCGATCTCAAGCGGCGTGGCTTGAAGCCCCGGCGTCCGCAGCAGATTTTCGGTGTTGCCGACCATTATGTGCCGACACTGGGGCGAACATCGCGCGATGCGGCAAGCCCGGCCATCGCCCACATGATCGACACCTTCGATGAAAACATGGAATGGGGCGGAATGCGCCATTTCGGACTGTCGAGCCGTGAACAAGGTATCGTTCACGTCGTGGCACCGGAACAGGGCATCACGCTGCCGGGCCTCACCATCGTCTGTTCCGACAGCCATACGTCAACGCAAGGGGCGCTGGGCGCCATCGCATTCGGTATCGGCCAATCCGAAAACGCCCATGTTCTGGCCACCCAGACCCTGTGGCAGTCTCGTCCCAAGACGATGCGTGTCACCATTGACGGCATGCTGGGGCAGGGCGTGACGGCCAAGGATGTCATGCTGGCGCTGATTGCGAAGATCGGAGCTGCGGGGGCCGGTGGTCATGCCATTGAATTTGCCGGTCAGGTGGTTCGCGATCTCTCCATCGAGGGACGATTGACGCTTTGCAATATGTCAATCGAGGCCGCTGCCCGCTTCGGCATGGTCGCGGCGGATGACACGACGTTTGCCTATGTGCGAGGTCGCCATTTTGCGCCATCGGAGCCGGAATGGGACGGCGCGGTTTCCCATTGGCGCACGCTTTCCAGCGACACCGACGCTTTCTTTGACGCGGAAGTTAGAATGGACGGTGCGGAAATCGCGCCGATGGTGACATGGGGAACAAGCCCGGAAGATGCCGTTTCGATCAACGGACGCGTTCCTGATCCAACAAGTTTCGACGGTTCCGACAAGCGCAAGGCGGCGACGAAATCGCTTGAGTATATGGAGCTTGCGCCCGGCACGCCGCTGGATGGCCTGAAACTGGATAAGGTCTTCATCGGCTCCTGCACCAACAGCCGGATCGAGGATCTGCGGGCGGCTGCCTCCATTCTCAAAGGTCGCAAGGCGATGATCCCGGCCATCGTCGTGCCGGGATCGACTCAGGTGAAAGAGCAGGCGGAAGCCGAGGGCATTGCGCGCACCTTCCGTGAGGCAGGCTTTGAATGGCGTGAATCCGGCTGTTCCATGTGCGCGGCGATGAACGGTGACGTGGTTGGTCCCGGCGAACGCTGCGCCTCCACCTCCAACCGCAATTTCGTCGGTCGTCAGGGCCCCGGCGCGCGCACCCATCTGGTCAGTCCGGCTATGGCGGCTGCCGCTGCCATTAGCGGCTGTCTGACCGACGTGCGCACGATGTGAGGGCACAATGATGAAAGCATTCACTCGCGAAACATCAACGGTAGTCGCCATACCCGGCGTCAACTGCGACACGGACCAGATCATTCCCGGACGCTTTTTGAAGGCGGACCGTGCGCAGGGCTATGGCCAGTTTCTGTTCCACGACATCAGGCGCGACGAGCATGGGGAAATCGACGCTGCATTCCCGCTGAACAAGCCCGGTGCCGATGCCGCGACCATTCTTCTTGTCGAAGATAATTTCGGTTGCGGATCGTCCCGCGAAGGTGCTGTCTACGCGCTGGTGGATCAAGGCATCCGGGCGGTGATCGGGCCGAGTTTTGGCGACATCTTCTTCAACAATGCGCTGAAAAATGGGCTTGTGCCGGTTCGCCTGGCGGCTGAGCATTGTGATGCGCTGGCTGAACATCTCGCCCGCTTTCCCGACGCGGAGGTTACGGTTAATCTTGAGGCTGCACAACTGATCCTGCCGGGCAATCTCGGCACCCACCGCATCGCCATCGATCCCTTTGCGCGGGACTGCATTCTGCGTGGTCTGGACGAGATCGAGATGACATTCACATACATGGAGCAGATCACCGCCTTCGAGACGGATCGAATGGCGTCGCATTCCTGGCTGGGCCGTTGACGGGCGGACCAGCGAGTTTCTTTTGCCGTCTCATAAAAAAACTGGGAGCATAAAAATGACATTCAAAATCGAACGACGCGACCTTTTAAAAGTCTCTGGTGCCCTTGCGGTCAGCCTGGCTGCACCATCCATCCTGCGCGCGCAGGCCGCCACCGTGAAGGTTGGCGTTATCGAACCGCTCACGGGTAATCTTGCCTATAACGGTACTCAAAGTGCTGCCGGCGCAAAGTTCGCCGCAGAAGCGATCAATGCCGCAGGCGGCATAAAATCCATGGGCGGAGCTAAAATCGAGCTCGTCATCGTCGATGCACAGAGCCGCCCGGAAGCCGCGGCCTCCGCTGTCGATACGCTGATCCAGGCCGATGCCTGCGCCTTCACCGGCGCGACAGCATCCGCACTCGGCCTTGCGTCCTCGCAGGCTGCGGCAAAGTACAATCTCGCGCAGGTCTTCTCCATTGGCACCGCTGAAACGGTCGTACAGCGTGGCCTGCCGAACGTTTTCCGCTTCACGCCGGGCGTCAACAAATGCACGAGCGTCGCGCTTGAAAACCTCAAGCTGCTCAATGCAGGCGCTGGCAATTCCATCAAGACGGCGGCCATCGTCCATGAGGACGGTCCGTTCGGCTCCAACATGGCGAAAATTCTTGCTGAGCAACTGCCGAAGCAGGGCATCGAAGTCGTCGAGACCATCTCGCACCCGACACCACAGCGCGACTTTTCCAACATTGCGCTTCGCGTCAAGGCATCGAAGGCTGACATTCTTATCCCTTCGAACTACATCAACGAGTACACCTTGATGGCTCGTGCGCTGAGCCAGCAGCGGGTCGAACTCAAGGCCATCTATTCCATCCTTGGTGGTGCTGCATCCAACATCAAGTTCGTTCGCGAGAACAAGGAAGTCGCTCAATATGTGATGGACTGCAATCACTGGTACGATCCGTCCAAGGATCTGTCCAAGGCACTCGCCGCCAGCGTGGCCGCTGCCAAGCTGGACCTGACTTACGACGTCATGGTGTCCTATGCAACGATTCAGGTCATTGCTGACGCTCTGGAACGCGGCGCTTCGGCTGATCGCCAGAAGATGATCGAAGCCTTGGCCGCATCGACCTTCGACCAGTCCATCATGCCTTATGGTCCAACGAAGTTCGTCAATGGCGACAATGTCAACTCGCAGCCGGTGAACACGCAGATCCGTGGTGATAAGATCGAACTGGTCTTTCCGAAGGAATATGCCACCGCAGAAGCGGTCTTCCCGATCCCTGCCAAAAACTGACACGGTCTCGCCCCCATGGACGCAGATGTCCCTGGGGGCGCTCTTCAAACGACAGAGAGGCAAGCCCTGATGTCAAGTCTGATCTTACCTGCCGTGTTGAGCGGCCTGATGATGGGAGCCGTCTATGCGCTTGTGGCGCTGGGCCTCACCCTGATTTATGGCGTGCTCCACATCATCAACTTTGCGCATGGCAGCCTGTTGATGCTGGCGCTCTACGCCGTCTACTTCCTCTACTTCTATTTCGGCGTCGATCCCTATCTCGCCATTCCCCTCGTGCTTCCGGCCTTTTTCGCGCTCGGTTACGTCTTGCAGCGGTTCCTGATTGCGCCGATGAGCAGCGGCTCGGAACAGAATGTTCTTCTCATCACGCTTGCGGTGTCGATGATCATCGACAATCTGGCGCTCTACTTCTGGACGTCGAATACGCGCACGGCTGATATCGCCTATGCCTATGACACCGTTGAAGTGCTGGGTGCATACCTGCCGCTCGGTCGTGTCATTGCCTTCGGCGCAGCCCTCGCCGTTGCTCCGCTGCTCTGGTGCTTCATGGCCTATACCCGCACAGGCTCTGCTATTCGTGCCGTTGCAATCGAAAAGCGCGGTGCAGAACTCGTCGGCATCGACGTCAACCACACCTATGCCATTTGCTTCGGCATCGGCACCGCCTGCGTGGCACTGGCCGCCTGCCTGCTGTTGCCCACTTTCTACATCACGCCACAGGTCGGCTACACCTTCGTTCTGGTCGCCTTCACGACGGTGGTTTTGGGTGGAATGGGCAGCCTGCTGGGTGCTTTGGTCGCTGGCCTTCTTCTCGGCGTCATCGAGTCGCTGTGCGGTCTCTTCCTTGGCGAAAGCCTGGGCCAAATTGGCATCTTCCTCGCCTTCATCCTCATCCTTCTCTTCAAACCGTCAGGGCTTCTCGGGAGGGCAAGGACATGAGACCTCAATCCATCGGGCAGATCGCCCTTATTGCGGCGGCTCTCGCCTATCTCTTCGGGGTCTATTTCGCCTCATCGCCGGTGTGGATGGGCTTTACCATCAATGCGCTGATCGTCGCGGTCGTCGCCCTCTCATGGAACATCACCGGCGGTTTCGGCGGCCTGTCTTCCTTCGGTCATGCAGCACTTTATGGAACGGGTGCCTATGCCTCTGCCATCCTTCAGGTGCAGTATGGCGTCAACGCATGGGTCGGCTTCGGTGCTGGCATTCTCGCCGGTGCCGTCATGGGTGCCTTCATTGGCGCTCTGGCCTTCCGCTATGGCTTGAAGGGCTCCTACTTCGCGCTCGTCACCCTGGCCTTTGCCGAAGTGCTGCGCATCTGCGCGTCTTCCTTCGATTTCACCGGCGGCGGCAGCGGGCTGCAATTGAAGCTGGCACCCGGCGTGGCCAACCTGCAATTCAACGACCGCGCCATTGCCTATACTGCCCTTCTGGTCGTGGTGGCCTTGGTCATGTCGCTGACGGCTCTGATCAAATATTCCCGCTTCGGTGCCTATCTCATCGCCGTCAGGGAAAATGAAGATGCAGCCCGCGCGCTCGGCATCGACACCTACAAGATCAAGGTGCAGGCGATGGCCATCTCCGGGGCATTCGGTGGTCTTGCCGGTGTGCTGTACCTCCAACTCTGGCTCTTCATCGATAGCAACGTGGTCTATGGCAGCGCCGTCTCCATCGAGGCGCTGATCGGCCCGATCATCGGCGGTGCCGGGACCATCTGGGGTCCGCTTCTCGGCACACTCGGCCTGCATCTCCTCGGTGAAGGCGCGAAACATCTGCTGCCCAATGCGCCCGGTTTGAATTTCGTGCTCTACGCGATTGTGCTGATCTGCGCGCTGCGCTTCCTGCCCAACGGTCTTGTTGGACTCGCCGGCAAGCTCGGCACCTTCAAGAAGAAGGAGGACGACAATGCTTGAGGTTCGTAATCTTTCCAAAAGCTTCGGCGGCTTGAAGGCTGTCACCGACGCTTCGCTCGATGTGCCCGAGGGCTCCATTGTCGGACTTCTCGGCCCCAACGGCGCAGGCAAGACGACCTGCTTTACGATGATTGCCGGTTTTACCAAGGCCGACGAAGGCACGGTGCGCTTTCAAGGCAAGGACATCACCGGCCTTGCACCGCACAGCATCTGCGCGCTGGGCATGATCCGCACCTTCCAGATCGTCCAACCCTTTGCGGGGCTCACGGTTCAGGAAAACATCGCTGTTGGTGCCTATCTTCACCATCACGACCGTCGCGAAGCCATGTCGGTGGCGCGGGATGTGGGCAAGCGGCTGGGTATGGGCGCGATGCTTGATCGTCCCGCATCTTCGCTGACGATTGCCGGGCGTAAACGGCTGGAGCTGGCGCGGGCGCTGGCAACGGGAGCGAAGCTGCTGCTGCTCGACGAGGTCATGGCAGGGCTTATCCCCTCCGAAATTACCGAGATCGTCGGCATCATCAGAAAAATCCGCGAGGAAGGGCATACCTTCCTGATGATCGAGCACGTCATGCAGGCGGTGATGCAGCTGGCGGAAACGGCTTACGTGCTGAACCAGGGCAAGATGATTGCCCATGGCACGCCGCGCGAACTCGTCAAGGACCCGTCCGTGGTGGAAGCCTATCTCGGCCACGGTGCCGCAGCGCGGCTGCAGGAGGAAAACCATGCTTGATATCAAGGGCATCCGCGCAGGCTACGGCTCGATGAGCGTGCTGCAAGGCATCGATATGAGCGTCGAAAATGGCGAAATCGTCGCGCTGCTGGGCTCGAATGGTGTCGGTAAGACGACGCTCAACAATGTGATATCCGGCTTCATCAAGCCTAGTGCAGGATCGATTTCCTTCAAGGGCGTGACGATAACAGGCAAAAACGCGCGGGATATCGTGGCGCTTGGCATCGCCCATGTGCCGGAAGGACGAAAGGTTTTCCCCAACTTGTCTGTTGGAGAAAATCTCAAACTCGGCGCGTTTCGCCGGGCCAGCAAAAACACCAAACAGAATTTCGAGCGCATCTGCGAAATCTTCCCGAGGCTTCGCGAAAGAATGAACCAGCTGGCGGGCACACTCTCTGGCGGTGAACAGCAGATGCTGGCCATCGGTCGCGGCATGATGTCGGAGCCGGAACTTCTCATTCTGGATGAGCCGTCGCTCGGTCTTTCCCCCATCATGGTCGAAGAAATGTTCGGGCTGATCACCAAGATCAATGCTGACGGCGTTGCCGTGCTGCTGGTGGAGCAGAATGTCATGCAGTCGCTGAGTGTTGCCAAGCGTGCCTATGTCATCGAGCAGGGCCGTTTCGTCATGCAGGGAGAGGCCGCGACCCTGCTGGCCGATCCGCAGTTGCGCCAGGCCTATCTCGGAATGTGAGACGCGGCCCCGGATGGAGTGAGCCGGGGCCAATTTACGGAGAAATGGAGAATACAATGTCCCTAACACGTACCCAACGTCTGCGGCAGTTGCTTGCAGGCGAACGAGCCCTCATGGCTCCCGGTGTGGTCGATGCCATGTATGCCCGCCTTGTAACCGAAGCCGGTTTTGACGCTATGTATATGACGGGTGCTGGCACCTCTGCCACGCGCCTAGGCTATCCCGATGTTGGTTTGCTGACGATGACGGAGATGGTCGATAACGCCACCCGCATTGCCGATGCCTCCGATATTCCGCTGATTGCCGATGCCGATAATGGGTTTGGCGGTCCGCTCAATGTGCGGCGCGCCATTCAACTCTATGAGCGCGGTGGTGTAGCTGCCGTGCATCTGGAAGATCAGGTACTGCCGAAACGCTGCGGTCACCTCGCAGGCAAGCAGATCGTTTCCGCCGAAGACATGGTCGCGAAGGTCAAGGCTGCCGTGGATGCGCGTATCGATGAGAATTTCGTTGTCATCGCCCGTACGGATGCACTGGCGCTACACGGTCGCAACGCCGCATTCGACCGCGCCGAAATGTACCGCGAGGCCGGTGCCGACGTCATCTTCATCGAAAGCCCCGGCCCGGATGACTTGTCGCATATCGCACCGCGCTTCCCCGGCATTCCGCTGCTTTACAACATGGCGACCTCGGGCAAGACACCGTTCCTGACGCGCTCGGAAATCGAGGCACTGGGCTTCAAGCTCATTATCTACCCCAACTGGCTGCTGCTTTCGGCCTGCGAAGCGGCGCGCAAGACGCTTCAGGTTCTGAAGACGGAAGAGACCATCGCTTCGGTCGCGCCCAACGTCATGAACTTCAAGGAATTCTTCGATATGGCGCGGATGCCTGAAATTCAGGAACTGGAAGCCCGCTACGGCACGCCGGACGCAAACCGCACAACCTATTGAGCAGGAGATTTCGGCCATGGCAGTGCTATCTGCGGAAGGCGTGACGTTCGATTTTGAAATGCCGGTGGTCGTCGTCGGGGCAGGGGCCTGCGGTCTGGTCGCAGCCCTTGCGGCCCATGATGCGGGGCAAGAGGTCATGGTGCTGGAGCGGGACGAGAATCCCACTGGGTCCACCTCCCTGTCCGCTGGTCTAATTCCTGCGCCCTGCACAAAGTTGCAGAAGGAAGCGGGCATTGAGGACAGTCCGGAACTTTTCGCGCAAGATCTGGTCGCCAAGACCCATGACCACACGCCGCACGATATGGCGCTGGTCGCTGCAAAAACCGCAGGTCCGATGATCGACTGGTTGATGGCTACGCATAAGGTGGAGTTCGAACTGGTCACGGGGTTCACCTATCCCGGCCACTCGCGCCTTCGCATGCATGGCCCGAAAAGCCGGACCGGTGCCGATCTGGAGCAGTCGCTTCTCGCTGCTGTGTCCAACGCCGATATCGATGTCGTGACACATGCGTCGGTCGAAGACCTCTACGTGGATGCGACGGGTCGTGTAACAGGCGTCCGTTTCCGTCGTCCCGATGGCGCGCTGGAAATGTTGGGCTGCAAGGCACTCGTTCTTGCCTCCTGCGGCTTTGCAGGAGATGTCGCGCTCGTGCAGCAATACATCCCTGAGATTGCCGATGCCGAGTGCTGCGGCCACCTCTCCAACACGGGCGATGCGGTGAAATGGGGGCTGGAGATCGGCGCTGCCGTCGCTGACATGGCCGCCTATCAGGGCCATGGGTCCGTCGCTTATCCGCACGCCTTGCCATTGACATGGGCTGTCATCACCAAGGGCGGCATTCTTCTCAACATGCAAGGCCAGCGTTTCTCCAACGAGATGCGCGGCTATTCCGAACACGCCGCTGAAGTCGCTTCGCAACCTGACCACATCGCTTGGGACATCTATGATTCCAAGGGCGATGAGGCTGGGATGGGCTTTTACGACTACCGTGAAATCCGCAAGCTGGGTGCCATCAAGACGGCAAACAGTCTGGAAGAACTTGCCTCCGTCACGGGCCTTTCGCTTGCCGCCATCCGCGAGGAGCTCGAGGCCATCGAAACCTGCGCACGGACCGGCGAGCACGATCGTTTCGGGCGAAGCTTTCCGCCAGATCAGGTGCTGAGCGCGCCTTATTATGCGGTCAAGGTCAACGGCGCATTGTTCCACACGCAAGGCGGGCTGGTCATAAATGCAGAGGCGCGGGTGCTGCGCGAAGATGGCACTGTTTTGCCGAACCTTATGGCGGGTGGTGGTGCAGCACGCGGCGTGTCTGGCGATTCCAATTACGGATATCTCTCCGGCAATGGTCTTTTGACGGCGACCGCCTTTGGCCGCTTGGCTGGCATTACCGCCGCCCGGATTGCTTCCGAAAGCTGAAAAACAAGAGGAGGACATGATGAAAAAGGTCATGGTCATCGTACCGTTTCCCATGGGGCAGGACGATCTCGCCCGCAGGCAAGCGCAGATGAAGGCGGTCGATCTCGGCCCCGGCATCGAGTTTCACTATCGCTCGGTGAGGGTTGGGCCGAAGAATTATTCGAGCCAGCACGATATGGCGCTGGCCGATTTCTCGATCCTCGACGCCGGGCTCGATGCCGAGAAGGAGGGCTTCGACGCCGTCTGCATCGACACCATGTCCGATAGCGGCATGTCGATGCTGCGTTCCGTTCTGACCATCCCTGTCATCGCGCCGGGTCGCCATTCCATGCTGATGGCGCAGATGCTGGGCGACAAGTTCTCGATCCTGATGATGTGGGATCGCTGGAAAATGCTCTACACCAAAACGCTCGGCGAGCTTGGCATGGAGCATAAATGTGCCTCGATGCGCTCGATTGGCGTGACGCCTGACAATAAGAGCCTGCTTGCCGGTAAGGAAGACGAGGTCTTTCCGCTTCTGCTGGAAGCCGCCAAAAAATGCGTTGAGGAGGATGGCGCGCAGGTGCTGATCCTAGGCTCCACGACCATGCACGAGGCACATTCCTGGCTCTCCGCCCGCATCGGCGTTCCCGTCATCAATCCCGGTCCTCTTACCTACAAGCTGGCATCGATTGCGCTCGACCTGAACCTCACCCACAGCAAGGCGACATGGCCGACACCGCTGTCGCCCAAGCATGACATGATCCGCGCTATCGGTGCTGCCGGTGCGGCCTATCTGGAGGGTAGCCAATGACCCGCATTCTCGTCATCGTTCCCTTCGCGCTGGATGCTGAGGGCGTGCGCAACCGTGAAGCCCAATCGCAATATGTGCCGCTGCCTGCGGATTGGGAACTGACCTATCGCCCCGTCACCTGCGGCCCGACATCCTTCATGTCTCCGCATGACTGGGGCCTGATGGATGTTGCGATCTTCGAGGCCGGATGTAGGGCGCAAGACGAAGGCTTTGACGCCGTCTGTATCGACACGATGTCGGATAGCGGCATGGTCATGCTCCGCTCCGTCCTCTCCATTCCCGTCATCGGTGCGGGCAAGGCCTCGATGCTCTACGCACTGACGCTCGGCGGAAAATTCTCGGTGCTGGCACAATGGAAACCAGCGCTGCCGCGATACCGCAAGGCCATCCGCGAATATGGTTTCGACCGCCAATGCGCCTCGGTGCGCAGCTTCGATCAGCCGCCGGATTTCTCCAAACTGCTGGGCGGCAAGGAGGATAGCGTCTTCCCACGCATGCGCGATGTTGCCATGCGCTGCATCGAGGAGGACGGCGCGGAGGTCATCTGCCTGGGGTCGACGACCATGCATCAGGCCGGGGAATATCTCGCCGCGAACCTGCCCGTGCCCGTCGTCAATCCCGGTCCACTGACGTACAAGCTGGTCGAGACGTTTCTGGCGCTCGGCCTTACCCACGGCAGGGACGTCTATCCGCCTCCGGTCGAGCCACGGCTGGATATGCTGCACGCCATGATGAAGGCGGGAGCGGAAGCCGAGGGCAAGGTGAAAGGCTGATGATGCAAAGCGCCGCCAGACACCTTGCGGTAGCCGCCGCCTCAAGTCATTTCGCCGAGGCTGTTCCGGCTGTACGCGAGGCCTACCGCAATTTCATTCTCGACACGATTGCGGTGATGGCGGCGGGAGCGGCGCATCCATCGATCCGGGACGCCCGGCATGCTCTTGCCGAAACCGGTGGCGGCTCCTCGTGTCTGGGATTCGCTGAGCCTTGCACGGCAGGAACCGCCGGTCTCATCAACGGCATGGCTATGACGGTGTTGCAATTGCAGGATGGCCATCGTCGCGCACGCGGCCATCCCATGAGCCACGTGCTTCCCGCCGCACTGGCCGTTGCCGAGGAGACGCAGGCGTCGGCAGTTGCATTTCTCAACGCCGTCATGGCGGGATATGAGGTTTGCGCGCGGGTTGGTTCGGCCTTGGGCGGAATGCAGCCGCTGCTTCACGATACCGGAACATTCGGCTGTATCGGCGCGGCAGTGGCAGCGGCCTATCTTTTCGGACAGGATATGGATGAGCAGGCTCGCGCCTCGTTGATCGAGGCTGCCATAGGCAATGCCGCAGCCGTCGCGCTCTTTCCTTTCCGCGACACTTGCATGGAAGGCGCAGGCGCTCACCATTTGTTCGTTGGGCTCGGAGTCCAAAATGGTATCGTCGCTGCTCGCAGCGCCAAGGCAGGCCTATTGCCCTCTGTTGCCACGCTCGAACGGTTCTTCGGTCCGCGTGCAGGCGAAGCCTTTTCTCCCTCTGTCATGGTCGAAGGCATTGGCGAAGATGGTCGCTGGTCGCACTCTGAAATAACCAGTGCCTATCTGAAATGGCATCCTGTCTGCGCGCATCTCGGCCCGATGCTGGATTGCATCGAGCTTCTTCGTGAGCGTGTGGATGCCTTTGATCCCGCACGCTTGGTGGAGGTTCGAATCGATGTCTATTCGACCGCGTTGCAATACGACTCTCCATCGCCAAAAAGCGATCTGGCTGCACGCTTCAGTTTTCGCCATGCCGCCGCGCTGGCTCTATGCTTCGGCCCGTTGCGTCACGATGGTTTCGGCAAGCAGCGACTGGAGCATGCCGATGTGCTGCAAATGGTCGAAAAAATTACCCTCTGCGCGGACGAGCGATTTGATGCACTTTATCCGGCCAACCGACCGACGCGTGTGACCCTGTTCCTTTCGGACGGGAATGTCGAAAGTGTAGAGGTGATGGTGCCAAAGGGCGATGGCGAACGCGCACTAACACGTGCCGATGTTGATCTGAAAGCAAAACGCTTGATCGATTCTGCGTGGGGAGAGGGGCACAGCAATCTCTTGGTTACTTTGATAGACCGTATTGAAGGCAGTGCCCTAGCCGATTTCGTGGTTGAGTTGGGCCAATTGCTCAGGCGCCCTCTTGCGACGTGAAACGTCAATTGCCGAGTGAGAAGTCTTTGCCGTCCTCTCGCTTGAGCGAGACGCGATATTCATAGCGGTCGGCGCGGTAGAATATTTCCGCCGCGTAGAACGGCTTCATCTCTGCATTGAAGAACAGCCGGTTCACCAGCATCAGCGGCGCGCCGATGGGTATTTCGAGGTGCTTTGCGGCGTAGTCGTCCGCCAGTGTCGCGGTCAGCGTCTGTTCGACCTGTTCCACGACGGCACCGGTTTTTTGGACGAGATCGATCATGTTGGTCGTTGCCAGATCCTGCCGCTCCAGTGTGTTCCCGATCTCAGGCAGGAGATAGGCGGTGGAGAGCGAGTAGGGACGGCGGTCGAGAGAGCGGACACGCACGGCCCGCACCAGTTCGGTGGTCGGTGACACGCCCATCTGCTCGCAGATGCGCGGCGGTGCTTCCCCGAGATCGAGACTGACAACCTTCAGTCGCGTGCTTTTTCCCACGACATTGAGGTAGCTGAACAGGCTGTTGATGTTGGAAACGACAACGCGGTTGAGCTTGTTGTCCTTAGTGCGGTCGGTAACATAGGTTCCGCGTCCGCGCGTCCGCGTCACCAGCCCCTCGGCCGTCAACATCTCCATAGCTTTGCGGATGGTAATGCGGCTGACGGAAAAGCTTTCAGAAAGTTCGGCTTCGCTCGGCACGGCGACGTCAATTGGGTAATAGCCCTTGACGATACGTTCGCGCATGACCGCGTAAATTCGGTGGTAGAGCGGGGTCGGGGAATGTCGTTCGGCCATATATGTGTGGTTCCATAAAGAAAGGTTTTGAAAGTAAGGAGGGAATGTTTGCTAGAAGCGGCGGCCTTTCAGGGCGCGCTGTACGGCAATCAGCCCGTCATCGCGCATTGCCTCCAGTTCCAACACGTCTCTCCCGCGCGTTTCGGCGGTGATACCGTCAACGAGTTTTTCACGCGTTGCTTCGTCGAGGCGTGGCGAGCCGAGGTCCTGCCAACGGCGTTCCTGGCTGGGCCCGAGATGCGAGAGATAGTCCGCGATGCCGCCCGCACCACCGCCGAGGTGATAAGCCATATGCGAACCCACCACAGACCAGCGAAGGCCGGGACCATAGACAAGCGCGGCATCGATATCCTCGACCTCTGCAATGTCTTCCGCCACCATATTGACAGCCTCCCGCCAGAGCGCGGAAGACAGACGATTGGCAATGTGGCCCACGGCTTCCCGCTTCATTTTGACCGGATGACGATCGAGCGTGCGGTAGAAGCAAGCCGCAGCGTCAACGCGTTTACGATCACTGCCATAAAGCTCGACCAATGGCATCAGATGCGGTGGGTTGAAGGGATGCGCAGTGATGAGCCGTGAAGGATCGGCCATCTCTGCACTCAACTCCGACCAGACCAGCGATGAGGTGCTGGAGGCAATGGTAATCCCCGCCGGAGCCTCTGTTTCAATCGCAAAATAGAGTTCACGCTTCAGCGGCACGTTCTCTGGCGCATTTTCCTGAACCCAGATTGCGTCAGATACAGTGTCCCCCAGGTTTTCCGTCAAACGAAGTTGGCCCGGTGCAGGCAGGGTTTGAGCCACTTCTGCAATCTGCGCCATTGCCGCATCGATACGGACGGCGACATGATCACGACCCGAAGCAGCGGGCTCAAACAGCGCCACATCATATCCATAGGCCAGGAAGAGCGCAGACCAACTCGTCCCGATCAGTCCGCCGCCGATCACGGCTATCGTTTCGCGATCGCGCCCCACGTCACTCATTTGCTCCGCCCAAAACGTTTCTGTTCCTGAGCGAACAATCTCATAGCGGATCGCGTGGTGCAATTTAAAAGATTATAAGGTTATGTCATTTATACCATTTATCTCTACATCCAAGTCGATTGCCGCAGAAAAATCCTTACCGGCAATCACGGTTCGTTATTGTCTTAACCGGGTTCGCTCACATCCAAGCTTTACGGATTGTATGGAATTAAACATGATAATATTACTCCTGTTTAATTCACCGGTGCGCGATGGCGTTTGACGCAAAACCTTCAAGGTCTGTTGCGATCCCCGGCCAAACAATTCGGTTCTTGCATGGCCAACATCAACGAGACGATTTCTGACAGTGCTGTTTTGGCGAAGCCATTCGAGGGCCGGTTGATGGGCGTGTTGGGTGGCCTTTATCTCGCTCAGGGCATCCCGACCTATCTGTTGTTGGTTGCGCTGCCGCCGATCATGCGGGAAAGCGGTGCCTCGCGCACCGCTATCGGGTTGTTTTCTCTGCTGATGCTGCCCTTGATCCTGAAGTTTCTCGTAGCACCATTGGTGGACCGTTGGTCACCCTGGCCAAAGATCGGGCATCGTCGAGGATGGGTTGTGCCCACTCAGCTTCTCGTTAGCGCCGGTATTGCATCAATGGCTCTGGTGGATCCAAGTAACGTCTCGGTTCTCTTTGCCATCTGCATTTCCATCACCGTAATTTCCTCCATTCAGGACATTGCGACAGATGGCTATGCTGTGCGGCAATTGACGGACAGAACGCGGTCCATGGGCAATGCCGTGCAGGCAGGCGCAGTAGCGCTGGGCGTTATCATCGGTGGAACGGCGGCTCTGGTCGTGTTCCATCTTTCCGGATGGCAGACCATGACCCTGCTTGTCGCGGCCTTGTCTTTGCTTCCGCTTGCCGCCGCCGTGGCCATGCAGCCGGAAGCATCGACTGCGACAAAAAGCGAAAAGCCTGCTAGCCTGCTTGGCTTTTTTCGTCGCCCGAACGCTTGGCTGCTCCTCGGTTTCGCGCTGACATATCGGGCCAGCGAAGGTCTCGTGCGTGGCATGGAAGGCACCTATCTGGTCGATATCAAGGTGCCGACGGATTGGATCGGTTACCTCTCCGGCGGCGCTGCCGCAACCGCTGGCCTGATTGGCGTGGCGATTGCCGCATTTCTCATCCGCAAGGCGGGGTTAACGGCAACACTCATTCTCTTGGGTGGCCTCAGAAGCATCTGCTTCCTCACATTCACTTTGAACGCGGCAGGCATTCTGCCTGGCATCTGGGTGGCCCTGTCGGCCTCGGCGTTTCAGACACTAATCCGCTACATGGAACTCGTCGCCATTTATTCCTTCTTCATGAAATCCTCATCTCATGATCAGCCCGGCACGGATTTTACAATCCTCACCTGTGCGGAACTCATCGTCTATATGGCGGGCGCATCCCTGGCCGGTATCGTTGCCGACAAGCTGGGCTATCCCGCGCTGTTTTCAACGGCAACCATGATCTCGTTTGCTGGCATGGCCCTGTCCGTCTGGTTTCTCCAACGGCTCGGCCGGGCGCGTGTTGCTTAACGCGGCCCTCACGCCTCTTCGTTTTGCCCCGTCATGCGCCGCAAATCCGTGGGGCGAATGCCATAACGGCTGCGGAATGTCCGGTTGAAATAGGACAAGTCGTTGAAGCCGACGCTGTAGACGATCTGGCTGATTGGCGTTGCAGCAGTGTCGGCTAGGATCATTGTCTTGGCCAGGAAGAGCCGCCGTTCCAGCACATAGCGGGAGAATGTCGTGCCCGTGCGGCTGAAAATCTTCTGGATGGCCCGTGGCGTGATGCCCTCGGCCTTGGCGACATCTGTGATGGAAAATGAGCCATCCGCCAGATTGGCCTCGATCAGCGTTTTCATCGATTCCACCCGGTTTTGCGGCGCATCCGGCGGGTTGGCATCGTCCTTCACCTGTTGCGCCAGGACCGGTAGCAGGGAGTAGAAATGCGCGACCATCATGCTGGCATGGTTTTTGTTCTGATAGTCTTGCCGCAAGAGATAGCCCGCGTAATGCGTGAGCAGTTGCAGCGGAAGGCACTCGGCGTGAAACGATCGAAGCAGCAGGCAATCGAGTGATTTCCGAACCGGTGCAATGGCCAAGTGGGGCAGATGCGCACAATCGAGCCTGCCGCCTTCAGGCAACACAATTTCGGAAGACGTATCTGCTGGAAGCAGAATGACGTCACGCGGTGCCAGTGTGAGTGTTTTCTGGCGATGATGCACGATCAGCGGACCGTCTGTCGCGCGAAGCATCACAATATCAGGGGTGCCAATGCCGCTTGCGAGGAGGCGCAGCGGCGTTTTGGGGAGGTAAAGCGTTACAAGTGAAAGATCGACATGTTTCCAGAAAAGCCCTGTCACACCCGCCAGATCACCGTCTTCTACGGTAATCGTCGCTTCACCCAGCATATCCAGCAAAATCGTGCGGCAAACGAGCCTGCTTTCCGAGTCGGGCAAAGAAATGGTCCCGAGTTTGAGAGGTCGAATTACTTCCATTAAAGATCAACCCGCCTTTATTGTTGATGTTCGCAATTATCCAAAACGTGTTCGTTCCCATCCAAGCGCGTCAACGTCTTAACCCATAAAACATGATGAAAATAGTCTTGTATTTTTAGCGGTTGGACGGCTGCGGGGATTTTTTGTGCATCGGGGGCGAAATGATCAGAAAGTGGAATGTCGGAGTTAGCCTGCTGGCTATCGCCGTTGCGACGGTTTTGCATGCAGCAGCGCAAGCGCAGGATGCGTCCGAAAATACGCAGGCGAGCGGGGGCTCGACGGTTTTGGAAACGATTGTGGTGACGGGCACGCGCATACCGCAGGAAATTTCAAGAGCCGCCCGCACCATTTATGTTGTGGATGCCGATACAGTTCAGGCAGAAGCCCGTTCTGGCAAGTCGCTCCAGCAAATCCTCGCAGAGAAGGTCCCAAGCTTTGATTCCGCCAGCGAGGGCGCTCGCACGTCCTACGGACAAAATCTGAGAGGACGAACGGCTCTGGTCCTCATCGATGGTGTCTCGATGAACTCAGCACGTAACCTTAGTCGCCAGTTCGATGCGATCGACCCATTCAATATCGAGCGCGTAGAGGTGCTTTCGGGAGCAACCGCGATCTACGGCGGCAATGCAACGGGTGGCGTCATCAACATCATTACCAAGAAGGGTAAGGATGCAGAAGAGGGCGTTCACGGCGAAGTAACGACTGGGCTTGGCACAGGCTTCGGCGAAACGCGCGATATCGATCGAAATGCTGCGGGTGCCGTCACCTATAACGGTGAAAACTGGGATGCTCGTCTCTCGGTCGCTGGGAACCAGACTGGCGCCTATTTCGATGGTTCCGGCACGATGCTGACACCCGATATTACGCAGACATCCACCGCATTCAACAAGCGCGTGGATGTCATGGGAAGTCTCGGCTTGCAGATCGATGACGACCGGCGACTGGAGATCACGGGGCAGTTTTTCGACAGCACCCAGGATTCGCCATTTGGGCTTTATCTGGGGCCGTTCCTCGCTGGATTGGGGAACCCCAATCTGCTCGAAACGCGTGATGGATATCAGTCTGATTTCAATCCCCGCACTCGCAGAGCAATGGTGAATGCCACCTATAGCGATGATGATTTTCTAGGACAGGAACTGTTGATACAAGGCAGTTTCCGGCGCGAGGAAATCCAGTTCCACCCTTTCCCCGGAACAAGTCCGTCGCTTTATTTTGGCGGAAGCTCTCAGGATACGGACTACTACAGCATCAAAGCGGCGATGATTTCGGAGCCGCTTGATGGTCTGAAGGTAACCTACGGTGTCGATGCCGATCGGGACTCCTTCTCGTCGAAGCAGAATATCTTTAATCTCAATACGGCGCTACAAACAGGCGGCGTGGATTTCGATACGATCGGTATCACGGGGCTCTATCCTGATATCGATGTATCCACAGTCGCTGGATTTGTTCAGGCGTCTTACGAGGCCACAGATAGGCTGACGATCAATGGCGGCGTGCGTTATCAATATGTTACGACCGAAGTTTCAGATTTCGTCGGTGCTGCGCAGCAAATTGCCATACTCAACGGAAACGGCACGTCGGCAGATAGAATACCTGGCGGAGACGTCAGCTATGATGCTGCTCTCTTTAACGCAGGCGCGACTTACGAGCTCACCAACACGCAGCAGGTCTACGCCAATTTCAGCCAAGGTTTTGAACTTCCGGATCCGGCGAAATATTACGGTAGAGGAACTTACACCTTAGCCAACGGTCAATATACGCTGGTGAACAGCGTGAACGTCGGCGATTCCGCACTTCAAGCCATCAAAACCAATTCTGTCGAACTGGGCTATCGCTTTAACGATGGCACCTACACTTTTGAAACGGCTGGATATTATTCACTGTCAGATCGCTCTATTGTTCTCAACAATACGACGCTTGCCGTCCATACGGTTGATCAGGACCGTAGGGTCTACGGTATTGAAGCCAGTGGTAGCGTGAAGCTGGACCACGGTTTCGACGTAGGTGCATCGGGCCACTGGGTTAAAACGGAGGTCAAAACCGATGATGGCTGGGAAAAGGAGTCTATTGGGACTGCCAGTGTTTCCAAGTTGGGTGGTTACGTTGGTTGGACAAAAGACAGCTTCAACGTGAAGCTGTCGGGCCAGCATGTCTTTAGTTTGAGCGACGAAAGTGGCAAAGAAATCGATCCCTACACACTCTTCGATCTCACCGGTGCTTATCGGTTCGAAGAGCAGGATACGACATTGCGCTTTGGTGTCATGAATGTCTTCGATACCGATTACACGACCGTTTGGGGCGCGCGTGCCAAGGCACTTTATGGCTCTTTGGCAAACGAAGCGGTCTTCGACTACAAGGGACGCGGTCGCACCTTCGCCGTTTCGCTGACGAAAGTCTTCTGATGGATTATCAGACTGTTTGTGGCATCCGGCGGCTCAGCCAACACCAGGACGTCAGGTAAAGCGCCCTACATCAATGGAGCCGGGACACCATTAAAACGATGGATATCCCGGCTATATGTTTGCACTATCGTATGCCTGCGGCAACGTCCGCAGCTTTTCAGATGGAAAGATCGCTAACGTGACCCATCCAAAGCGTCGGGTTGGTGATTGCGATACGGTCTCGAATGTCACCGGCATTGGCGGCTATCAACAGTTCATATGCGCCTGCATCCGAACGGAAGGCTTTTGCCTCGACATCGAATAAGCTGAGATCGCGGATAGACACTTTCAGTGTTGCGGTTTTTGTCTCGCCCGGCTCAAGTTCCAACTTCGCAAATGCGCGCAATTCCTTTTCTGGCCGTGAAAAGGTGGAATCCAGTGGACGGACGTAAAGCTGCACAACTTCCGAGCCCTTTCGAGCATCGATGTTGGTCACATCGACCGTGACGGTGATGCCGTCTTCGCCCATGGCGGTAGATGACGACAGTGCTGTGCCCCACGCGAACTGTGTATAGCCCAGACCGAAGCCGAATGGGAACAGTGGCTCTACGCCGTGCGTATCGTGGTGGCGATAGCCGACGAAAACGCCTTCATCATAGCGAACGTGACCATCCTGACCGGGATAGACCAGTGGATTTTCAGTAATGGCGGAATTGTGAGAAAGCGACTTCGGGAACGTCTGCGGCAGACGACCACCGGGCTCCACGTTACCGAAGAGAACATCGGCTACGGCGTTACCGAGCTCCTGACCGGGATACCACATCTGCACGACTGCCTTGACCTTGCCCAGCCAAGGCATTTCCACGGGGCCACCGGTTTGAAGTACGACGACCGTATTGGCATTGACGGCGGCAACCTTCTCGATCAGTTCCTCTTGGCGACCGGGAAGGCGCATGTCGGGGAGATCGAGACCTTCGGTGTCCCACTGGCCTTCACGTCCGACAAAGACGAGCGCGACATCGCAAGCAGCCGCCTTGGCAACGGCCTCTTCAATGGCAGCATCGCCAAGCGGCTTTTCGACACCGAAGCGAATGGCGGTCAGGTGAATGCCATCGGCGGTCGCAGCCGGAGAGCAATATTCGATGGTCAGCGTGTAGCTGCGGCCAGCTTCCAATTCCACGGACTGGCGTTGTTCGCTGTTGGCAGTACCGAAGTAATTGTCGCCGGGTTTCCAGTCATCATAGCCGTTCACGACAAGCTTGCCATCGATATAGAGCTTGGCGAGGCCGGCATTGGTCATGCCGAAGACATGCTCGCCGCTGTCGGACGACACAAAGCGTGCAGTTATCCGGGCCGAGAAGTCTGCCGGATTAAGCTCTGCCGACGGTAGGTCGAACCAGAAGAATTCACCCTTGGCTACCGTTTCACTGTGAACTGGCGTGCCTTCCAGCTGTCTGCCCTTGAAGTAATCCACCTGCATATCGCTCGCGAAGACCTCGATCAGGCGATTGTTGCTGCATCCTGCAGCATGATGGACGCTATTGGCGTTCGAAAGCGCTGCACGAATACCTTGAAGCGGGCTGACGGTGTAATGCGCTGCAATTTGGGCGCTGCCGCCACCCATGACGCGTGCTTCGGCAGCATTGGGACCGAGGACGGCGATGCTGTCGAGCGTTGTCTTGGCCAGGGGCAGAATACCGTCATTTTTGAGCAGCACGGCACCTTCGGCACCGATCTGGCGAATGAGGGCGCGGTCTTCGGGAAGGTCGAGAGAGCTTTCTGTGAGGTCTGGTGCCGTTTCAAAGGCGCCGACGCGTTCCAGCAGCGTTAGAATCCGGCGCGCAGCCTCGCGCACGGTTTTCGCCTTGACCTCGCCCTTGTGCACGGCCTCGACCAGCTTCTCACCACGGTCGCGGCTTGGGCCGGGCATTTCAAGGTCGAGACCGGCATTGACGGTGGCTGCCGTGGAATGCGAACCGAACCAATCGGACATGACGATACCGTCGAAGCCCCATTCCTTGCGCAGCACCTGGCTCAGCAGCCATTCATGTTCGCTCGTATAGGTGCCGTTGAGGCGGTTATAGGAGGACATGACCGCCATCACGCCCGCCTTCTTCACAGCCTGTTCGAAAGGCAGCAGATAGAGTTCTCGCAGGCTGCGCTCATCGATATCCGACGACATGGTCTGGCGTTCGATTTCGGATTCATTGCCGACGAAATGCTTGATCGTTGCGGCAACACCCTTGCTCTGTACGCCCTGAATATAGGCAACGGCCAAAGCCGCCGTCAGCAACGGGTCTTCGGAATAGCATTCGAAATTGCGGCCATTGAGGCCTGAGCGGTGAATGTTGACGGTGGGCGCGAGCAGAACGGATGCGCCTTTGCTTTTCGCCTGACCCGCCAATGCCACGCCCATACGCGCCACGAGCGCGGGGTTCCAGGTGGCACCGAGTGCGATGGCCACGGGAAAGCAGGTTGCCTTGACACCGGCCACCAGCGATCCGGCACCGCGTGCGCCATTGGGGCCATCCGTAACCTTGATTTTGGGAACGCCGAGACGCTCGACCGGTAAAGTCGTCCAGAAGTCGGCCCCGGCGAGCAGCGAGACCTGCTCCTCAAGCGTCATTTGGTTCAGGATATTCTCGATCATACGAGCCTCCGTTTTTTTATGCGAGTGAAGAAGAGACGCGCGCGTCATAAGACGGCGCGCCCTGACTTGGCGTCAGCGCACCCCGCGTACGGGGGCGATGGCCAGTGCGCCGAGGAAGGCACTGATGGCCGCAGCAGCATAAAGGACGCCATAATTCTGGCCTCCTGCATTGCCGATGGCGAGAAGGAAGGGCGCGACAGCCGGGGCAATGGACTGCGGCACGGCATTGGCGATGTTGAGAACGCCAAGGTTTCTTGCCGCATGGGTCTCCCTATCCGGCAGGATATCCACGACCAACGCCTGATCGACCGCCATGTAGACCCCAAAGCCGATAGATGTGACGGCTATGCCGCTGTAGAAGCTGGTGAGGTCGCTTGCAAAAACGATGACCACGATACCCAGCGCATAGGTCATGGCTGCGATCAATACGAAAGCCTTGCGGCGACCCATGCGGTCCGACATGTAACCGGACACGAAGGACGAGCCGACGACGCAGATCGCAGTGATCAGCGTTGAAATGAACATGATGTCGCCGATAGCGCCTTCGGCAATCTTCAAATGGTCCATCAGGTAATAGACCTGATAGGATGTCAGCACGGCAAAGCCGAAGAACACCAGAAAGCGGCTGAGCCATGCGTAGCCGAAGTCAGGGTGTTTGACGGGGTTGACCCAGAAGCTGCCCAGCAGTTCGGACACTCCCGGCATGGTCTGCTGCGGTGTCTCCGTCGAAGGGCGATCTTCAATTACCAAGACGAAGACGAGAACCGACACCAACCCGATGGCTGTTGGGATCAGAAACATTGCGTTGCTAGCCGTTCCGGTCAGGGCCAGAATGCCGCTGCCGATCAAAAGCGCAATATAGATCGACATCCCCGCAAGCGCCGACACCAGACCACGCTGATGTTCCGGCACCTGGTCTGGAACAGTCGCGACGAGTGCTGCCAGCATGGCATTATACGCCGTCTGGATCACGCACCAGGCGATGCCGATCATCACTAGGCTTGATGTATAGGCCATGAGGATTTGTGCGAGACTGCCGACGATCACGCCGCCGACCAGCCAGGGTTTGCGCCGACCGAAGCGGGAGCGTGTTCGATCCGAAAGTTGACCGAATACAGGGTTTGCCAGCAGCGCGAAAAGTGCGCCAAGACCCAGAATGGCACCCAGACTTGCGCCTTTGCCGACGGGATCAAGCGTGTTGACCCGAATGGCCAGCGTCATCGCAACGGGCGTCATGACCGCCGTAAAGAAGCCGACACTGGCAAGTCCGTAAGTGAGAATGAAGGGCAGGCCGACCGAGGCTTTAGTGCCAGTTGCCGAAGGGGTAGCGACAATGTCAGGGGTTGCAATACTCATTTTTGAAAACCTCCACCGCAATAAAGTCGATAACAACGTCGTCCTCCGCCGAACGTCGTGTTAAACCTACCGACTACTCGGTTATTGCGGCAAGTCAACTTTTTTCTGTTCAAATCCGAGGCTTCAAAGATCGGATCGGTCGGCTTCCTCCCCGGTTACTGACGGAGAAATTTAGGCTAAAGCAGCGTTTCGAAATGGGTGGACGAACATGAATGATGAAACGAAAACAGGTGGGGCCCTCGGCCGTATGCCTGGCAAAAAGCGCAAATCCCCCAAGGGCGCGATGCGCCGGGAGACTATTCTTGCAGCGGCAATGCAGCATTTTGCCAAAGACGGTTATCAAAGCGCATCATTCGCATCTATAGCCGCCGATGCTGGCCTTTCCTTGCCGGGACTTCTTCATTATTTCCCGACGAAGGTGGATTTGCTTCTTGCCGTTCTCGAAAAACGAGACCTTGAGAGCACATCGGCTGTTGGACCGAAATACGAGGACTGGCGCAGAGTGCTACTCGGCTTGGTGGATGTCGCCAGATTAAACCAAGATATTCCCAATGTGGTGCAGGCGTTTGCGGTGCTCAATGCCGAAAGCCTGACCGCCGACCACCCGGCAAGCAGGTGGTTCGCACTGCGCGCCAGCAATCTCACGGATAATCTCGTCTTTTCCCTGAGAAAGGGGATATCAGACGGCGAAATCAAACCCGATATCGACCCGTCGTCTATCGCAGCGGAGCTGATTGGGATGATGGATGGGCTCCAGATGCTCTGGCTCAGATATCCAGGCGAGATTGATATGGTGATGATATTCTCGGGCTACATAAATCGGCTGATCGAGGCGATAGAGCTTCGCTGAGATCACTATACCTTTTACCTGTTTCGCCTCGCACTGGGTGCGAGGCGAAATGCATTCAGCTCTGGATCATCCCAGAAATGCGATCAAATCGCGGTTGAGGCGATCTGGTACGGTCGCGAATAGGCCGTGAGGTTCTCCGTCATATTCGATGAGTTGGGCACCCGTGATGCCCTTGGCAGCGGCACGGCCCGATGGATCGATCGGCACGGTCTTATCCGCTGTTCCATGAATGACCAGCGTTGGGATCGTGAAAGCGGCGAGATCGGGTCTGAAATCGGTCTTGCCGAATGCATCGACACAATCGATCGTTGCCTTCGGGCTCGCCATGACGCCGAGAACGAATGACCAATCCAGCACACCCTGGCTGACCGGGCTGCTGACCAGGCCGACACCGTAGAATGTCTTGGCAAAGCTCTGAAGGAACGCGAAGCGATCCTTGCGAATATCGTCTTTCATGCCCTCGAAGACGCTGGCATCGACGCCACCAGGATTGCTGTCATCCTTGAGGAGGTAAGGAGCAACCGAGGCCACGAGAACCGCCTTGGAAATTCTCTCGGCACCATGACGCGAAAGATAGCGGGCAATCTCGCCACCACCCATGGAGAAGCCTACGAGTGATACATCCCGTAGATCGAGGCTTTCGATTACGCTCGCGAGGTCGTCGGCAAATGTATCGTAATTATATCCATCCGCTGGATGGCCGGACTGGCCGAACCCACGACGGTCGTAGGTAAGCACGCGGAAACCTGCTTCGAGCAGCGCTACGGTCTGATACTCGAACATATCGCCGGTCAAAGGCCAGCCATGGATAAGAATGACCGGGCTTCCGGTTCCCATATCCTTTACATGCAATGTCGTGCCATCTTTTGCGTCTATGAAAGCCATCTGAAACTCCTCTGATGATGCCGCGGGGTAAAGCCCGCTGGCGGAATAGAGTTCCACCGTTTGCTAATGTTAGCAGTGGCTTCTGGATCAGATGTGAACAGCAAGCGCATTGTCGTAAAGCGAGCAGAACTCGGCGGCCACCTCGGATGCAATCGATGCGATGAGGGGAGACAAGCGGGATGAGGGGTTTTCAAGATATACCGCAAAGTAATCTGTCGCGGGAAAAGGTTGGCGGACGTTCAGCACCTTCAGCGTACCAAGCCGCAATTCGTTTTGAATAACGATGGGCGGCAAGACCGATATCCCTATGCCAGCGGCCACCATACTGATCGTCGTGGCAAGTGAGTTGGAATAGTGCACCACGCCTTGGCCGAAGGAGTTGGCGGGCAGATACTCAACCATGCGCTTGTAGGCCTGCGTGCCGACTTCATAGGATATGATCGGATGCATCATCAGATCAGCCCGGCTCATATTGTCGTCATCGGCGGGAAATGCGCTGTTGGCGATCCAGAACATGCCAAGTGTGCAGAGATCGACGATCCGGTATTTTTCGACCTGCGTGCCGTGGAACCCGAGAATGATATCGAGTTCGCGTTTCTCCAGCTTGGAAAGGATCGTCAGGGATGCATCCGTCGTCACCGATACACGGATGCGGGGGAAGCGCTGTCGGAGCGTTTCCATGATGCCGGGAAGGATGGCCAGCGCCATCGAAGGAACGAGACCAATGCGAATTGTGCCCTCCAGTGTTTCAGGTGGTGCGACGTCAGAGACCAGACGATTGTAACGATTGATGATGTCGCGAGCGCCGGAGACGAAAGCGCGACCTTCACGCGTCAGATGCACATCGCGTGTGTCGCGCTCGAAAAGCCGGATGCCAAGTTCCTGTTCCATGGCCGAAATACGATTGGAAATGGCGGCTGGTGTGATGTTCATGCGGTCGGCAGTGACGCGAAAACTTCTCAGTTCGGCGAGCCAGACCACGGTTTCCAGAAAACGAATATTCATTGCGTAAAAGCGCCCCACCGTTTTCGACAAAAGCGTGCGAAGGCACGCAAGAATTGTCGCAAGCTGCTGTTTTTTTACAGACTATGTTCCCGGTCACCACGTTACACCGCAGGGGCAATATGACAACGTCGGGTCGGTAGAGTTCGTGGAATCGTCGCAACGATGCGGCCCAGACGAAATGTCCGCGCCGCATCATCGAAACTCCTCAGGCGAGCTTTGCCAGGACCTTGGCGCTGGCACCGGTCATGTCACCAAGTTTCTGTACCTTGTCGCGCACGCTGGCTTCGCGTTTCTTTCCGGTTTCCTGGCGTTTTAGCGCCTCCTCGGAAACGGCGCGTACCTCATCGCGCGGAATGACGAGGACGCCGCTCTCATCGGCAAGAATCGCGTCTCCCGGCATCACGACGGCACCGCCGCAACTGACGGGAATGTTGAAGCCGCCACCAAGATCGTAGAGCCGCGTCGTGATGGGAGAGAGACCACGCGACCACATCGGAAAATCAGAAACCTGAATTTCAGTGAGGTCGGTGCAAGGACCGTCCACAATTCCGGCAACCGCGCCAGCGGCTTTGGCCGCAACCGTCACGCCGCCGCCCCAGCAGGCATATTTGTCGTCGCCTAAACGGTCTACAACGAGAATGTCACCCGGTCGCAGTTGCCCGGTGGCATGGTGCAGCAACGTGGAATCCGGGCCTGCGATGGCCAATGTCACGGCTGTTCCGACAACGCGGCGACCGGGAAGCAGCGGCTGGATCTGACGGTCCATAAAGCCGAGTAGACGCCAGTGGCCTACGGTTGCAGTCTCCACACCACTCAGAAGATCGAGGTCTTCCTGCGGAACCTGCGCCGGCATGTCTTTGATGACGTACATGGTCGAAACTCCTTACGCGCAGGCCAGACGGCGATGCTGGGTCATGGGGATGAGGTTGCGCACGCGCGAAATTTCCTTCGTATCGATGCGAGCAGTAACGTATCCGACCGGATCAGACGCGCGGGCAATCGTGTGGCCCCATGGGTCGCAAACCAGCGAGTGGCCATAGCAGGCCCGCTTTTCACCATTCACGGTGACGCTGCCCGTCTGGCCGCAGGCAACGAAATACGTTTGTGTTTCGATGGCGCGTGCACGGGCCAAAACCTCCCAGTGGTCCTTGCCGGTTTGTAAGGTGAAGGCGGCTGGCAGAATGATGATGTCGCATCCTGCTTTTTCTAGCTGGAGGAAGAGTTCGAAAAAGCGGATATCGTAGCAGATCGCGCAACCTACCTTCATGCCGTCGATCTCATAGGTGACGATGTCTTCGCCCGGCTTGACTGTTGCCGATTCCTTGTAGGCGGTACCATCAGGCGCGACGATGTCGAACATGTGGATTTTGCGGTAGGCTGCGACTTCGTTGCCCTCGCGGTCGAACACGAAGCTGGTGTTGTAGATACGGTTCTCACCCTCGACCTTTTCCATGATGGTCCCGGCATGGACGAAGACCTTGTTCTCGCGGGCGAAGTCCTGCACCATAGTATAGGCGGCTCCCCCGGCTGGTTCGGCAAGGGCGAGCTTTTCTTCCGTCGTCGTGCCATAGACTTCGAAATATTCCGGCAGAACGATGAGGTCCGGCTGGTCCGTCTTGAGGGCTTCCGTCATCAGATCGTAGGTGATCTTCAGGTTAGCTTGGCGGTCGCTCTGCGGATTGGTCTGTATAAGGCTGATTTTCATGGATTTCCCTCCGGTTGTGTCGACCGCCATTAGGCGACGATCTTTTCCTGCTTGAGTGCATTGATGGTGGACATGATGCCGGCGCGTAGCGTCATGGTCTGGGTGGCGACAACCAGCATTTCCGCGCCTTCATCGAGCGCAAAATTTCGCTCTGCTGGGGTCCAAGCTGGCATGATCCAGCTCTTGCCAGCGTCACGCGCCGCTCGGGAAATGCGGGAAAGGTCTTTGCGATCCTCTTCATTGAACGCGTAGGCTCCGCGGCCCCGGGCGAGCGCTAGATCGGATGGTCCCGGAAACAAGCCGTCCACGGTATCAAGCGCAATGATCTTTTCGACGTCAGCCAGGCTTTCTGCCGTCTCGACCATGACGTAGCATTTGGTACGCTTGTTCTCGGCCTCGAAGGCATCCGAAGATGGGCGGGCGTAACCAAACACGCGGCCTCCTGCATAGGAGCGGATACCCAGCAGCGGATACTTTGCTGCTTTCGTCACCTCCCGCGCATG
The DNA here is from genome assembly GCF_021310995.1 of Agrobacterium vaccinii. Classification (NCBI taxonomy): domain Bacteria; kingdom Pseudomonadati; phylum Pseudomonadota; class Alphaproteobacteria; order Hyphomicrobiales; family Rhizobiaceae; genus Agrobacterium; species Agrobacterium vaccinii. The sequence goes on along the minus strand of NZ_CP054151.1, from coordinate 235,207 downwards.
ATCGACGCCAAGAATATGGGGAAGGATGACGCCATCCGATCCGAAATCCAGTGCCTGCTGAATGGCTTCCGTCGTCGGCGCGATGACTTTGGTCAGGGTCGGGATGCCCAGCGATTTGGAAAAGGCCAGAAACTGGTCGAGCGTGCCGAGATCGAAAGTCCCGTGTTCCAGTTCGATCACCAACTGCTTGACGCCACAAGTCTTTGCGATTTCCAGAAAGCCGAAATGCGGCTGCGACATCCAGAGCGCGATATTGTCCATGTCAGAAGTCTCCATTGTAAAGTCGTTACTTGCCGACGGTCCTGGAAAGGCCGAGCGTGCGTTCGATGAGAAAGATGATGGCAAGCGTCGCGGCCACGAGCACGACCGATACGGCGGCGGTCATCGGGTCGGTCTGGCTTTCCACATAGTCGAAGATTTCCACTGGCAGGGTGCGCAGGCGCGGACCGGTGATGAACAGCGAGATGACCACCTCGTCAAAGGAAAGAAGGAAAGATAGTGCGGCACTTGCGATGAAGCCCGGCATCATCAGCGGCAGGGTGATGCGACGCACGACGGTGAATGGTGATGCACCCAGCATGGTCGCCGCTTCTTCCACGGATGGCGGCAGCGTTGAGAACGCCGTCAACATGATGCGGATGACATAGGGGGTGGTGATGATCAAATGGGCAATGATCAAACCCGTATAGGTGCCAAGCAGCCGTGCCTGAACGAACACCAGAAGAATGGCGAGGCCAAGAACGATGGACGGCAGAAGCAGGGGCGCTGTAAAGAGGTTGAGCAGAAACTCGCGGCCAATGAACCTCCGGCGACGGATGGCAAAGGCTGCGGGCACACCCGCTGCCAGTCCCAGTACCGTCACGGTGACTGCAATCGTGAGGCTGATCCAGAACGCATTGATGAAACCGCTATGGCTGAACATCGCCACATACCAGCGGATGCCCCAGCTTTCCGGCGGAAAAGTCATGTAGCTGTCATTGCTGAAGGACAGTGGCAGAACGATCAGAATAGGAGCTAGCAAAAAGAGATAGATGCTGGCGACAAGAAGCCGGAATGGAATGCTCAATTGGCCGATCATATCGATGTCCTTCCTAATCGAAGCGCTTGACGACGCGGGAGTAGACGGCAAGGGCGATGCCGAAAATAATGAGGACGATGACGGAGATCGCCGCTGCGGTCGGCCATTCCAACTGGATGACGGCCTGATCATAGATTTCGGTCGCCAGCAGGAAGACGCGTCCGCCACCCAGAAGCTTCGGTGTGATGAACGAGCTGATGGAAAGAACGAAGCAGAGCAGGCAGCCGAGCGCGATGCCGGGTGCCGTCAACGGAAGGATGACACGGCGAAAGCGGGTCCAGCTATTGGCACCAAGAGAGGCAGCGGCTTCCTCGTAGACATTCTCCAGACGACCGAAGCCTGCGATCAGCGACAGCGCCATATAGGGAATGAGCACTTCGACCATGCCGATGAAGACACCCAGCGTATTGTTGGTCAGGCGCAGGGGGCTGTCGATGATGCCGGATGACATCAGGATGCCGTTGACTACGCCCTGATCTCCGAGAATGACCATCCAGCCATAAGTTCGGACCACGCTGCTGACGAGCAGCGGGGACACAGTGATGACAAACAGCATGTTGCGCCACTTCGGGGAGACCCGGTGCAGAAAAAGCGCAATCGGATAGGCGCAGCACAGCGTGATGCAGGTCACGCCAAAACCCAGGATCAGGGAGTTGGAGATAAGCTCGATGCTGAAACTGTCGGTGAAGAAATCGACGTAGTTTTCCAGCGTGTAGTTGTTCGTCAGTACGCCACCGCTACGGCTTTCGATGAAGGATATCATCGCCAGTCTGGCAACAGGCAACACGAAGGCGATGAAATTGATGATCGCCATTGGCAGGAGCAGGGCGATGATCAGGAAGGGAAATGTACGTTTGCGTCTCGGCGCTTCAGCAATTTGGAAGGTGTCGGTTACGGTTGCCATGGCTCAGCTCCCGAAAACTTGCATGTCTTGCGGCTTCCATTCGCAGAGCAGTTTCTCGCCGCTCTGGAAGCTGTGACCGGCACTGGCCGTATGAACTTCGGTGGTCAGGATGTTGCCGCCGATGTCGATGTCATATTGGACGACGTCGCCGATATAGGTGACGCGCACGACCTTGCCGTGGGTTGAGTTCGTCGCGATGCTGACGAGGCTGCGGTCGCGGCTCGGTGTAAGGCTTATACGGTGGGGACGGATGGCCGCTTTCGCTTTTCCCTTAGTCAAACCCTGCGTCTTGCAGGGATAAACAGAAGATCCGATACGCACGCGGTCGAGTTCTTCGATCTCACAGTCGAGAACGTTTGTCCGGCCTACGAAATTCGCGACGAACAAGTCGGCTGGGCGCTCATAGATATCTTCGGGCGTCCCGAGTTGGGCCAGCTTGCCGCGGTGCATGACACCGACGAGGTCGCACATCGTCAGTGCCTCGACTTGATCGTGGGTTACGAAAACGGTCGTGATTTGAAGGCGTTGCTGAATTTCTCTGATCTCGATCCGCATGTCGTCGCGCAGCTTGGCATCGAGGTTGGAGAGAGGTTCGTCGAGAAGAAGAAGCCGGGGGCGGATGACGAGTGCACGGGCCAGCGCCACGCGCTGCTGCTGACCGCCGGACATTTCCTTGGGCTTGCGTTCGCCGTAGCCGGGAAGGCGCACCATTTCCAATGCTTCTTCCACGCGATCGCGCGCTTCGGTTTTGGATATGCTGCGCATTTCAAGACCAAAGGCCACGTTCTGCGCCACCGTCATATGTGGGAACAGGGCATAGTTCTGGAAGACCAGACCGATATCGCGCTTGTGCGGCGGCTTGTGCGAGATGTCATCGCCTTCAATGGAGATTTTGCCTGCGGTGATGTCCAGCAGACCTGCGATCATCCGCAGTGTGGTGGATTTTCCGCATCCTGAAGGTCCAAGCAGACCAAGAAGCTTACCTTTCGGAACATCCAACGCGAGATTATCGACTGCCATGTAATCTTCGCCGTAGCGTTTGGTGAGGCCTTCAAGCTTGAGAAAAGTCGCCCCGTCGGGATGGGCCGCAGAGTTCTGATGATCTTGATGTCGCTGTATCGTTTGCATTTCGTCACCATGTGCGAATTGAGGTCGGCGTAAGGCGAAGAGCGCAGCCCTGAAATGTCGGCGCATCTGTCCATCCACGCGCCAGTACGCGTGTTACGGAATGATCTGCTGACAGTGTCGTGGAATAGAGCCGCGCTTTTGGTCGCGGTGCGTTTGCGCTTATCGTCCGGCGGGAATGATCTGGCGACGCCAGGGCTGCAGAATATCGTCTCGCATGTCGCCGATGGTCATCCAGTCGACCTTGATGAGCTTTTCCTGCTGGGCCGAGTCCATCATCGGAATCCGCTTGGCGGTGGCCTCGTCTACCTCGGCCTTTTTATTAGTGGGCGCGTAAAACATCGCCTTGGCAAAGGCTGCCTGTGCTTCCGGGCCAATCGCATAGTTTATAAAGGTCTGTGTCGCCTCGGCTTCAGACGCCTTCTCTATCGCGCTGATGACATTGACCTGAGAGGCTGTCCCTTCCACGGGTGCAATCGAGTTCAAACGGCCTTCTGTCTGATCGAAGTAGAATTGGGAGCGCGCATTCCAGCCAATCGAAACCGTGGCGGTGCCGTTGGCGATCAGCGTGTAGGCATCCGGCTTGGGCTCCCATGTCTGGACACGCGGCGCCAGTTCTACGAGCTTTTCAACACCGGGATCGATTGTCTTTTTGTAATCTTCTTCGCCAGCGAGCCGGTTGGCGATGATTGTCAAAACAATCGCCTGAATGTCGCCGCCACCTTGAGCGGGCACGATGACCTTGCCAGCCTGATTTTTATCCCACAGCGTTTCCCAACTGGTTGGCGCGACAGGAAAAGCTTTGGAATTGTAGATGAGGGTCAGCGTATCGTAGGTCACCGGAATAGCCGCGCCGCCCAGTTCCTTGCCGACATCGTGCAGGTCAGCGTAGTTCGGAGTTTTAGCCGTATCGAGGGTGGCAACGAGACCCTCCTCTTTGGCGATCTTGGCGACCGAGAGGTCGTAGATGACGGCGTTGACCTGCGGGGCATCCCGTTGAGCGCGCATGTTGCCAAGCGAGGTTGCGGCGTTTTGTACGCCGTAATAATTGACCTTGATGTCGGGGTGAGCCTTCATGAAAGGCTGGATGACCGATTTCATATAGTTTTCTTCGAACGGCCCACGGTAACCCATAACGGTGATTTCCGCAGCGCTGGCACAGGTTCCCGACAGCATTGTCGCTGCGAAAAACGTGGCAGAAAGGACTTTCATGGAGATGCACTTCATATCGTATTCCCCTTCGCCTTTTGGCTTTGCTTGTCGTTAAGAGGACGATATGCAGCGTATCGGAAGGGGTCCAACGACTAAATTCTATCGCCCGTTTAGAATTTCTTTTTAATGGGGCGGAGCAGTAAGGAGCGCTTTAGAGCAAGTCCTTACCAAAAATGTCGGTTAATATCGCGAGTGCGTTTGTGAGACGGTCTTGCCCAACTCCACTGACAGTTCGCCAAATGGCATTGGCCTCTTCAAGCTCACGTTTTACGGCCTGTTGAAAATCAGACCGGAAGGATATGTCCTGCTGATATCGGGTGCCATCGTCGTGCCACGGCAAATCGGTGTCGAGCAGCAGATAGAGATTTGCGATATCCGCGGGTCGGGGACGTGTAGGACGCTGACCCGTCAAAGCTTCCTCCCAGACTCGGGTCAAAAGCTCATCGGTATCTTCGATCAAAATCGGCCCGGCGGAAGGCGCTATCGCTTGACGCATGGCGCGATGACCAGCCTCTATGTCTTGGAAGCTCTGGGCCTGCCAGTCTCCTATCCGGTAGGCGTCGTAGGTACGACCATACTCAGGGACATATCGAGTTTTGAGATGGTCTGCCAAGCGTTTGGCAAGGACCGATTTGCCTGTGCTTTCGGCTCCCGCGAGAACCACTCGCCGCTGATAGTAGGGGCGAACCGGACCCGGCACCATGTCCCAATGCGCATACGGATTCTCTCTGACTGCCGTTCCCGAAACCGGGAATGCCAAACGCTCCGGGTCAATCACAACGGGCTTGGCCGCCATGACTTCTGCCAGTTTTACGACATAGGGTTCCGAGCCGAAAACATAACCCAGTTTCTCAGGATGGGCTTCTTGGCAAATCTCCTGCCATATCCTCCAGAAATCTGGATGATCCTTTGGCTCTTGCGGAACATCCTGGGAGAAATGGATGACGCGTGCGTGCGGAAAAAGACTTTTCATCCAACCGTACCGCAACTGCCCTTCGATCGGCTCTCGATCCAGCGAGCATACCAGGATCGTCAACTCGTCACAGAGATGCGAAGCGGTGTTACACATGAAGACATGACCCGCATGTGGAGGCAAAAACTTGCCCAGCAGGAACCCGCGTGTTGTCATCAGATCAGTTGCCCGGATGGTTGCATCGATCTGCGCCAGTTCACATAGCCTGCGATCGCCATACCGAGGAAAATCACGTACAAAAATGCAGTCGGCGTCAGGTCTTTGCTCCAATATATACCGATCGCAAGAACATCGACCACGATCCAGACGAGCCAATTCTGCAGATAGCGTCTGGCCAGAAGGAATTGAGCGAAGACACTCAACACAGTGGTCGTTGCGTCCCAATAGGGGAGGGCCGCGTCTGTGAATTCCGCCATGACATAACCCAGCGCGACGGAACAGGTCGCTGCGCTAAGCGCCAACGGCACAGCAAAAGAATATGGAAGATCGATCGCATTGACCAATCCGTCATCACCTCGCCCCCGTAGCCAGGTCGCAATGCCGTAGAACTGTATGAAAAGAAAGAATATTTGCAAAAGCGCGTCGCTATAAAGCTTTGCGTCGTAAAAAATCCAAGCGTAAAGAATGACCATTGCGATGCCGAATGGATAATTCCAGATGCTCCGCCTTATGATCAGCGATACATTGGCCAAGCCGAGCAAAGTCGCGCAGATTTCAATCGTTCGACTGCCGAACATGCCGGTCAGAAATTCCGAAATTTGTTCCAAAATAGCTTACCTTCTTCAAATGCTTCAAAAGCGAAAATAAAAAGCTGTGAGCGTTTATCCATCACGCTTACGACCAAATGTTTTTTTCAAAACGGCAAAACTCGAAGGACGGCCAGCGTGGGTGATGACCTCGATGATAGCGCGAGGATGCTCAACGGAAACGGCCTCGCGGATCAAGGTCTGTGCTAGATCGGCGCGGGATGTAAAACGACCGAATATGCGCTCCACGCCCACGTCGTAATCGCCGGTAGGCTCGTCCGTGTCGAACAGAGCGGCGGGGCGGATGATTGTCCATTTCAATGGGCTCTTCTGGACAATGTCTTCCATTCTGGCCATGTCGTCGTAGAGCGTCTTGCCCAGCACGTTGCGGAAAAAAGGCACCAGAATCTTGCGCCAGAACAGGGTCTCGCGGGCGACCTCCTGAGTAGCCACAGCTGTCGATGAAACGCAGACCAGGCGGCTGATGCCCTCCAACGCCATCGCGTCTATGATGTTGGTAATGCCTTGAGAATAGACCGAAATATCCTGCCTGCCGTAAGGCACACCGAACGTCGAGAGGACGGCGTCGTTGCCGATTGCGGCCCGTCTGACGGCGTCCTTGTCAGTCACATCAGCGGCAACGATCGTCAACAGCGGGGAGCTCAGAGGATATTGATCAGGTTTTCTGGTCACCGCAGTCACGTGATGCCCCAAAGCAAGAGCCTGACGGGCGACCTGACGGCCCGTCGGACCATTCGCGCCGAATATGACGAGTTTCATATGGAATCCTATCCGCAGCATATCAAAGGCTTGATATCACAAAGTCTGCGGAGATTTCCTCCAAGGATTTATGGTTCAGTTTTTCTAGGTAAAATTGTCGATGTTAGTCTCATGAATGTGACGTCCGCTTCAGTACGGGTGAGCATACAGGCATCATTCGCCGACACGGTGATAGGCACGCTTGTAATAAATCAGCGCCGCATCGGCACCACTTTCATGGATTTCCTTGACTGAACAAAACAGCACGCAATGTGTGCCGACATTCTGCGTGCTGGTGATAGCGCAGTCGAAGGACACCATGGCGTCCTCCAGAATCGGAGCGCCGGTCGCTCCATAATGCCAGCTGGCGGCTGCAAAGCGTTCTTCAACAGGTGTCTTGCCACCAAACAAAGAGGACAGTTTTTCGTGCTCTGCGGTCAGCACATTGACGCAAATCGTCTTGTTTTCCATCACCGCGTTGAAAACCGACGCCGTGCGGTTCAGGCAAACGAGAATGGTTGCCGGGCTGTCCGTCACGCTGCAAACGGCGGTCGCCGCAAAGCCCGCCTTTCCGGCTGGCCCATCCGTGGTGATGATGTTGACGGCTGCGCCCATCTTGGCCATGGCATCGCGAAACGCCTGCTGGCTCACATCTGCAATCGCCTCGACGGGTGTTGAGAGATTTGGCATCGTGTTCATGGGGATGATCCTTTCGTTGCAATCCGGGATTTCATGCCGCTGATCTGGCCATGGACATGTCGTTGAATGCGGGAAGGGCAAGCGCTTGTTCCAGTCGCAAGGCAACACTTGCCCCAAGGTCTTCACGCCATGGTCGGGCGACGATCTGTAGCGCGACAGGTAGGCCCCCGGCAGACGCTGAAACCGGCACGGTCACCACCGGCAGGCCGAGATAACTGAAGGGGCGTGTGAACGATGTCATCGCGCTGACCACTGCGTTCATTGTTGGGCTGGTGCCGACATCCACCTCGGATGACAGTGGTGGAAGGAAGGGCATGGTGGGCGTAATCAGCACATCTGCCTCGGCAAAGGCTGTCGCGAGAAACTCCCTCAGCATCACCGAGCGTATTTGCAACGCGCGCAGGTAGATCGGTCCCGGTATCGCCAGGGATTGCGATAGTCTCATACGGATTTGCGGGCCGTAATCTTCCGGTCGCTCACGCATCCAGTCGAAATGCACCGCACCCGCTTCCGCCATCGCCACAGCATTGGCGAGTTCGGCCATGGACGAAAGATCCGGGATGGAAGCCTTCGCGATACTGGCGACATCCGGCTTGAGTGCCGTGATGGCTGTTTCGATGCCGTGCGCGACATCGATTTCCAGCCCTTCGGCAAACAGACCGCCTGCGATGCCAATACGCAGCGACGACAGATCGGTGAGAAGACTGCCGGGCTTTTCGACATCCATACAGGTCGTGTCGCGGTCATCCGGCCCGGAAATCAGCTGCAACATTAGGTAGGCGTCTTCGACCGAACGTGCCAGCGGCCCGACACAATCTTGCGAAAACGACAGCGGCATGACGCCGTGGCGACTGACGCGGCCTTGGGTCGGCTTGATGCCGACCACGCCGCAGCAGGCTGCGGGCAAGCGGATCGATCCACCAGTGTCGGAGCCGAGTGCTGCCAGCACCACGCCGCCACCCACGGCGGAGCCTGAGCCGGATGACGAGCCGCCCGTGATACGCTCCGCCTCTATCGGGTTCAACGCTCGCCCATGGTGAAAATTGTGCCCGGTCGGACCCATGGCAAACTCGCTCATGTTCAACCGCCCCATCGAAAGCGAACCTGCAGATTGCAGGCGTTCCATCACGGTTGAGGTGGAGGCGGCGATGTGTCCGGCACGAATTTTCGAGCCGCAACCCGTTATGAAACCGGCGCGATCATACATATCCTTGTGGGCAAGCGGCACGCCGTGCAGCGGGCCGATGGTTTGGCCGGATGCCAGCATGGCGTCGGCGGCTTTTGCCGCTTCGAGCGCGGGGCCTTCCTCGATTTCGATGAAAGCATTCAGGCGCTCATGACTGGATTTTGCCCGTGTGAGCGCGGCTTGTGTCATTTCGACCGAACTGATCTTGCCAGTGCGGATCGCGTCCGCCGCCTGTTTCAGCGAGATGGGGTTGTCGAGGCTCATCGCTTTGCCTCCGCAAGTGGGAGGGCGTCGAAATGGGCTGGTTCGATGTTGAACAGCGCACCTGATTTCCCGAGCGCGGAGGGAGCGATTGCGATGCTGTCGCGCGCCACCTCTCCTGCCATGGCAGTGAGTTCTGCCTCGACCGCCGGTCGGCTCCAATAGCGCTCGGCGAGTGCTGCCATGATCTCCCTGTCGTCCATCAGCTGAAATCCTGCGGTTGGCGGTTGCGCACTAGCTGGCTCAGCGACACGGCGATGACCAACGCGCCGCCGTAGAACAGGTTTTGCACATAGGCGTCCGCACCCAGCATCGTCAGGCCCGTGATGCCGGTAACGAGGAAATAGACGGCGATGACGGCACCAAAGGCGTTGAACCGTCCGGGCGAGATCGTCGTCGCACCCAGAAAGGCTGCGGCGAAGGCGGGAAGCAGGAGATTGAGGCCTGATAGCGGATCGGCTGAGCCCGTCATGCCGGCATAAAGCATGCCGGCAAAGGCCGAGATCAGGCCGGAGAGTATGAAGGATGTGGCGCGGACGCGGTCCACATTGATGCCGTTCAGCCGGGAGACTTCGCGACCGCGCCCGACGAAAAGCAGTTTGCGGCCCGCAATGGTGAATTCAAGCGCATACCAGAGGATGGCGGCGAGGATCATGGCATAGAAAAAGGCGAGCGGAATGCCGAACAGCCGGTTGATGATCACCCACTCCACAAGCCCCATGGATACGCCGGAGATCGTTTGTGAATTACTGACCCACAGGATCAGCCCGTTGACGAATGTGCCGACGCCCAGCGTTACGATCAACGAATGGATGCGGAAGTAGAGAACGAAGAAAGCATTGACCGCACCGATGACGATGCCGCTCAGGAGTGCAATCAGGATCACCGGTACGATAGGCCAGCCTAATTTCACATTGAGAACGGCGATCAGCATGCAGCTCATCGTCAGTGTCGACGCGCCCGATAGATCGAAATCGCCTGATGTGAGCGGAATGATGATGGCCAGAGTCAACACCACCAGAATGGCCTGAGAACCGAAAAGGGTAGAGAAGCTCCGCCAGCTCAGAAACGAATCCGGCATCAGCGCGCCAAAAATCACGATCAAAAGCAGCCATGCCCCCACCAAGGCAAAACGTTCGCCTTCGGTCTTCAGCGTGAACCGGCTCTTGGGCGCTGTGATCGCCTTTGTCGTGGGCATGTCGAGCGTCGTCATTCTGCGGCCTCCGCTTCATGGCTGTGGAAACAGGCTTCGGTGATCACCTTGCGGCTGATTTCGGAGCCTTTGAGTTCGATGACGGGGCGGCCGCGTGAAAAGACGATGATGCGGTCGCAGATCTGTTCGAGTTGTTCGTTGTCGGTCGAGGCACAGAGAATGGCCGTGCCGTCTGACGCCGCCCGGTCCAGCGCTTTGAAGATTTGCTGACGCGCGCCGAAATCGACGCCTTGGGTCGGCTCGTCCAGCATTAGCAGCTTCGGCTTGATCTGCAGCCATTTGGCCAGCAGAACTTTCTGCTGGTTGCCGCCGGACAAAGACCCGAGTGGCAGATGCGGGTTTTGTGGTCTGACGTCATAGATTTGTGCCAGACGAGCTGCCTCGCGGGTCATGGCTGGCCGGTCGAGCCCATGGGGTTTCAGCAGGCTGTCCAGAACGGGAAGCGTGATATTGTCGGTAACGGACAGCGAGCCAATGCCAGCAGCGCCTAAGCGGTCGCCGGGCAGGAAGGCAATGCCCATTTGCTGTGCGGTCAGCGGGGTCATGGAGCCGATCTTTGCGGCGTTTCCGCCCACGGTGACGGTGCCGCTGCCGCGCCTTGCGCCATAGAGCAGATAGGGCAGGGCCGCAAAGCCGGAGCCGATGAGGCCGGTGATTCCAAGCGTTTCGCCCTCGCGAATGTCGAAATCGAACGGTACTGTTGACCCATCCGTCAATCCGCGCACGGTGACTGCCGCTGGCACGCCACCGTTTGCCATGCGCGTTTTTTCGAAAGCATCGATGCGCGAACCGACAATCGTGTCGAGAATGGATTGCCGTTCCGAACTGCGGGTGTCGAGAATGCCGATAAGCTCACCATCCCGCAGCACGGCCACCCGGTCGGTAATATCGCGCACCTCGTCAATGTCGTGGGTGACGATGACCACAGAAGCGCCTGTTTTGACGATGGAGCGAATAAGGGCAAACAGCCGCTGCACGTCCTCTGCCGGAAGAAAGGGCGTCGGCTCATCCAGAACCAATATGCCCTCACCACCATAGCCTGCATCCGATGCCCGAAGGTCCTCGAAGGCGCGGATGATTGCGACGAAGGCGCGCTCCACCGGTGGCAAGTTCGCCACCGTCTGGAAGGGGTCTATCGACAGATCGAATTCCGCAAATAGCTTAGCGATGGACGCGGCTTCTTTTTTCCAGTTGACGAACCAGGGTGTTTTCTGGCCAAGCGCTGTGACGCGCATATTTTCCAGCACGGTGAGCGATGGCACGAGGCCGAGGTGCTGGTGGACGAATGCCACGCCGCGCTTCTTGATCTCCATCGGATCAAGCGGCAGCGGCATTTTCTGGCCCCAGAGAATGACCTCGCTAGCGGGCTCGGGCTGATGGAAGCCTGCCAGAACCTTGATCATGGTGGATTTGCCGGAACCGTTCTGGCCGAGAAGCCCGAACACTTCGCCGCGCTGGATCGACAGCGACACGCCTTTCAGTGCGTCATAACTGCCGAACCGCATTCGGATCTTTTTCATGGTAAGCACGGCGTTATCGGTCATGATGCGGCTCCTGCTTCGGTGTTGGCTTACTTGATCATCCAGAGTTTGCGGAAGCCATCGAGATGGGCATCGCCATAGCCATCATTAAAGTTGGCAGGCGTACCGGCAGTGGCGATATTGCTTTCATCGAAAATCAGCAGTGGCACGTTCAGTTTTGCCACTTCCGGCTTACCGCACAGCATGCGCATGATGTTGTCGATGGCGGCATAACCAGCCCAGCCAAGGCTTTCGCCAATATCCATTTGTACCTGGCCTGCACGAACCATATCCAAAACGAAAGGTGTGCCGTTGAAGCTGGCAAGCTTGACGCTGCCTTCCGCACCGGTGATGCGCATGGCTGGAATGACGAACTGCGACATGGAATCGTAGATCGGCAGGATGTAGTTGATCGACGGATCGGCCAGCAGAGCCGATTGCGTGCCGGACTGAATCTTCGTTGCCCATTCGGAAACGGGAACATCGAGATGTTTGACTTTGCAGTCCGGGCAAAGCGCCGCCAATTCGTTCTTGATCGATTCCACGAAAGGAATGGATGGCAGGACATCAGACGAGCCGATGACAAGAACGTTCGGCTTACCCTCGGTCTGCACATAGGCCCACGCGGCCAGAAGCTTTCCGGCACTGGTGAAATCCACCTTGCCGGAATAGTCGACGCTCGGGATCGCCTTTTGCGTTACGTCGTAAAAATGCGTCGTTGAGATTTTAAGCCCGGCGGCACGCGCTTCGCCCAGTTGCGGCCCGAGAACTTCGGGGTTCAGACCACCGGCGAGGTCGAGAGCGTCATATTTCTGAGTGATCGCCTGCGAGATGCCCTGAACCCATTGGTCGATTTTCAGCTGGTTATCCCAGGTCGTGTAGGTGAAGCCAACTTCCTTGGCCGCATCCGACATCGCTTTTTGCAGCTCGACATTGAAGGGGATCGTCATGGAAATGGGGATAGACAGCACCTTCTTGTCCGCCATGCAGGCCTTGGCGTCGAAGGCCTCGCCCGGAGGCGTAAAGACCGGCATGGCCCGGTGCTGCTCAATGATCGCCTTGGCATCGGCCATGGGATCTGCTGCGGCGGGTGTGGAAAGGACCGCAACAGTTGAGGCGGCCAACAACGAACTGGCAAAAAGCAGGCGCATGATCAACATTCCCCTCTGTGATCCCGGTTTGACCGGTGTCTTTTAAGGCCGCCGGTGAGAGCTCCTATGAGGATAATGTACGTACATATTCAAGCCATCGTCAATCGGATTTTGCCTATTTTTTTGCACTGCACATTTATGCGGCGATTGCCAAAAAGCCCACCAGCGCAACGCTTCAAATATGATCAATCGTCGCGATTCTTCGGCTTTCTATTGCAGCTGCGAACACTTTCGGGCCCGCGCCTGCGTGCTTTCACTGCGTCTTATGTCGGTACATATGAGGCTCTGTTCGGCGGCCTGTACGGCGCGCTCGCCACGCGATGATCATGCCTGCAAAGCCGAATAGGGAAAAGATCAGGAAGCTTGTGCCATAATGTCCGGTCAGCGCGTAAAGGCTGGCAAAAGAAGACGGGCCAACAATGACACCGATAAAGGTATAGACCAAGACGCCGCCAGTGATCGCGCCCACCCTGCCTTCAGGGGCGTTGTGGGCCACTTCGGCAAGAAGCACGCCATTCCAGCCGATGGTGACCGCTCCCATCGCAATGAAAAGCGCCACTTGTGCTATTACGGGGAGGCCCGGCAACCAATAGAGCAAGACATATCCCAGCCCGCCCAACAGACCGAGGAGCGACAAGGTCACGTAACCGCCGCCTATACGGTCTGCAACCACGCCCCAGAATATGCGGCCGAACGCGCCCGCAAACTGCATGGCCGCAGCGACCGAGCCTGCCGCCAGTAGGGACCAGCCGGCATCGTGCACAAGCGTGACCACGGCAAAGGCCGAGACAGACAATTGCATGGCCGAATAAGCAAAGCCCAGGTAACTGAGCGCCCGCAGGCGCGGGTTGCGCCAGATAGTCGATTGTTCATCGATCAAGCCGCGCCACATGGATGGCACCTTTTTCTCGATCTTGGGTTCTGCCGCATGTGTCATGGCCAACAAACCCATAGTCAAAAGCGGAGCGGCTGCTCCGATAAGCAGGGCCACATGCCAATCGACATAACGCGACAGAAACGGAAAGGCGAAGCTTGCCAGAATGCCGCCCAGCGGAACGCCGGACTGTTTCAATGAAAAGACGATGTTGCGCCGGTTTTGCGGTGTAACCCGGCTCAGCATTTCCGACGAAGCCGGGTTGTTCAGCCCGTAGCCGATGCCGATCAGAAGCGAAGCCAGAATGATCAGCGTGATATTGGCTGTGGCAATACCTGCAAAGCCTATGACGAAACAGATCAAGGCTATCTGTTCGATGCGGATGGGGCCGAAGCGCTGCACCAGCGTTCCCGCAACAGCCGAGGAAAACATGCCAGACGCATAGATCAGGCTGATCTGATAGCCGATCCAGTAGGCGCCGATGTCCATATCTGCCGCCACGGTGGGGGCAATTGCCGTCAGCGCCAGCACGCTTGCCGTTGCCACGATCTGGATGAGGGTTGCTGCTATCAGCGTCTGAGCGAGGGAGGAGGCGCGGTGCGTTTGTGGGGCCTCTTCGGCGACTAAGTCCGACATGCGTCTCGATATCCTGGAAGTCCATTGTTTGTATATGTACGTACTATTTGATTTGAGAGCGTATCGCAAGCGGGCTTAAGGCGCTTTGCTCCTCGACCGGATTTTGTTTGCCTTTCGTTTGGAAAGAGGATTGAAGCTTTCGTTATAAGAATGCGGCAACGCGCACCAGCATGGGTGGGGATGGGCTTGGACCAAAAAGGCATTGACTGGAAGCCGGAACTTGAGACGGCACCCCTTTATCTCCAGGTTGCGCATCATCTGGAGAGCCGGATCAACAAAGGCGACTACCCGGTCGGTTCGCTGTTGCCCACGGAAAACGAGATTGCCATTGCTCTGGGTGTCAGTCGACAGACCGTGCGACAGGCCATTGGAACGTTACGCAACAAAGGGCGGCTATCGGCCCGCAAAGGTGTTGGCACCCGCGTGGAGGCAGGGTTCGACCCCGAGCGAAAGCGCTTCATCGCCCATTCCCGATCTGAACTGTTCGAAATTGCCGCTGAAACGGAATTCGTGATCGACACGAAGGAAGAGATTTCAGCGCAGGGCAAGCTTGCTGTCGAGCTCGGTTGCCGTCCGGGCCGTAAGTTTTTCCACATGTCGGGTATCCGTTACTCCGGCGATCGCAGCCGGGCCTTTTCCTGGAACGAGGTTTACGTCGATTCCAAGCTGGCTGCGGCGGTGAAAGACATCACCGTCGCCCGCAGCGCTATTTTTCACTATATCGAGCAGTTCACGGGCGAAAAAATTCAGGAAATTCAGCAGGATATCAAGCCACTTATGCTGGATGAAACGGTCGCGGACAAGCTTGGCGTGAAGGCGGGAGATCTCGCTCTCGTGGTGACGCGCCGCTATTATGGCTCCGGTCGGCGTCTGCTCGAATACGCGTTCCAGGTTCTTCCTGCCGAGCGCTTCACTTTCACCACGACGTTGCGCGCCGAAGGCTAACCTGCGGCTAGTTTACACAATGCCGCGCAAATTTCTGATGATTTGATTGGCGACATGCCTCCTCGTTTGCCGTTTGGCACATTCGGCGGCATCGCGCACCTGCGTCCAAAATCACCAAATGGGCAATAAATAGGCAAGCCTAAACGTACGTCATTTTTGGCTTTACAGCTCCAAATATTTTTGCATTAGTTCGTACATACTGCCCACGTATCCACCACATAAAAAGGGGAACCACATGGATATCGGTGTTTTCATTCCCATCGGAAACAATGGCTGGCTGATCTCGACGACGTCGCCGCAATACATGCCGAGCTTCGATCTCAACAAGCAGATCGTTCAGAAAGCCGAGAAATACGGTCTGGAATTCGCGCTTTCGATGATCAAGCTGCGCGGCTTTGGTGGCAAGGCGGAGTTCTGGGACTACAATCTGGAAAGCTTTACGTTGATGGCGAGCCTGGCCGCGGTCACCGACCGTATCAAGCTCTTTGCCTCGACAGCCGTTCTGACGCTGCCGCCTGCAATCGTTGCCCGCATGGCGACCACAATCGACAGCGTCGCACCGGGCCGTTTCGGCGTGAACATCGTGTCCGGCTGGCAGATGGCCGAATATGATCAGATGGGCATGTGGCCGGGGGATGATTATTTCGGTTACCGCTATGATTATTCAACCGAATACGTCCACATCATGAAAGAGCTTTGGGCGAACGGCGAATGCAGCTTCGAAGGCAAACACTTCACCATGAAGGATTGCATGATGAAGCCAACGCCGCAGAACAAGATCGAGATCGTTGCAGCAGGCCAAAGCCCGCGCGGCATGGAATTCGCCGCCGAATATGCCGATTACAACTTCGTCATGGGCGCTGGCATCAACACGCCGACAGCCTATGCGCCAAACAATGCCAAGCTGCTGGAAGCGGCTGCCAAGACAGGCCGCGATGTCGGAGCCTATGTGCTGTTCATGGTCATTGCTGATGAGACCGACGAACTGGCCAAAGCCAAATGGGAAACCTACCGCGCCGGTGCCGATGTGGATGCTCTGGCGTGGATGGCCGATCAGGGCAGCAAGGACGCAACTGCCGACAGCAACTCCACCGCCAAGCACATCAACCTGCCGGAAGGTGCGGTCAATTTCAACATGGGAACGTTGGTCGGCTCATACGCCAATGTCGCCCGCATGCTGGACGAGGCGGGCAATGTTCCCGGCACGAAGGGCATCATGTTGACATTCGATGACTTCCTTGTTGGCCTCGATATCTTCGGCGAACGCATACAGCCCTTGATGGCGTCGCGCACGATCACCCAGATCGCAGCCGAATAGGATGAACCAGATTCCGCCTGCCATTGTTGTCAGCGGTCCGCTTGTCGGTGCCGATGACGTGCTTGACCCGCTGACCCTTGTTGATCCGGGGTCGGCAGATCGTGTGTATCGTGTTGCGGCGATTTCTGGATCATTGAACAGCGCACCCGTCGAAACGGCGTCGGCGGATGTTGCGTGGCAGCAGGCGGGTGTCGATACGCTTCTCTCGGCTTACGCCGGTGGGCGCGTGTCCCCTGCCGATGTCCTGAGCCATCTGACCGCCGCCATTCACTCGAGTAAGGCGGGCAATGAAGCCATCCTTCGCGTGGTGCCGGGTGCGGAAAATGCGGCCCGCGAAAGCGCCGAGCGCTGGCGCAATGGCACGGCTCGACCGCTAGAAGGGATACCCTTTGGCGTAAAAGACATCATCGATGTTGCGGGTGCGGTGGTCACCTCGGGCTCTCATTTTACCGGCGAGCGCGTTGCACCAGCCGATGCCCATGCCGTTGCAAGCCTGCGTACTGCCGGTGCCATTCCCTTCGCCATGACGGCTACCACGGAATTTGCCACCGGGTCGCCGCACAATCCGCGCTTCGGAACCGTGACTAATCCCTGGGATCAAACGCGCTGGACCGGCGGCTCGTCAACAGGTTCGGGCGCTGGCCTTGCCGCGCGGTTGATGCCGCTGGCGCTCGGCACGGATACCGGCGGTTCCATCCGCGTTCCCTCCTGCTGGTGCGGCACCACGGGGCTGAAACCCAGCCGGGAACGGGTCTCGCGGTCCGGTGTGGCGCCGCTGTCCTGGACACTCGATCATATCGGCCCCATGGCGCGCTCGGCCCGTGATATTGCTCGCGTCCTGCCTTTCATGACGGCACAGTCCGAAACGGAACTCGCCGCGCAATGCGCCGCCATTCTCCATGACGCAGAGGTGGAAGGTTTGCGTATCGGTGTGCCGATAAACTGGTTCACAGAGTTGGTCGATAACGCGGTGCTGACCAATTGGGAGACTGCTCTAAAGACGCTCGAAGCGCTCGGCTGCACGCTTGTTTCTCTGCCTGCTATCGATATCGCGCCTTGGCATGATGCGGGATGGATTATCCTGCAAAGTGAACTGGCAACACTGCATTCCGCCCGACTGGATCGTGCCGAGCTTTTTGATGCCGGTCTGCTGCATCGGCTGAAAAACGGCCTCACTTTTTCAGCCGTCGATTATGCGCGGGCGCTCCAGATTCGCGCTGAAGCACAGACCGGTTTTCTCGCGGCGATGGAGGATGTCGATCTGGTCGTTACGCCCGGTGTCGGCGGCGAGGCGGGTCGGCTCGACAGCCTGACCGTAGACGTAAATGGCGAGGCGCATTCCTTCCAATCGCTGATCTCCCGCAACACTATGATCTTCGATCTCACAGGATTGCCCGCTCTTATGATCCCATCGGGCCTTGGATACTCCAGTTTGCCGACAGGCATTCAGATCGTCGCACCACCACAAGCCGATGCTCTGTGCCTGCGGCTGGGTGCCGCTTTGCAGGGAAAAACCGACTTCCATCGTCTCATGCCGCAGAGTGTGGTGTAGCTGCGAGCTTTGCCGAACAGCGCGCGGCCAATGCCACCGGCACCGCCAAGAACCTCGATGCGGCCCGGCTTTGAAAATACAGTCGCGGTGTTAACCCTTGAATGTTTTGAAGAATTGGATGATCTCGTCCTCTGAAACGACATCGGCATATTTGGCGTTCATGTCGAATAGATTGGCATCATGGGGCCCCTGATGACGATCACCGCAGGCATCTGATACGACTGTAGTCATGAAGCCGTGCGACATGGAATCGACGCAGGATGCTCGCACGCATCCGCTTGTGGTCAAGCCCGTCAGCACGACATTGTCGATGCCCATGGCCGTCAAGGTCGAGGCGAGGCTGGTGCCGAAGAAGGCGCTTGGATATTGTTTGGAGACGATGATCTCGTCTTCCAGCGGAACCAGCCCCTCTGCGAATTCGGCTGTGCGTCTGCCCTTGATGAAAGCGCCCAGCGGCTTTGCCTTCTCCATGAAGCGCCCGCCGTTGATTCCGCTCTTCTGGTAGGTCACCTCGGTCAGCACCACAGGAATACCAACCTCATGGGCCAGTTTGCGGATGCGCAGTGCAGAGGCCAGCGCATCGTCGACGCCAGCATAAAGGGGGCATTCTGGATCGAAATAGGCATGGGCGAAATCGACCAGAACCAGCGCCGGTCGTTTCCCGAAGCCTGCCTTCTTGCCATATGCGAGTTTGTAGTTTTCATCGAGATTCTGGGACATTGTTTTTCCTGCGCTTAGATTGCTGGCCCGTATCACGGGACGAAACACCGCCGACAAGCGCACAAACTAGTCGTGAGGCCAATGGCTCGCTAGACCGGATTTGTGCACTCCGCGTAAACGACGTGAAATCGCAATCCTTTCACGGAGCATTGTAATCTTAAAATCTGGCTGCTGAAAATGGGCCCAAATCTACAAACGATGGCCGGTCTGCAACGAGGTCGGCAACCAGGCAACCAGTGACGGGTCCTGTCGCCAGACCGACATGGCCGTGGCCGAAGGCGTAGATGATGTCCGTCGTCAAATTGGAATGGCCAATGACGGGCACCCCATCCGGCGTCGATGGGCGATGTCCCATCCAACGATCAACACGGCTTTCATCGAAGGGAGACGATAGCGCTGTATAGGTGCGCTTGGCGTGACGCAGCAAAATATCGGCACGGGTCCAATCTGGATCTACGGTTGTGTTCGCAAGTTCTACTTGCCCGGCGATCCGTAAACCGGCACGTGTCGGGTTGTTTCCCATCTTGCCGTCTCCGGGCATGACAGGCATTGCGCCCTTGGCGATATCGTTGGGTATGACGATGTGATAGCCTCGCTCGCTTTCAAGCGGCACCTTATCGCCCGCGACGGTCGCCAGTATTTTGGAGTGAATGCCGGCGGCAATAACTGCCCGATCGCACGCAATCGCGCCGGTCTCTGTTCGAACGGCAGTCAGCTTTCCCCCGCTCATCTCAAAACCTGTAGCTTTTGCGGTTACCATGTCGGCACCGAGCCTGATTGCATGGTCAACAATGGCGGCGACATAGCCACCAGGATCGACACAATGGCCGCCTTTTTCGACTATGACGCCGAATGAGTATCGCGCGTCAAGGTCCGGCTCGAGTTGATGCAGTTCGGCAGCAGAAAGCTCACGAAACGCCACCCCGTTTTGCCGTCGCAACGTCCATGCCAGCGCCTCTAATTCGAAGGCGGCGCGGTCAGGATAGGCGTAGATTAGCCCTTTGCGCACAATGAAGTCCGAACGGCCGATTTCTGCCGCAAGCTTTTCGTGTCGTTCCGGCGCATCGTGAAGCAAACCGGAAAGAATGCCCGCAGTTCGTTCCACCTTGGCAACGGTCGCACCCGCTTTTACGAAGCGAAGGAGCCAGGGCGCTAGCCGAAGAATATGACGCCAGCGAATGGCCAGCGGGCCGGACGGATCAGTCACCATTCCAGGTACCTTCTTCCAAAGTCCTGGCATGGACATCGGAACTATGGACGCTGGGCTCAACCAACCACTATTGCCATAGCTTGCTGCCTGCCGCCCGCCCGGAGGGCCCGGCTCTGCAATCGTGACCCTATGTCCATCCCGCAGCAACTCGATCGCCGATGCTGCGCCAACTATGCCAGCGCCGATGACCACGACATGTTTCGTCATTCCTCAAAGGCCTCCTGACGGATCGAGCCGAATTTTGGCAATATCATAAGGACCAGAACCACTGCAGCCGCTACGAGAAGGATCGCTGATATCGGCCTGTCTACAAAGACGGACACGCTGCCCTTTGACAGGAACATGGCGCGGCGAAAATTCTCCTCTAGCAATGGGCCGAGGATGAGGCCCATGACCAGCGGTGCGGCATCGCAATCGAGCTTGGCGAATACGTAGCCAAGCACACCAAATATCGCCAGCAGCCAGAGATCAAAGACGGAGTTCCCAAGCGAAAAGACGCCGATGGCGCAGAACACGATGATGGCTGGATAGAGATACTGGAACGGCACCGTCAGCAACTTCGTCCAGATTCCGATCAGTGGTAGATTCAACACCAGCAGCATCAGATTGCCAACCCACATGGAAACGATGACGCCCCAGAAAATCTGTGGGTGATCACTGATCAACGTTGGCCCAGGCGCAATGCCCTGCATGATCAAGGCGCCGAACATCAAGGCCATGACGGCGTTGGCCGGAAGCCCCAATGTCAGCAAGGGCACGAAGGATGTTTGCGCACCGGCATTGTTGGCGCTTTCTGGTGCCGCCACGCCTTCAATGGCACCCTCTCCAAAGCCCTCCGGTGGTTTGGCAACGCGTTTTTCGATGGCGTAGGCCGCAAAGGCTGCAAGCAGCGCGCCGCTGCCGGGTAGAAGCCCGAGTACGGAGCCTATACCGGTGCCGCGCAGGATCGACGGTGTCATGCGACGAAAATCCTCGCGGCTTGGCAACATGGAGAAGAAGGGTGCCTTTATGGCGGTGCGGCTGCCCGTGTTCTCCAGATCGCGGACCAGTTCTCCGATGCCGAACAATCCCATGGCGACAATTACGAAATTGACTCCACTTGAAAGCTCGTCATAGCCAAGCATGAAGCGGGGCGCGGCGGTTTGGACGTCCTGTCCTATCAATCCGATCAAAATCCCGATGAAAACCATGCCAAGCGCCTTGGGCAAGGAACCGCGCGCAAGCACGATCGAGGCGATGAGGCCAAGGATCATCAAAGAGAAATATTCTGCTGGTCCAAACAGCAGCCCGAATTCGGCTAGAGATGGTGCAAACAGCGCAAGCAGTAAGGTTGCCACTGTGCCCGCGAAGAACGAGCCAAGGGCTGCCGTCGCAAGTGCCACCCCCGCACGGCCTTTGCGCGCCATCTTGTATCCGTCAATAGCCGTGACCACCGACGAAGCTTCCCCCGGCAGGTTGAGAAGGATAGCGGTGGTAGAGCCGCCATATTGCGCACCATAGTAAATCCCGGCGAGCATGATTAGCGAGGTGACCGGCTCAAGCCCGATTGTGAAGGGTAGCAGGATGGACATCGTCGCAGCAGGCCCAAGGCCAGGGAGAACACCTACAAGTGTGCCAAGCAGCGTGCCGATGAAACACCAGAACAGATTGTTTGGCATCGTTGCCTGATCAAGGCCAAGAAGCAGGGCATGAACCGTTTCCATAGCTCTCTCCTCAGACGCCGAACCAGGGGCCGATGATGGCAACCGGCATGCCGAGGCCGGTGACGAAAGCCAGTCCGCACACGGTTCCGAGCAGCAGGCCGTAAATTGCCATCGGTAACGGGCGGAATGGACGCGATGCCAACGCTGCGGTCAGACTGCAAAGCGCCACGGAAACCAGCAGCCCGGCACCGCGCACAGTGATGCCAAAGACGATGATGGACAGCACGATGACGCCGAGTTTCGATAGGTTGAAATGGACTGCTTCCTGTGAGGCCGTTGCTTTGAAGGATTGGATGAGAACGATGATGCCCATAACGATCAGGCCAGTAGCCACCATCGTTGGAAAGCTCGCAGGGCCGATGCGACGCAGTGTGCCAAAGGGCAATTGAATACTTGGGATCAAGAAGCCCGCCCCAATCACCATGAATAGGCCCCCGGCGAGCATGTCGGCATTGAGGCGTCGAGACATCATTCTACCTCGTTCATTCTGACTTGGCTTGATTGGCGCGGGTCGGTAGCAAAGCGCATGGGATTGTAGATTGTGACATCAGGCACTGTTCCCCGGTACCGTCTCACTTCCACCAGACACGCATTTGGGCTTGGACCCTGAGCCAGACGGGAAGTGCCGTGATCTGGCGTGAGTACATTCGGGTTGCCGTTGAGCTCCAGCGATCCGTGTTTGTGGGGATCAGCCGGATTGAACCACGCACCCGTCGCCAGTTGAACCACACCCGGCATCACAGCATCGCTGATTGCCGCCACGGCAAGGCAAGTCCCGCGCGCGTTTGTCACTTCAACGACGTCTCCGTCTTCAATGCCACGTGCCTTGGCATCTGCGGGGTGTATACGCACCGGCTGTCGCCCACCTGCTTTTGTTCGCCGTGACGGCGCCGCGTGATCCCACTGGCTATGCAATTTGTCATGGGGCTGGCAGGATAGAAGATGCAGAGGGTAAGTCGTTGCTAAGGGCGAACCGAGCCATTCTTTCGGCGCAAGCCAGGCCGGATGACCCGGGCAGTCATCATAGCCAAACTGCTCGATAACCTTCGAGGCAAGTTCGATACGCCCTGATGGCGTCCGAAGAGGCGCATTTTTCGGGTCTGCTCGGAAGCTGGCGAGGAATGGTTCGTCCTTCTCGACGGCAGCTTCGACGATACTGTCTTTTTTAAAGTCCAAGAATTCCGGTAATTTGACTTGAAGGGAAGCAGCGGTCTTGCAGGCGTCGTCGTAGAGGCGCTCAAGCCATTGCGCTTCACTCAGGTCCTCGGTGAATGCCTTTTCGACATCAAGACGGGCGGCAAGGCGACGCAATATCTCATGATCTGTGGGTATATTGTCGGGCGCAGGCGCAATAGCTGTTGAGAAGGCGATGAAATTATCACGCCCACTTGCAACGAGATCATCTCGCTCGAAAAACGTCGCGGCAGGCAGCACGATATCGGCATGGCGCGCGTGGGCATTCCAGAAATGCTCGTGCGCAATGATCGTCTGCGGCTTCTGCCATGCTTCGACTAGGCGATTGAGGTCCTGATGGTGATGAAACGGATTTCCGCCCGCCCAATAGACGAGTTTGATATCTGGGTAGGTCCGTCTGTCACCATTATGCTCATATTCGCTTCCAGGCGAGAGGAGCATATCGGCAATACGAGCAACGGGAATGTAGTCTGATACCGGATTGCGGCCTTGCGGCAATGACGGCCATTGCACCTTCGATCCGACCTGACCGATGCTTGCGACAGAGGCATAGCCGAAACCGAAGCCTTGGCCGGGAAGGCCAATGCCGCCCAGCAAGGAGGCTAGCGCGATGGCCGCCCAATAGGGCTGTTCACCATGATCTGCGCGCTGTAATGCCCAGGCCATCATGATGAACGTCTTTTTGGCCGCCATCTCTTTTGCCAGATCAACAATGGCCTGTGGAGGGATGCCGGTAATGTCAGAGGCCCATAAAGCATCCTTTGCAATGCCGTCTTTCTCACCCATCACATAGGCACGGAAAGTCCCGAAACCCGATGTGTAGAGGTCGATAAACGCGGCGTCATGAAGTTTCTCGGAGATCAGTGTGTGACAAAGCGCCAGTATCAAAGCTGTGTCCGTGCATGGCCGAAGCGGCAGCCATTCTGCAGCAAGACTTTCCTCGACATCATCGCTGACCGGCGACACGTTGATCAATCTCGTACCGCACGCTTTGCATGCCAGAAGCGCTTCGCGAGCAAGATGTCGTGCCACGCCGCCCGCATTGACCTGCGCGTTGCGTAAGGGTGTGCCGCCAAACATCACGATCAATTCGGAGTGGCCAACGATCTGGCTCCACGGCGTGTGCCCGGTTATTAAACCCTTCGTCGTTCCAATCACATGCGGAAGAATTACCTCGCCAGCGGCATAGCTGTATGTCTGGACCGATCGGACCGAACCGCCTGCCACGTTGAAGAACCGTTTCAGTTGGCTCTGGGCGTGATGAAAACGTCCGGCACTGGACCAACCGTAAGAGCCTGAAAAAATGGCTCCGCTGCCATAATCATATTTAACGCGAGCAATTTCTGATGCGACCAAATCAAGCGCTTCATCCCACGAAACCTCGACGAATGGTTCGGCCCCGCGCCGTCCATGCCGCGTCGCTCCTCCGTGTTCCAGAAAGGAAAGACGCACGGCAGGCTTCAGAATGCGTGACGGCGCAAGACGATCCGCAATCAGTTCCGTCCCAAACGATGCCGGGTCTGGATCGTCCTTCAAGGGTTCCAGGCGATCTGGAGTGATGCCCGGCGTGTAGAAACCCCAGTGGGTGCCGACAACGGCTCGTTCGTGCAAAGGCTCCGGGCCTTGTACCATATTGCTGACGTTCTCCGGAGCCTTGCTCATCTTATTCGACCTTGATGCCAGCGGAATCAACGATCTTGCGGTAACGTTCCGTCTCGTCAGTAACGAATGTCTTGAGATCGGCGTTGTTCTTATACATCGGCTCGAAACCGAACACTGTGAGCTTTTCCTTGAATTTTTCGGAGTTTACGACCTTGTCGACGGCAGTGGCCAGATATTTCGCAGCGGTGGGGTCGAGATCTTTCGGTCCCCAAACGCCGTACCACGACAGCATATCCAGCGGCTGCATACCACTTTCCTCTACCGTCGGCACGTCCGGTGCGAGTGGTGAGCGCTTCAGACTGGTGACGGCGAGTGCTTTGAGACGTCCTGACTTCACGTGGGGAAGCGAAGAGAGCATGGGGTCAGCCATCAACTGCACCTGTCCGCCCATCAAATCCGTCAGTGCCGGGCCAGCTCCCTTATAGGTCACGATATCGATATCCACACCTGCCTCGGCCTTCAGCGCTTCCAGCGCGAGATGACCGGCAGAACCGTAACCGGATGTTGCAAAGTTGAAGCTATCTGGATCTGCCTTCACTTCGGCGAAAAAGTCTTTGAGCGTGTTGGCCTTGGTTTCAGGATTGGTGATTACAAGAAGTGGCCCAGCGGCTATTCCGGCGATCGGAGTGAAGTCTTTCTGGACGTCGAAGGGAACGTTCTTGTTGATGAGCGGCGTTACAACATGGATGGAGGCATTCAGGAGAAGCGTGTAACCATCGGGGGCCGCCTTGACGACGTCCGACGAGCCGACGATGCCGCCCGCGCCGCCGGCACGATTGTCCACCACGAAAGTCTTGCCAGTCGAGGCGGAAAGCTCTGTGGCCAGCACACGCGCCACCCCATCGACTGCTCCGCCTGGTGGATAAGGAACGACAATGCTGACAGGGCGGGCGGGATAGTCTTCGGCGGTGGCGATGCCCGCCGACACAGTCGCGATGGTCGCGGCAAGCAACAATGATCCAATGTTCTTCATGGCTGAACGATTCCTTCTTGGTTCTGGACACAAATGTGATGTCGCAGTACGGCTGCACCAACGGGTTGCGCGGCGATCGGCAGAGCGCCGTATGTAAAGCAGTTCCGGTTTCCTAGAAGGTTCCGGGGTATTGACCGCCATCAATCAGCAAATTCTGTGCCGTGACGAAACCGGCATTCGTCGAGCACAGAAAGGCTATGTAGGCGCCCACTTCTGCCGGTTCGCCGTAACGCCCTGCAGGATTTTGCGATGCACGCTCACGCCAGATGTCATCAAACGAACGGCCGCTTTCCCTGGCCAAGACTTCGACGTGTTGGCGCTGACCATCCGATGCGACGATCCCCGGAAGTACATTGTTGATCGTGACGTTACGGCTGATGGTTTGACGTGCTAGACCGGCGACGAAGCCGACGAGGCCTGACCGCGCCGCATTCGACATGCCCAGTTCCGGCTGGGCAATCTTTACGCTACGCGACACGATGTTGACGATACGACCGAAGCCGCGTTTCATCATGCCGTCGACCGTCAGGCGGATCATATCGATCGGGGTCAGCATCATACGGTCGATGCCGCGCAACCAATCTTCTCTCGCCCAGTTGCGAAAGTCACCCGGCAGTTCGCCATCGGCATTGTTGACCAGAATGTCAGGGGCAGGGCAGGCAGCCAATGCATCCCGACGACCCTGATCAGTCGTGATGTCGCCGACGACGGTCGTGACACGTGCACCGGTGAGTTCGCGTATCTCGCTTGCCGTTGCGGCCAATATGTCCGGCGTGCGGGCAAGAATTGTCAGTTCAACATTTTCCCGAGCAAGGGCAAGTGCTGCGGCCTTGCCCATGCCGCGGCTGGCACCCGTGACAAGCGCGTGGCGTCCCGATATTCCCAAATCCATCGGGCTACCCTCACGCGGCCAGAGCGGATGGGTTGATTTTCCAGCCGTAGACCTTGTCGAGGCCGAGTTCCTGCACGATGCGAACACCGCGTGCCAAGTCCTCGCCTTCCAGACCCGTCAGTGGGCGGCGCAGTTCGCCAGCCGGCAGACCAACCGCCTTCATCAGCGACTTTACCGCTACAGGGTTGATGGCCGAATAATTGAAGTGCAGCAGCGGCAGCAAACGCAGATAGGTGTCTCGGAAACCTTCCGCCTCGGTATAGCTCGTCCACGGGCGCGACATGACGGCTACTTCCGCTGGCGCGATGTTGCCGCTCATATTGGCAGTACCATGACCTCCAAGGCTCATGGTCGGCACGACGAGACCGAGATTTGGGCTGTCGCAGCACATGACAGAAACATCAGGACGGGCAGCAAGCACCTGCGCAACCTGGCCGACACGCGCCGTAGATTCCTTGTGAATCACATAATTCGGGTGCTTGAAGATGCGAAGAAGATGATCCCAATGCAGGTCGCTCTTGACGCGCGGCGGATTGTTGTAGAGGCCGAGCGGCAGATCGGTGGCGTCAGCAATTTCGAGGAAATAACGCTCTATATCGGCTTCAGGCGCGCAGATGTAGGCCGGGGCTGCGATGATCGCGCCGTCTGCACCGTTGTCGCGTGCAAACTTCACATTGTCGATGGTGACATCGGTATTGTTGCCGGTGCAGCCGTAGAAGATCGGCATTTTTGCCGACTTCATCTTCGCCGTTTCAACGATGATCCGGCGTTTCTCATCCTGCGACAGCATCGAGACTTCGCCCGTAGACCCCATGATCAGGACAGCTGACGTGCCGTTTGTCTCGTGAAACTGGAGAAGTTCGCGAAACGCGCCGATATCCACATTGCCGGAACGATCGAACGGTGTGATGAGGGCGACGAAGGAACCGGTTATCTTCCTGGCGGCTGCGGACATCTTTTTGCTCCTACGGAAATAAACAATATTTCAAACATAGTTTTAATTGGGGCATCGTCAACGATTTTGAATAGTCATTTTGACCGGATTGAAGGCAGAACATGCTCAAAATTACAGCAAATTTGGAAGAATACGCCTTCTGAGGCAAATCTGTTCAACTAACTAGCCTGATCCGGACGTTGCACAGTCCTTGCCGCAAACCCTGCGCAAACATAGGCGACCAGCTGGGATATAATCTGTTCGTCGTCATCCGTATCGCACAAGCCGCCTGAAAGTTGCTTCAGCCGGAAGGTGGCGTGATCGGAATCGATCAAAACCTGCATGACCGCACCGATGGAAAAATTGTAACGCCAGAATACATCGGTCCGCGTCAGCGTGGGCATGGCCTTGCCGAAAGCATCGATGAAACGGAAGACGGCGGGATCCACCCGTCTCATGAAAAATCGCGTCGTCAACTCTCTGGGGCGCGAACGGATTTGCAGGATAAGGCGGGTTAGCGGTCGCGCGCCATCGGCGTCGCGGCTCAATTGAACCATAGGTCTTACGAGAGCCTCTGCCACGGCTTCGAGTGTGGGGGCCGCCGGAGCGGCAGCCGCCTCGCATGCTGCGAGTGCAGCCACGCGCGCATTCGTGTATGGTTCCATCATGATGTTGAGGACTTCGCTGATCAGTTCGTCCTTCGAGCCGAAATAATAACTAATCGCTGCCACATTGACGTCCGCTCGCAGCGTAATTTCACGCACGGTGGCTAGATCGAAACCCTGCTCGATGAAGACATCGCGGGCTGCATTGATAATTCGCTCACGCGGCTCGATCACGGTGTTTTCGACAGAGGTAGACCCCTGTGCTTTTCTTGCCATTTGCCCGACTTCTCCAAACCGTAACGACGACCAGAACCTGAACGGCCTGAAACAATTCGGGCCATATAGCACGTTGTATTTGGGTTTCCGCTAAAAACTGCCGGATCGTGCATGTGATAACAACAAGGGTGCAACCACACGATCCAGCCTTTCTATCGACCAGTTCTTGACTGGTGCAGATACGACGATCGCACCGAGCGGACGACGGTCGCCATCCAGGATTGCCGCTGCAATATTGACCTCGTCACGGATCGATTGTCTGTCCGTAAAAGCATAGCCGCGCTGGCGGCTATCCCTGATGTCCTGACGGATCAATGCTTTGTCTGCAACTGTGTGGGGCGTGGCCATTTCAATGACGCTCTCATCGAGGATCGCCTCTATTTCGTGTTCATCGAGATGGGATAAAATCGCCCGTCCTCCCGAAGAACTCAGCGATGGCAGACGTCGGCCTGCATAGGCGGTTCTGAACGAGGGATGAGGGCGGCTCTGCACATGCAGGAGGTGAACGATTTCGGTGCCGTCCAGAATGCAGAAGGAACAGCGCAATCCGCATTCCTCCCGTAACCTGATCAGTCTTGGCCACAGCACTTTCAGCAACGGATTGCTCATCTGGAACCTGAACAGCAAATCGAGTGCGCGAACCGATAGCTGGAAGGTCCGCCGACAGTCGTCTTTTTGTAGATACTCCATGGCAATCAACGTTTCCGTCAGTCGTTGAACGGTGGATATCGGAAAGCCGGTCAGACGATGAAGTTCCGTCAACGTCAGTTCCGGTGACGACGGTTTGAAGAAACGGAGCAAATGGATGCCCTTTTCGATCGAGGCGACGAACAGCGGGTCGTTCTCGCCGTCAAGCAGGACTAGACGCTGATCAGCCTTCTGTTCGAAAAAGAAAGGCCGTGTCCCCGGGGAAATGCGAAGTTCCGACAAGTGATGGGCGGCATGCACGATATCTCTGCCGAGCTCTTTGAGTTTGTCCGGTTCCGACGATGGACCTGAAACCGAGATGGCGGCGAGAGGTTCGCCAGCGGCGTTTCGGAACGCGACAGCAAGCATACTTTGCTCCGTTCCCGTCGATCTCACATCGAAAGCAAACCCTCCACTGCTTTCTTGTTCGATCACTTTTTCCATCGTAGCGGCTGTGGCAGGCGTGAGACGGTGGTTGTTGACAAGCCGTTCAAGATAGGCCCGCCTCTCCACCTCGGGCATAAGCCCTAATAGCGCGCGACCCGGAGCGGAGGCCGACATGGGCAGGCGCTGGCCGGTCGGTGCAATTGTCAGTGAAGCGGCGGGCGACGGAACGCGGGCCAGCGTAATCACGTCTTCCTTATCAAGAAGCCATAGATCGCAACTCAACCCCGTGGCAGCATTCAGATCGACCAGAGTTGGCATTACCAACTCAATCAAGCTGTTGGATGTCAAATAGGTATGCGCCAGATCGGCAACCCGGTGGGTTAGCGTTAGTGTTGCGGTTCGATCTTCGCGCCGCAAAAGTCCGGTTTCTACCAGCGTGTGCACAATGCGCTGGGCGCTCGATCGGTTCATATCTGCCATTTTGGCGATATCGGTAATCCGTAGCTCCGGTGTTTCGGGACTGAAAAGTTCGAGAACGGAAAACGCTTTTTCCAGAGCCACGATATGGTCACGCCGACGATTGCTTCCGCTCATTATGGTCTTTCATGTCCTGTGCGGCGTTGACAAGCTTTTCACACACCATATAATCGTTCATCAATAATAGCAATCGCATTGCGGTAAAACAATAAGGGGAACGCGTGCTTCATATGACAGGAAAATCACGACCTTAAATTTGTGGAAACTGCCCGTAATGGCGGGCATGTCATGACCTCAGATGAACACATGTTCGACATGGGTTCTGACGTTTCACGATGTCGTACAGCTGGTCGCGATGTGTCGCGGTATCAGCGCATCATTCTGGAAGAAATCATTTTCCGGCTCCGGCGCATGCGTCGTGGCCCTGGTTTCTTGCGCCTCATTTTCAGATGTCGAATAAAGGGGAACTAACAAGAATGTACGCTTTAAAATCCAAAAGAAATAACGGTTTCAAACGGCATGTCGCGGCGTCGCTGCTTGCATTGTCTTTCTGCGTCAGTGGCCTCGCAACCCAAGCGCAGGCCCAAACGGTGATCGCGGTTCCGCATTCCGGTATTCGTATTCTCGATCCAATTATTACCACCGCCCATATCGTTCGTAACCATGGATACATGGTCTATGACACTCTGCTGTCGCTGGATTCGAAGTTCACGCCAAAGCCGCAGATGGCGGAGTACGCTATTTCCGATGACAAGCTGACCTACACATTTACATTGCGTGACGGACTGAAATGGCACGACGGTACACCGGTGACGGCAGAAGATTGTGTCGCGTCGCTGAAGCGCTGGGGAACCCGCGACACCTCCGGTCAGGTCATGTTCGACAAAACTGCAAGCCTTGTCGCTACGGATGCAAAGACGATCACGCTGACATTGAAGGAGCCATTTCCGTTTGTGCTGGATGTGCTGGCAAAACCGTCCTCGGTGGTTCCTTTCATGATGCCGAAACGCATCGCCGAAACCCCCGCAGATAAAGCCATAACCGAATATGTCGGTTCAGGACCGTTCAAATTCGTCGAGGCGGAGTATCAGCCGGGTGTAAAGGCGGTTTACGACAAGTTTGAGGACTATGTGCCCCGCTCGGAGCCACCGGATTGGCTTTCTGGTGGCAAGGTCGTCAAGGTGGACCGGGTAGAGTGGGTGTCCATGCCGGATGCGCAGACGGCGTTGAATGCCGTCCAGTCGGGGGAGGTCGATTACGTCGAATCTCCATCGGTCGACTTGTTGCCGCTGGTGCAGGGTAATGACGAATTGACCGTCCAACTGCTTGCCAAACTTGGTTCGCAAACCATGGGTCGCATGAATTTCCTGTATCCGCCATTCGACAATCCGAAAATCCGCAAGGCCGCAATGATGGCTATGAACCAGAAGGACGTCTTGGATGCCCTGATTGGAAATCCAGACTATTACTCTGTTTGCGGCGCGATGATGGGCTGCGGTACGCCGCTTGCCAGCGAGACCGGTGCCGAGACGCTCATTGGCAAAGGTGATGTCGAGGGCGCGAAGGCGTTGCTCAAGGAATCCGGGTATGACGGCACCCCCGTCGTGATCCTGCATCCGACGGATGTCGTAACGGTCAAGGCACAGCCCGTCGTTGTAGCAGCGGCTTTGCGTGCTGCCGGTTTCAATGTCGATTTGCAGGCCATGGATTGGCAGACCGTTGTCACCCGGCGTGCGTCGCAGAAGCCTCCGTCCGAAGGTGGCTGGAACATGTTTTTCACCAACTGGATTGTTCCGGAAGTCATGACGCCGCTGAACAATCCCATGCTCAACGGTCGTGGGAAAAACGGTTTCTTCGGGTGGCCCGAAGACGCCAAGCTCGAAGAGTTGCGCGCGGCTTACGTTTCGGCAGCAACACCGGAAGAGCAGAAGAAAATTGCCGGAGATATCCAGGCGCATTCCATGGAGACCGTGAACTACATTCCGCTTGGCCAGTACAAGCTGCCATCGGTGTGGCGCAACGAGCTTTCCGGTTTCGTGGAAGCACCGGTGCCGGTTTTCTGGAACATCGAGAAGAAGGAATAGCCTTCAGGCTTTCAGATTGACCGATCGTTCTTCTGTTCGGCGGCATCGTCGCCGGGCAGTCCAAACCAGACCGGACATGCAAGGAGCGCCTATGCTGGCCTACACCTTACGACGTGTATTGTCTGCCATCCCTGTGATGGTGACTGTTGCCGTTTTCGTTTTCCTGCTGTTGAGACTGACCCCGGGGGACCCGGCCGCCATTATCGCGGGCGATATGGCGACGCCCGAACAGCTTGAAAAGATCAGAGCTTCACTGGGGCTCGATAAGCCGCTTCTCGTGCAGTTTTTCTCGTGGATCATGCTGCTCCTCCAGGGTGATCTCGGAACGTCTCTGATTTCCAATACCCCCGTCACAGGCATGATCGCCAAACACATAGAGCCAACTATCAGCATCGCGCTGTTGACCATCACTCTGTCCATCCTAATCGCTGTCCCGCTTGGTGTTCTGGCCGCATGGCGTCATGGTAGCTGGATCGACTATGCGGTCATGTCGATATCCGTCGTCGGTTTTTCGGTTCCGGTCTTCGTTATCGGTTACATCCTCATCCAGTTTTTCGCCATCGATCTGAAGTGGTTTCCAGTTCAGGGTTTCCGCAGCATAACCAGGGGCATCGGCCCGTTTCTTGATCGTGCTATTCTGCCGTCTCTGACATTGTCGTCGATATATGTTGCCCTGATCGCCCGCATGACCCGCGCTTCGATGCTGGATGTGCTGGGCGAGGACTATATCCGCACCGCCCGCGCCAAGGGGCTTCGCGAAAACATCGTTTTGTTTCGTCACGCCTTGCGTAACGCCGCCGTGCCTGTCCTCACCATCATCGGCACAGGTTTTGCCCTTTTGATCTCCGGCGTGGTCGTCACTGAAAGCGTCTTCAACATTCCCGGTATTGGTCGCCTGACGGTCGATGCCATTCTGGCGCGGGACTATCCCGTCATTCAGGGCATGATCCTGCTGACCAGCGGTATCTATGTCCTCCTCAACCTACTGATCGACCTTTCCTATTCGCTCTTTGACCCAAGGATTCGTTACTGATGGCTGCTTCACGTCCTTTCGGGGCAGCGCTTCGTCTGCCGTTCACCAAAACCTCGGGACAGTCGAAATCAAAGATCGGCGTCATTCCGGTTATCGCCTGTATCATTCTCGTCATTACAATTCTGATGGCCATCTTCGCGCCGCTTCTCGCCCCGCACGATCCGATGACAATGACACCGTCCGCCCGTCTGAAACCGGCAAGCGATATCTACCCTCTCGGAACCGATGCTTATGGTCGCGATCTGCTGTCACGTGTTCTGTACGGCGCGCGCATCTCGTTGCTCATCGGCGCGGGCGCAGCCATCATATCGATCGGTATCGGTCTCGCGATCGGTTTGGTGTCGGGTTTCTTTCGCTTTATGGATGCCATCGTCATGCGCATCATGGACGCACTGATGGCCATTCCGAGCCTGCTGCTGGCCATCGCGGTCGTGTCTCTGACCGGTGCCAGCATCTGGACCGTGATGTTCGCGATCACCATCCCGGAAATCCCGCGTGTCGTGCGGCTCGTACGATCCGTGGTGTTGTCGGCGCGTGAGGAGCCCTATGTAGAGGCGGCGATTGCCGTTGGCTCCAGCCTGACGAAAATTCTCTGGCGTCATCTGATGCCCAACACTCTGGCACCACTCATCGTCCAGGGTACATATGTCTGTGCCTCGGCCATCCTGACGGAAGCAATCCTGTCCTTCCTCGGTGCCGGTGTTTCCACCGAAATTCCTACCTGGGGAAACATCATGGCCGAGGGGCGGGCTTACTTCCAGATCAATCCGACTTTGATCTTCTGGCCGGGCCTCCTCCTGTCACTCTGCATCCTATCGATCAATCTGCTCGGAGATACGGCGCGTGACCTGCTTGATCCCCGCATGAAGAAAAGGGAGGCCGCGAAATGACGGTGACGGCGATGAAAGATGATGCGGCCGAGATTCTGTCCATCCGAAATCTGGTTGTCGGCTTGACCGGCGATGATACCACGAGGCCAGTGCTGGACGGCATATCGCTGACCATCCACGCTGGTGAGACGGTGTGCCTCGTGGGTGAGAGCGGTTCTGGAAAGTCCGTGACATCGCTCGCCACTATGGGTCTTCTGCCGCGTCAATCTCTAGAGCCGAAGGGCGGCGAAATCCTGTTCGAAGGCGAAGACCTGTTGAAGGCCGATGGTGCGCGTATGCGGTCCTTACGCTCGAGCCAGATCGCAATGATCTTTCAGGAGCCGATGACGGCACTCAATCCGGTGCTGTCCGTTGGTCGTCAGATATGCGAAGTGCTTCAGGAGCACACTAAACTTGGCAAGCGCGAACAGCGCGAGCAGGTTCTGGCGATGATGGAGCATGTGCATCTGCCAGATGTGCAGCGGATCTATAATTCCTATCCGCACCAGCTTTCCGGTGGCCAGCGTCAGCGCATCATGATCGCCATGGCGTTGATCCTCAAGCCCAAGCTTTTGATTGCCGATGAACCGACAACGGCGCTCGATGTCACGACCCAGAAGCAAATCCTCAAGCTGATCGACGAGCTTCAGGAAAAGCAGGGAACTGCGGTCCTGTTCATCACCCATGATATGGGTGTCGTGGCCGAAATTGCCGACACTGTTTACGTCATGCACCATGGCAAGCTGGTAGAACATGCGCCGATCGACAAAATCCTTACGTCACCCGAGAAAGACTATACTCGCACTCTTCTTTCCGCCGTTCCCAGTCTTGTGCCGCGCGCCCCGCGTCCGGTCGATAGTCAGGAAATCGTCCTCTCCGTATCCGAGATGGACAAGGTTTATACGAAAAGCAGCCTGTTCGGAAAAAGCATCGAGGGCACCAAGGCTGCAGATAAAGTCTCCTTCACCCTCAAGCGCGGGCGCACATTGGGGATCGTCGGTGAAAGCGGTTCGGGAAAATCCACCGTCGCACGCTGCATCATGCGGCTGATCGATCCGACGTCTGGCAGCATTCGCGTGTCCGGCAACGAAATAGCCGATTTCTCACGCCGTGCATTGCGTCCGCATCGCCAGCACATCCAGATGATCTTTCAGGACCCCTATCGCTCGCTTAATCCGCGCGTAACGGTGGGCGAAAGCATTGTCGAGGGGCCAGTCAATTATGGGAAGACGCATGCTGTCGCCTGGGCGGAAGCCAAGGAATTGCTTGGCCTCGTCGGTCTGCCAGAAGATGCAATCAGCCGTTATCCACACCAGTTCTCCGGTGGTCAGCGGCAACGCATTGCCATTGCCCGCGCCATTGCCATGAAACCGAAAGTGCTGGTGGCCGACGAGGCTGTTTCTGCGCTGGATGTCTCGGTGCAGGCACAGGTGCTCGATCTGCTGGCCGAACTTCAGGAAAAACTTGGCATCGCCATTCTGTTCATCACCCACGATCTGAGGGTAGCAGCCCAGATTTGCGATGATGTCATCGTCATGCAGCGTGGCAGAATCGTTGAATATTCCACCGGTTATGATGTTCTGACCAAACCGACAGACGTCTATACACGCCAGTTGATCGATGCCGCGCCTGGGCGTCATTGGGACTTCGCAAATTTTCGCCAGCTGGACATGGAAGCCCCCGCAGCCACTGGTCCCGCCTTCGTTTAAAGATTTCCACCACGTCATTCCATCTTACTGCAAGGATATCCCCATGCCCGTTATCGAGAAGATCGAAGCCTACAAGGACGAACTGACTGCCATCCGCCGTGATATTCACGAATACCCGGAAATCGGCTTTGAAGAAGTGCGGACCTCCGGCATCGTTGCTGAAAAGCTGGCGAGCTATGGCATCGAAGTTCATCGCGGCATCGGCAAGACCGGTGTTGTCGGTGTGCTGAAAGGCAACCGTGGAGAAGGCAAAACCATTGGTCTGCGCGCAGATATGGATGCGCTGCCGATGGAGGAGCATACCAATCTCGGTTACGCCTCGAAAATTCCCAACCGCTTTCATGGCTGCGGTCATGATGGCCACACGACCATGCTGCTGGGTGCCGCCCGTTATCTGGCCGAGACGCGTGACTTTGCGGGAACGGCAGTGTTCATTTTCCAGCCGGGTGAAGAAGGGTGTGGCGGTGCGCGCGCGATGCTGGCCGATGGCCTGTTCGACCGTTTTCCCTGCGATGAAATCTATGGTCTGCACAATTCGCCCTATGACGAGCCGTACCGCATTGGCATCAAGCCGGGCACCAGCATGGCCGGTGCCGATTTCTTCGATATCCGCATCAACGGGCGCGGCAGCCACGGCGCGATGCCTGAAGTCTCCAAAGACCCGATCATTGTCGCAACCGCTCTGGTTCAGGCGTTACAGTCTGTCGTCAGCCGCAATGTCAGCCCGCTGAAAAGTGCTGTGCTGTCCGTAACGCAAATCCATTCCGGCAGCGCCTACAATGTCATTCCTCAGGAGGCGACAGTGTCCGGCACGGTGCGTTTCCTGGATCGCGAGGTCAATGAGATGATCCGCCAGCGCATGAAGTCGATCGCGGCTGGCCTTGCGGCCTCTTTCGACGTGGAGATTGACGTCGATATCCGCAATGTCTTCGACGTCCTGTTCAACACCGAGGATCTGGTGGAAGGTTTTGCCGAAGCCGCCCGCGACATCGTTGGCGACGCGATGGTCTATACAAAGACCCAACCGGTCATGGGCAGCGAAGACTTCGCCGACATGCTGCACAAGGTGCCGGGTGTCTATTGCACTGTTGGCCATGCCGGAAATATTCCGGTCCATAATCCCGGCTTCGTGCTCGATGACGGTATCCTGCCCGTGGGCGCAAGTCTGCTTGCCCGCATCGTTGAACGGCGGCTGGCGGCCTGATGCTGCCCGCCTGTTCGCTATACTCCATTGATTCACGGGAAGAATGCAAGTGCAGGATATTACCAGACTGACAGCGGCGGAATTGTCGCGCTCCATTCACGCACGCAGCGTCTCCTGCGTTTCGGTAATGGAAGCCTATCTCGACCGCATAGACCGCGTAAACCCCACACTGAACGCCATCGTTAGCCTGCGTGACCGGGCCAGTATTCTCGATGATGCCCGGACATGCGATCGGGAGTTGGCGGATGGCCATTCGCGTGGATGGATGCATGGTTTCCCGATAGCCATCAAGGATTTGTCCGAAGCGAAAGGTCTGCCCTGTACCTGGGGTTCGAAACTCTTCGAAAATTTCGTCGGCCAGACGGACGACATTCACGTCGAGCGTATTCGTGCCGCCGGTGCCATCATCATCGGCAAGACCAACACGCCTGAAATGGGGCTTGGCTCACACACGACGAATTCGGTATTTGGCGCCACACGTAATCCCTTCGACAGAGAGCGTAGCGCGGGTGGCTCCAGTGGCGGTGCGGCGGTCGCTGTCGCCGCTCGCTTGTTGCCAGTAGCTGATGGCAGCGACATGATGGGTTCGCTGAGAAACCCCGCAGCCTTCAACAACGTCGTCGGCTTTCGCCCAAGCTTCGGACGCGTGCCCTCGGGCAAGGGCAACGAAATGTTCATGCGACAACTAGCCACCGCAGGCCCGATGGCCCGAAATGTACAGGATGCCGCGCTACTGCTGGCTATACAGGCCGGATACGACATACGGGATCCACAATCACTGGCGAATGAGGAACTGGAACTTCTGCCAAAAGCAGATCACTCGGGAACGAAAGTCGCCTGGCTCGGGGATTTCGGCGGTTATCTGCCATTCGAAGAAGGCGTTCTCGATGTCGACCGAAAGGCGCTGAATGTCTTCGCTGTTATGGGTTGCGAGATTGAGGAGATCGTTCCGCAGTTCGATATGAATGCGCTCTGGCTTTCATGGATAACGCTCCGCGCCTTCAACGCCGGTAACAGCCTGCTTCCACTCTACAACGATCCTGAGAAACGCCCGCTCCTCAATGTCCAGGCCACCTGGGAAATCGAACTCAGCCTCACTCAGAAAGCGGCTGAAGTTTTTAACGCTTCCGTTGTCCGTAGCGATTGGTACAAGTTTGTTTGCACGCTTTTCGAGCGATACGACTATCTCGTGATGCCTTCCGCTCAAGTCTTTCCGTTCGATGTCCATAAGACGTGGCCAGATCAGATCGCTGGTCGTCAGATGGACACCTATCACCGGTGGATGGAAGTGGTCATCGGACCCAGCATGGCCGGGTTGCCTGTGGCTGCGATGCCAGCCGGATTTGGTTCAAATGGCTTACCCAACGGCATTCAAATCATTGGCAAACCGCGTACCGATCTGCAACTTCTGCAATTTGCTCTGGCTTACGAACAAGCTGCCGATGTCTGCGCGCCTGAAACTTTTTTGGGCTAGCCTCAGTGTTAAATGCTCTATAAAGATGATTGTTATATTCATGTATTAGAGCGTTTAACACCAAAACAGTCAGCTGTGTTAGGCGACCAAAGCTGCTGAGTTAAGTCCGCCTATGAGCCGATCATTGTTGCACCTCCTGGCCACGGAAGAAGAGGGTCGTTTGATCCGGTTCTTCCGTCATCGCCTTCGAGATCGCGAAGACGCAGCGGATGCGATGCAGGAAACCGCTCTGCGAGTCTTGCAGGTTTCACAAACGACTTTGATAGAGAATCCGAGGGCATATCTTTTTCAGATTGCGAAATCCGTCGCGAGATTGACCATTATTCGACAGTCTCGGGAACGTCCTTTCTTGGTTTCTCTGGAGGATGGGCTTGCGGTTGCCTGTGACAGGCCGGATCAGGAGCAAATTGTTGCAGCACGCCAACACCTTGCTGTCATGACGCGCGAAATCGAAACCTTGCCGAAACGTTGCCAGGAGGTTTTCGTGCTGAGCCGCATTCACGGATTGTCGAATGGAGACATTGCTGCCAAGCTTGGCATTTCCAGAAACATGGTGGAAAAGCACATCATAAAAGCGCTGCTTCACTGCCGTGCCGCCCGCGCAAAATAAATCTCTGAGGGAACGTCAGGCGCTCGTCTGTTTCTCACTCCTTATATAAAGATGCACAGTTAATCCGATAAGAGAACGGCGACTTCCTCCATGCGCGAAAAACAGAGCGACCTTGCTGATGGTCTTGCCGAGGAGGCAGCATTTTGGGTGGCGCGTATGCAGTCATCCGACGCAACAGAGGCCGATCACACCGCGTTTCAGGAATGGCTCGCGTCGCATCCATCGCATTCTCACGCTTACGAAGAAATGAGAAGCCTCTGGGGTGACATGCGCGATGTGCAGATTGCTCTTCCCGTTGACCGAAAAAGCCATGTATCTGGCCGAACAGTAGCGATGTCTATCGGTGTCATCTGTCTTTTGGGTTTGGCCGCGCTGAGCATCCAGCAAATCGGCGTCGTCGATCGTTTACGATCGGATTATTACACCGTCGTAGGCGAAACCCGGGTCGTCACCCTTGACGACGGAACACATGTTACCCTGAACACCGATGCGGCTATTCAGGCGCAGTACACGGCTCGTGAGCGGCGCATCGTTCTTCTGCGGGGCGAGGCATTCTTCGACGTCACCAAAGACCAGCAACGTCCATTTATTGTAGAGAGCAATGGATGGACGGCAAAGGCGGTTGGAACGCATTACTCCGTGCGCGCAGAAACCGGCGCCTTGCCGCAGCAAGTTCAAGTCGAAGAGGGCCAGGTGGAGGTGGCGACGCAGACCGGTGCGACACTGCTGATCGCGGGCGATGTGGTCACGCGCGACGCGGACGGAAAATTGCTTCGCTCCAGACAGGACGTTGCCAACAATACCGCCTGGCGCGAGGGCAAGCTCGTTTTTTCGGGTCAGCCGTTGAGCGAGGTTCTGGAGGTTCTTGCGCGATATCGCCATGGCCGGATTATAGTTCTCGATGAGCGCGCCGCGCGATTGAACGTTTCCGGTATCTTCGATCTCAAGGACACGGATCAGGCGCTTCGCATTCTGGAGGCCGATCTCCCTGTTGCGGTGACAAGACTGTCCGGCATGATGGTCGTCGTCCGCTCTCGATAATTTTTTATCAAACTAACGTCAGGATGTCCGGCCTCTTTTTACTCTACGTCAGCAGAACGCATTGCGCCGTTGCGCAGTGAACTGCTGATCAGGTGGAAGGGACATACAATGACTTTTGCGAAACGGACCCATAAGCGGCTCTGGCTAACAACGACCGCGATTGTTGGACTGTCGATCGCAAATGTGTCTGGAGCAACATATGCCGTGGCCCAAAGTGCCACATCGACACCTGCTGCAAACACCCTATCAGTTCCCGCAGGGCCGTTGGAAAACGCTATTCTCACACTTGGTCGCCAAGCCAATTTGCGCATGCTTTACCCGTCTGCGATCACCAGAGGTAAAACGACAGCGGGCGTTCGCGGACCTCTCAGTATTTCTGCGGCGGTGACCCAACTTCTTGCAGGATCCGGTTTGAATTTCACAATCACCGGCTCGAATACCGTTCGGATTTTTGATCCGTCCTCTGCTGGAAATCAAGCTGCCGCAAACGCTGATGGCTCCACGGTCCTGGAAACGATCGTGGTTCAGGGCGCCGGGGAGAGTGGCGTCGAGGGCATCGTGCAGACGGACGGATATGTCGCCAAATCCGGACGCACCGCAACCAAGACGGACACGCCGGTCGCAGAAACGGCGCAGTCCGTGTCAGTGGTCAGCCGGAAGCAACTGGATGACCGGCAGCCGCAGAATTTGACCGAAGCGATAAGCTATACCCCCGGAGCCCGTGGTGGTCAGTTTGGCGGAGAGCCGAGATATGACTCATTTCGTGTAAGAGGAATTGACCTTCAGTACACTGGCGTATTCCGTGACGGCTTGCGACAGATAAACAGCCCTAACGGCCTGTTTCGTCTGGAAAATTACGGTATCGAGGCGTTGACGATTTTGCGTGGACCGGCGGCATCGATTTACGGTGCAAGTAGCGCAGGCGGTCTGGTCGATATCATCTCCAAGCGGCCTACCGAAGAGAAAGTCCGTGAGATCGAACTGCAATATGGCTCTTATGGCCGCGTTCAGGCCGCGTTCGATCTCTCCGGCCCAGTGACGGATGATGGTTCCATATTGTATCGGCTGACAGGGGTCGGACGCGACGCTCGTAATGAAATCGAAGCGGTCAAAGACGATCGCGTTATGATTGCGCCTGCTATCACCTGGAAACCGGATGAGGGCACCAAATTCACTGTTCTCGGCGAATATATGGATTCCACGACTGGCGGAACGTGGGGATACATTAATAATTATAGCCCCGACGGCCTGTCATCAGGCGCAACGCCTGTCTACGGCGGCGATCCTCGCTTCAATGATTTCAGGCAGAAGCAGTGGCGGATTGGTTACGAGCTCGAGCATGAGCTGAACGATGGGCTGACATTGCATCACAAGCTGCGCTACTCGGCGCTGTCGTCTGACCAAGAGTATGTTTTCGATGCCTGGCCCGGGGTTGTTTATGAGGACAACAAAGGTGTATCCACGGACACTTACCTTGAGAGCGAGTTTGAGACTGGCAAAGCGCAGCATAAGCTCATCGCCGGCGTAGATTATAGCTTTATGGAGTACCAATCCCGACAGGGTAGTGGTGGGTCACAGTTTACCGACACGTTCACATATGTTCCAGTTGCAAACGTTTTGGAACGCCAGAAGCAAAACGCGATCGGCGTTTACGTTCAAGATCAGATCGAGATAGACGCGTGGCGCATCGGGTTAGGCCTTCGCCATGATTGGCATGACAGCGAGTTTTCGAAGGACGGCGTCAATTACACCCGAAATGATAGCGAAACGACGTGGCGGGCTTCGATCGGTTACGTCACGCCGTGGAATATCATGCCTTACATCAGCTACGGTACCTCGTATCTGGCCAATCCTGGCGTGCCCTTCGGTGCCACGGCTCAAGCGGAACCAACGCTGGGTGAGCAATACGAAGTCGGACTGAAATATGAGGTGCCCGACGAGAACATTCTCATTTCTGCAGCTTATTTCGACATCGATTTGAAGAATGCCAGTGTCTACACGTTCGACACCTCGGTGAATAGAAATGTCTTGCGGCAACTCGATCTCCGATCCCGTGGTGTCGAACTCGAGGTCACGGCCTCGCTCGACAACGGCCTGAGCTTCACCGGAGGCTATTCCTACAACGATGCCGAAATTAAAAAACTGACTGCGCAAACCGTTGGTAATCAGTTCAATTCGGCACCCTATCATTCGTTCTCGCTGTGGGCTGATTACGAAATGCAGGGCGGCGCATTGGAAGGGCTCGGCATCGGTGCTGGTATACGTTATGTCGGATCGAGCTTCGGTGACGATCTTCATACTCCGGTGCTCAATAACGGTGCTCGTACGTTTGTCGACGCGGCTGTGCGATATGACTTGGGTAAGCTGAACAGTGCGATGGAAGGTGTGAAGCTGCAGGTGAATGCCACAAATCTGTTGAACGAGGTCAATCAGGTCTGCACGGCTGGCTTCTGCTACTACGATGAAGGTAGAAAAGTGGTTGCCAGCGTCAAGTATCGCTTCTGATGCTGCGCCAAAATTTAAAAACCGACAGGCCTTCGCCCATAGCCGTTTTCATGGCCGTAGGCGGGCTTTATATCGGGCAGAGTATCATCGGTGGACTGACGTTTCTCGGTCTTCCAGCCGTTCTCAGGATGGCTGGGCTTCCGCTGGACCAGATCGGGCTCCTTTATCTGGTCGTTCTGCCGTGGGCCCTGAAATTTCTATGGTCACCTTATATAGAGCGTTACCGATTGCCGAAGGTGGGCAAGAACCGTTCTCTTATCATCGTGGGCGTAGGCGTCGTCGTTTGCGCATGTGGGCTTGTCGTTCTTGCTTTTGCAGGCCCATCACCGGTGAGTATGGCAATCGCAATTCTGTTTATTGTCGCGGTCGTTACGGCAACCGTGGATATTGCCTGTGACGGATACGCGGTCGAGACGCTGGCGGCAGAACATCATGGATGGGGAAATGCCGCTCAGGTCGGAGGCTCCTATCTCGGTTCCGCCATCGGCGCTGGTCTGTTTCTTGTCCTTGTCGATTACTATGGATGGCGAAACGCGACATTCGTCATGGCGGGTCTGTTGTTGTTGCTGGCACTACCATTCGTTTTCGGCCCCGCCTCGAAAGCGAAGGTCGAGACCCGCGAGAATACGCCATCAATGATCCACGCACTCAAACGTCCCCAAATTCAAAAAGGTCTCGTCATCGCTGCGGTCTATGTGGCAGCCCAAAAATGGGGTCTGGCGATGCTTGGCCCGTTCCTGGTGGATTACGGTTTCGATCTGGCTACTCTGGGAACGTTCAATGGCGCAGGGAGCATGATCATCGGTTTCGGTGGCGCGCTTCTGGGCGGTCTTCTGGTAAGACTTTACGGGGCACAGCGTGTTCTCGTTTTATCGATTGTCGCCCAGATCGTTCTGCTCTGTGCCTTCGCGTGGTTTAGTCTTCACCGTGACACTGCGCATTGGATCGTCATGATGGTTGCAGTAACAAGCTCGTCTGGCATCATGTCGATGGGTTTCGTGGCACTTTATGCTTGTTTCATGGGCTGGTCCGATCCGCGGCAGGCGGGGGTGGATTTTACGCTCTTCCAGTGCATGGACGGGATCGTCAGCATGGCGGGAGGTATCGGCGCGGGAGCGATAGCGGAACGCTTC
The DNA here is from genome assembly GCF_021310995.1 of Agrobacterium vaccinii. Classification (NCBI taxonomy): domain Bacteria; kingdom Pseudomonadati; phylum Pseudomonadota; class Alphaproteobacteria; order Hyphomicrobiales; family Rhizobiaceae; genus Agrobacterium; species Agrobacterium vaccinii. The sequence goes on along the minus strand of NZ_CP054151.1, from coordinate 191,673 downwards.
GGCTATCACACGGCGTTCTTCGTCGCCGCTGCCGTTTCTCTATGCGCAATTCCGATCATATGGATGCTCTTAAGTTCCCAGCATACATCGGAACGTCTGCGCCGTGTCACGACCGAGAAATGACAGATTTCGCAAGTCCCACGATTTCCGGCAGAATTTTACTCTCGTTTTCTGCACTCCAGATCGTGTGGAGTTCAGCGGTGCACTCTTGCTGCAAATCCAGGGGTCGAAAGACGACATTGTCGAAGCAGGCATTTTGCGTGCATTCAGGTACGATCGCCAAGCCGATTTCAGCACTCACCAGCGAGAGGATGGCTTGCGAATGTGTCATGCTTTGAACGATGCGGGGCGTAACTGATTGCTCCTCCATCAATCTCGTCAGTTTTTCATGGAGATAGCGCGCCTCGGGTGAAAACATAATGAATGGCTCGCCATTTAGGACAGATAGTGCGGGCCGCCGCCTTGATGCCAGTGCATTCGATCTGGGTATAGCAAGCATCAGTTGCTCGCGTAAAACACAGACGCTCTGAAGATGGTGCTGCCCGGAGAGCGGGCGTGAGAGGCCCATATCCACATCACCGGCATTGATTGCGCGGAGTTGTTCGGAGGTCTCCATCTGAACCAATTCAAGTTCGATATGTGGCGCCGCAGCGCGAACTGCACCGATGAAGCCGGGGAGAAAGCCGTATGTCGCGGCACCGACAAAGGCGATCCGGATTGTGCCGGTGTAACCACGGGCCGCTCGGCGGGTCGCCGTGACTGCTGCATCGTTTTGGGCAAGAAGCTTTTGTGCCTCGGATAAAAATGTGTGCCCCGCGGGTGTCAGTGCAACGCGTCGGCTACTTCGCTCAAACAGCACCACATCCAACTGTTGTTCTAGCAGACGTATCTGACGGCTCAGCGGAGGCTGAGTCATGTTCAGACGTCTGGCGGCACGGCTGAAATTCAGTTCAGAGGCCACTGCAACGAAGGATCTTACTTGTCCCATGTCCAGCATCTATTCAATTCCTGTATCGATTTGCGTCAATATTCGATTTGGACTTAAATGGATCAAGGAGGTATTGGTCAAGTAAGAGGCGCTTTTCGCGAGCGATTGAGGCAAAAAGGGTGAAGAAATATGGACACGCAGACGGCACAGACGAGATCATTGCAGACCTCGGTTGAGGCGGACAGCATTGCCTGGATCAAGCTTTCTTCGATCTTTTTGCCTCTCAAGACGCCGATCAGCGATGCCAAGGTGCTGACCGGGCGACAGAAGCCTCTGACAGAAGTGGCGTTTCTGTTTGCTGAAATAGAGACAAAACAGGGCCATAGCGGTATCGGCTTCAGTTACTCCAAGCGGGCAGGTGGTCCGGGGCAATACGAACATGCCAAGGAGATTGCCCACGTCCTGATCGGTGAGGACCCGAACGACATCGGCAAGCTCTGGAACAAGCTGTGCTGGGCGGGTGCATCGGTCGGTCGCAGCGGTCTTGCGGTACAGGCGATTGCGGCTTTCGACATTGCCCTGTGGGATTTGAAGGCCAAGCGCGCGGGTCTTTCCCTTGCCAAGCTCCTCGGCGCCCATCGCGATAGCGTTCGGTGCTACAACACATCAGGCGGTTTTCTCTCGTCGCCAATCGAAGAGGTTCTCGACAATGTCGAACAGTCTATCGAGGCTGGAATTGGCGGCATCAAGATAAAAGTCGGACAGCCAGACATGGCGGTCGATCTCAAGCGCGTTGCTGCTGTCCATGACAAGATCGGCGGACGCACGGCGATGATGATCGATGCGAACCAGCAGTGGGACCGCCCAACGGCCATGCGCTTCGGCAGAATGATGGAGCCTTACAATCTTACCTGGATCGAGGAGCCGCTCGATGCCTATGATGTTGAGGGTCATGCTGCTCTAGCGGCACAACTCGACACGCCAATTGCGACCGGTGAAATGCTGGCAAGCGTGCTGGAGCATATTTCGCTGATCCAGAATAATTCCGTCGATTTTATTCAGCCGGACGCGCCACGCGTCGGCGGCATTACCCAGTTCCTGAAAATTTGCGCGCTGGCAGAAGCCAAGAAGCTGCAACTCGCGCCGCATTTTGCCATGGAAATCCACCTCCATCTGGCCGCAGCCTATGAACTTGAGCCATGGGTAGAGCATTTTGACTGGCTCGATCCGCTTTTTAACGAACGGCTGGAGATCAAGGGTGGGCGCATGCTGGTGCCGAACCGCCCTGGCCTCGGGATTACCCTGTCCGAACAGGCCGGACATTGGACACGTGGCGTTGCCGAGTTCGGCAAGCGCCCGTAAGTTTTTCGAAGCTCAGGCCGTTCCGCGGGCAACGATGTGGAAGTCGATGTAGATCATCGCTTCCACAGTCTCGTCACCTTCGATCTTCCGAAGGATGGCGCGCGCCGCCTTGGTGCCGATATCGCGCCGATCAATGCGGACGGTGGTCAGTGGTGGATGGGTGTAAGGTGCAAAGTCGAAATCACCGAAGCCGATAATGGCGAGGTCGTTCGGCATGCTGCATCCGCGCGCATGCGCTTCAGCCAGAGCACCGTGCGCGACGACATCCGACGAGCAGAAAACGCCAAGTGAGCCTGTTCCGCAATCCAGCAGTTGCGCCATCGCCTCGCGCCCGTCCTTGAAGGTAGACGGTGAGTTCATTTCGAGATCCGGCAGTTCAACATCTGCGAGCCCCCGCAAGCGATGGATGAAGCCGTCCCGTCTCTGGACTGCTCTGGGGTCATTGGCGCCAATCTGCGCGTACCGGTCGTAGCCTCTGATGAGCAGATGGTCGGCAACCAGCGTACCCACACCGGAATGCGAAAATCCAACCGCCGTATCGAGCGGCGAGGGGGTAGAATCCCAAATCTCAACGATGGGAAGTCCGGCACCGGTCAACATGGCACGGGTTTCCTTGAGGTGGGTGATGCCTGTCAGAATGATGCCATCGGGGCGACGCGCGAGGATCGCCCGGGTCAGTTCCTGTTCCCGCGCTGGGTCATAACCAGAAAGGCCGAGGAGCAGCTGGTAACCGGCCAACACGAGTTCGGCATTTAATCCCTCGATGGTCTCGGCGAAAATCGTGCTGGCGACGGACGGGACGATCGCAGCGATGAGACGAGTCTTGCGGGAGGCGAGGCCACCTGCCAACAGATTTGGCACATAACCGGTCCTGGCAATAACCCGTTCGATTGCTTCCAGTGTCCGAGGCTTGACCAGATGGGGTGTGTTGATTGCACGGGAAACCGTTACGGGTGAAACGCTGGCCAGCTTTGCAATATCAGCAAGCGTTACAGGGCCATTCGTCGTGCTGTATTTTTCTTTATCGCGTCCAGTCATTGCCAACATCCCTGTTAAAATGATTTACGCTTTCATTTTAGATGTAGGCAAGTGATCATTTTATTATTTGCGATATTGACTCCTAAATATATGATTTATTTGATAATAAAAAATTCTTCCAACAGTTGCGATGTCAGATTTTGAAGTTAAAATGAAAGCGCTTCCATTTCTTCGGCAGGAGGGTTTCGAAGGATGGAGGCGTGGGACCGGCAGGAGGCCGGGCAAGAGGAGGAATTATCATGAAGCTCAAGCGTTTCTTGGCGTTTGCGAGCGCGACCGTCGCACTTTATGCAGCAACCTCGCAGGTGGGCCACGCGCAGGACTACCCGACAAAAACCGTGACCGTGGTGGTGCCGTTCGCGGCAGGCGGCAATACTGATACGTTCGGGCGTCTCGTCGCCGAAGAGCTTGATAAGCGGCTGGGTCAACGTTTCATCGTTGAAAACAAACCCGGAGCCGGCGGCAATATCGGTCTTGGCGATCTCGCTCGGTCCAAGCCAGACGGCTACACGATCGGCATGGGTACTGTCAGCTCGAATGCGATCAATCAGACACTCTACAAGACCCTGCCTTACGATAAGGAAAAAGGCTTTGCGCCTATTTCGTTGATTGCCAGCCTGCCGAATGTCTTGGTCGTGAACCCGGACAAGATCAAGGCGAACACTGTCGAGGAGCTTATCGCATTCCTCAAAACGGACGAGGGCAAACACACTTATGCGTCTTCCGGCGTGGGGACCTCAATCCATCTTGCAGGGGAACTCCTGGCCACCAAAACGGGCATAAAGATTACCCATGTGCCCTACAAAGGCAGCAGCCAGGCAATCCTTGATGTCGTGGCTGGCCACGTCGACATGATGTTTGATAACATCCCAACGGCCGCCCAGCAGGTGAAGGCTGGAAAGCTTAAGGCGTTGGCGGTGACAAGCCTTGAGAAGGCCGATCTTCTGCCCGACGTGCCGACGATGGCAAGCGTTATTCCCGGCTTCGAGGCAACCTCGTGGCACGGTCTCTTCGCGCCTCCCGGCACGCCACCGGAAATTGTCGATAAGCTGAGCTCCGAAGTGCAGGCGATCATCGCTGATCCGGCCATGCAGGCAAAGCTCAAGGCGATGGGTGTCACGCCGGTTGGCAACACGCCAGCGGAGTTCCAGGCTTTCATCGACAAGGAAACGGCCAAGTGGGCCGAGGTCATCAAGGCCGCCAACGTTTCTCTGCAATAGGGCAACTGGCCGGTCGGTTAACCCCTGACCGGCCTCTCCTGTCATCTGCGAGTGTCAAGACATGCTGAGAATTAGAAACAGCCGCGACTTTGTCGGCGGAGTGATGATGATCTGCGTCGGACTGGTGTTTATCTGGTTCGGTCAAGAGTTGGAAGTTGGAAACTCCTTCCAGATGGGCCCAGGCTATTTCCCGATCATGCTCAGCCTCATACTTGTGGTGATCGGTGGGCTGATCATCGTTCAATCATTGATGGTCGATGCTGAGGACGACGAGCCTGAAGTCTGGAACTGGAAGGCTTCCAGCCTTGTGATCGCAGCACCGATCGTCTTCGGCCTGCTGCTTTCGGGGCTGGGTCTTGCGCCCACCATGCTGTTGCTGATCTTCGGCGTTGCCACTGCGAGCAGATATGCGAATTGGCGCCATTCCATCCTGCTTGGGCTTTTCCTCGCTGGTTGCTCCGTTCTGTTGTTCACAAAGCTCCTCTCGCTTCCCGTCGCAGCCTTCGGTCCCTGGATGCCGTTCATCGGCGAACTCGGCTGAGGTCGCTTCCAGAGCCTTTCGGCCAGCTGACGAAACCGGATTGGATTGCATATGGATATCTTCTCTAACCTCTGGCTCGGTGCCTCGACCGCTTTCATGCCGATGAACCTTATGTATGGTTTCATCGGCTGTCTGCTTGGCACCGCCATCGGCGTGCTGCCTGGGCTCGGACCGACGGCGACCATCGCCATGCTTTTGCCGATTACCTTCGGCCTGCCGCCTGAATCGGCTCTCATCATGCTGGCCGGTATCTTTTACGGCGCGCAATATGGCGGCTCTACCACCGCCGTTCTCATCAATCTTCCGGGTGAAAGCTCCTCCGTCGTCACTGCGATCGACGGGTATCAGATGGCGCGCAATGGCCGGGCAGGCGCCGCACTTGCGACTGCGGCGCTGGGCTCCTTCTTTGCTGGAACCGTGGCGACCATTCTGCTTGCGGTTGCAGCACCTCCGCTTGCCGCCGTCGCGCTCAATTTTGGGCCAGCCGAGTATTTTTCACTGATGGTTCTCGGTCTCGTTGCGTCGGTTGCACTGGCCAGTGGTTCGCTGCTGAAAGCTTTCGCGATGATCGTGTTCGGCTTGATCCTCGGGACCATCGGCACGGACGTCGAGAGTGGTACGCCGCGCTATGTCTTCGGCATTCCCGAACTCTATGATGGGCTGAATTTCGTCGCCGTCAGCATGGGTATTTTCGGCATCTGCGAGATACTGCGCAATCTGGAAAATGAGCAGGAGCGATCGGTCGGCGTCAAGAAAGTGACCGGATTGATGCTGACCAAAGAGGATTTCAAACGGATCATCGCACCCGTCCTGCGCGGGACAGCACTTGGCTCCTTTCTCGGTGTGCTGCCAGGTGGCGGAGCCATGCTGGCCTCTTTTGCCTCCTATGCATTGGAAAAGCGCGTGTCGCCCAACCGCGCCGAGTTCGGCAAGGGAGCGATAGAAGGCGTTGCCGCACCGGAATCGGCCAACAATGCCGGAGCGCAGACCTCATTCATTCCGATGCTAACACTCGGCATTCCCGGCAATCCGGTCATGGCACTCATGGTGGGGGCGATGATCATTCAGGGCATTACCCCCGGCCCGAATGTTATCTCGGACGAGCCAAAACTATTCTGGGGCATGATCGTCTCGATGTGGTCTGGCAATCTGATGCTGGTGATCCTCAACCTGCCGCTGATCGGGCTGTGGGTTAGAATGCTGACCGTCCCCTACCATCTTCTCTTTCCGGCGATCATCGGCTTTTGCTGCATCGGTGCCTACAGCATCAACAACAGCGTCTTCGATGTGTTTGTCATGGCAGGATTCAGCGTCATCGGCTTTGCGCTCTCGAAGATGCGGTTCGAACCAGCGCCGCTTCTTCTGGGCTTCATTCTGGGACCGATGCTGGAAGAGAATTTGCGCCGCGCCATGCTGATCAGCCAGGGCGATCCTTCGATCTTCCTGCGCAGTCCTCTCAGTCTGTCGCTGCTGATTTTCGCCGTCGTCGTTCTGGCGCTCGTGCTTTCGCCAAGTATCAGCCGCAAACGCGAAGAGGCTTTCACCGAATAATGGATCGGCTCGATCCCGCAGAAGCGCCCACCGGCGCAGGAGTTTGGAATGGCAGACAGAAAGACATACGAGGAACTTCGCTCAGCGCGCTGGATGATGCCGGACGACCAGCGGTCGTTTGGGCACAGATCGCGAACGATGCAGATGGGGTACGCGGCAGAAGACTGGGAAGGGCGGCCCATCATCGCGATCATCAATACCTGGTCGGATGCGCAGCCATGTCACATGCATTTTCGCGAGCGGGTGGAGTGGGTAAAGCGCGGCGTGTTGCAGGCGGGTGGTTTCCCAATGGAACTGCCCGCGCTGTCGCTGTCGGAAAACTTCGTCAAGCCGACGACCATGCTCTATCGCAACATGCTGGCAATGGAGACGGAAGAGCTTTTGCGGTCGCATCCGGTTGACGGTGCTGTCCTCATGGGCGGCTGCGACAAGACGACACCCGGGTTGGTCATGGGTGCAGTCTCGATGGGCATTCCTTTCATCTATCTGCCAGCCGGACCGATGTTGCGCGGCAATTATGCCGGTAAGGCGCTGGGCTCCGGCACAGACGGTTTCAAATATTGGGACGAGCGGCGGGCAGGCACGATTTCCAAGGAGGAATGGCAGGGGATCGAAGGTGGCATTGCACGCAGCTATGGCCACTGCATGACCATGGGCACGGCCTCGACCATGACGGCGATCGCCGAGGGGATGGGGCTGACCCTTCCGAATGCATCTTCAATTCCGGCAGCAGATGCCAACCACCAGCGCATGTCCGCCAATTGCGGACGACGTATCGTCGAGATGGTGTGGGAGGATTTGACGCCCGACAAGGTGATTACGCTGGCGGCAGTCAACAATGCGGTGACCGTTGCCATGGCGACCGGCTGTTCGACCAACGCGATCATTCACCTGATTGCCATGGCCCGGCGTGCTGGCGTTCCGCTGGAACTCGACGACTTGGACCGCATTGGTCGCACGACGCCTGTTATCGCCAATATCCGGCCTTCAGGGACGACCTACCTCATGGAGGACTTCTTTTACGCGGGCGGACTTCGCGCGCTGATGAAGCAACTCGGCGACAAACTCGACCCCACTGCCATCACGGTTACCGGCAAGCCGCTGGTTGAGGGGTTGGAAGACGTGAAAATCTGGAACGAGGATGTCATCCGTCCGCTGTCCAACCCTGTCTATCACGAGGGGTCGCTGGCGGTGTTGAAGGGCAATCTGTGCCCGGATGGAGCGGTGATCAAGCCTGCCGCCTGTGATCCGAAGTTCCACACGCATAGAGGCCCGGCGCTGGTGGCGAACAGCTATGAGGAGCTGAAGACGATCATCAATGATCCCGATTATCCGCTCACGCCTGACACGGTTCTGGTTTTGCGCAACGCCGGACCCCAAGGCGGCCCCGGCATGCCGGAATGGGGGATGATCCCGATGCCGAAAGCGCTGTTGAAGCTGGGCTTGCGCGATATGGTGCGGATTTCCGATGCCCGCATGTCTGGTACCAGCTTCGGAGCCTGCGTGTTGCATGCATCACCTGAAGCCTTCGTCGGTGGTCCATTGGCTCTGTTGAAGACGGGAGACATGGTGGAACTCGATATTCCTGCGCGCAGCCTCAATATGCTGGTGCCAGAAACCGAGTTGGCAGAACGCCGCGCCGCGTGGATCGCACCTGAGCCACGCTACGAACGAGGCTATGGTTTCATGTTCACCAAACACATCGAACAGGCCGACAAGGGCTGTGATTTCGACTTTCTGAAGACGGACTTCGGCGCAAAAGTCCCCGAGCCCGAGATCAACTGAGCATTCGTGAGGAGAGACAAATGAACCCTGCAACCCGTGAAAAACTGATGGGCGTTTCCGTCGCAACACTCTGCTCGGCGCTCTACAAGCGTGGGCTGAAAAACCAGACGATCCAGGATGTTCGGCCTGTCTTGCCCAAGGGGCGAAACATGGTTGGCCCGGCCTTCACATTGCGCTACATGCCAGCCCGCGAGGACCGCAATCCGATGTCGGTCTTCCGCAACCCGGAACATCCGCAGCGTCATGCCATCGAGACCTGCCCGCAGGGGCACGTGCTCGTCATGGACAGCCGCAAGGATGCGCGCGCTGCTTCCGCTGGTGATATTCTGATCACCCGCCTGATGGTGCGCGGAGGCGCAGGCGTGGTAACGGACGGGGGCTTTCGTGATGCAAAGACCATAGGGGAACTGGACATACCTGCCTACCACAACCGCCCGTCCAGCCCGACGAATCTGACCTTGCACGAAGCGATCGATATCAATGTGCCAATCGGCTGCGGCGATGTGGCGGTGTTTCCGGGAGATATCGTTGTCGGTGACGACGACAGCGTCATCATCATACCGGCAGAAATTGCCGATGAGGTGGCCGACGAGGCAGTGGAGATGACGGCTTACGAAGATTTCGTCATCGGGAGGGTCAAGGACGGACACACGATCATCGGCCTATACCCCGCGACCGACGAAAAAAATCTCGAAATGTTTGCTGCTTGGCGAAAGGCAAACGGCAGATAGTGGAGCTCATCAGTCCCACTCCGGCAGCAGGCCTGCCGCTCCTCCAGCGTTCGATGAAAGGACGCTGGCGTGACCGCTGCGCAATCAGTGGAGACAAGTTGAGGGAAAAACGCTTATAAGGCCGACATGAGCAGATTCTCAGAAATAGAAGTGGCCCTGATAGGACGTCTGCGTGCCCTCAAGGCAGCACCTGAGGTATCGATCAGTTTGAACAATATCTTCACCCCGATGAAGGCTGATGGCTTTTCGCAGGACGAGATCTTGACTGTCCTGAATGCGCTGGAGCAGGAAAAGATCATCGCTTACACGCCCGGAAATCGGCTGCTGATGCTGAAAAACTTGCCGAATTAACAGTAGTTTCTCTGAGCATCATCACCCGATCCACCATCGTTTGGCTTTTGAATTGCTCGCCTGCCGGGGCAGCGATCCTCGACAGCGCGGATCAAGTATGCTGCCATCAGCCCCGTTCGTCCGATGCGGCCAATACGGCATCGAGTAGCCCCGGAAACCGCTCATTGATCTCTTCGCGACGCAGCTCATTCAAGTGTGCTGGTCCGTCCGTACGGGTGAAAACCAGACCGCCCTCTCTCAAAACCTTGAAGTGGTGGGACATACTGGACTTTGGCCGTCCGCCATCCAGTGCAGAACATGTGGACTGCCCCTCATGTGAAAGTTGTCTCACGACGCCCAGCCGGACTGGATCGCTGAGGGCATAGAGCACCTGAGTGAGAGTGACGTCTTTCAGGGCGGGATGTGGAATGGCGCGCATGGGCCATCCCTAGCATCATAATATCTTATTTGAAAGTTCGATTGTAATCGAACTATCGAAGTTTTATATGGGGATTGCTAATTATCAGTTGGAGCTTCCATGTCATCTCTATTTACCCCATTCACACTCAAAGACATAACGCTGCGAAACCGCATCGTGGTCTCGCCGATGTGCCAGTACTCGGCAGAAGACGGCGTTATCAATGACTGGCATCATGTCCATTTGGCCGGGCTTGCGCGTGGCGGAGCGGGCTTGGTGATTGCAGAGGCGACGGCTGTGTCGCCCGAAGGCCGTATCACGCCCGGATGCGCCGGCATCTGGAGCGATGAACAGATCGAGCCTTGGAAACAGGCCGTGAGTTTGATCAAGGCCGCCGGTGCCGTCCCTGGAATTCAGATCGGGCATGCTGGCCGCAAAGCCAGCGCCAACCGTCCATGGGAAGGCGACGACCATATCCCAGAGTCCGATCCGCGTGGCTGGCAAACATTTGCGCCGTCTGCCATTGCCTTCGGTGCAAACCTCGGCAAGGTGCCGCAAGCCATGACGATTGCCGATATCGAACGGATCAAAGCAGACTTCGTCGCTGCTGCGAAGCGGGCGCTTGCCGCTGGTTTTGAATGGCTTGAGCTTCACTTCGCACATGGTTATCTTGGCCAAAGCTTCTTCTCGACCTGGTCTAACAAGCGCACGGACAACTACGGCGGCGACTTTGACGGGCGTGCAAGGTTTCTGCTCGAAACACTGGCTGCCGTTCGTGATGTCTGGCCTGAAAACCTGCCACTTGCCGCCCGTTTTGGCGTGACTGAATTCGATGGTTCTGATGACCTTGAAGACGGAATCGAGATGGTTCGCCGCTTCAAGGCTGGCGGCCTCGACATTATCGATGTCAGCATCGGATTTTCCACGCCGACCGCCAATATCCCCTGGGGTCCAGCTTTCATGGCGCCTGTAGCCCAGCGGGTACGACGCGAGGCCGGACTTCCAGCCACCACGAGCTGGTTCATCAGCGAAGCAAAACAGGCTGATGCACTGATCGCAGATGATGTCATCGATATGGTTTCGCTCGGTCGTCCGTTGCTTGCCAACAACCATTGGCCATACAAAGCGGCGCTCGAACTCGGTATCGATAGGCCGTCGTGGACGCTACCTGCGCCGTATGCTCACTGGCTGGAACGCTACAGAACAGCGTAATTCGGGAAAGCCGAACGACAAACTGGCCGCTGCGGCTGACGAATCCGCAGCGGTTCAGGCGCGATTGATGTGGGGGCGGCTTGTCCATCCGCATCGTAATGTGGAACAGGTCGCTGCCATGAACCTTCCAGTGGCTGACTATTGAGATGTCTGAGATGTCAAAATGGGGTGCCGGAGGTGCTAAAACGGCCTGCTAGGGGGCCATCTTGATCGCGGAATGGTGATGGATTTCGTTATAGTCCTCGATCTATCCGTCAAGGAGCCGGAGCGCTATCTCGGCGTTTGTTAGAGCTAATATGCGGATGTAGTCTCGCTTCTGGGTCTTGATGAACGCCACATACCATTCGACGGGGCTAGCTACCGGCGTGAAGCAGGGCGTCAGATTGAGCGCCTGAGCAACAGCCTCGTATCCCTCGCAGTATAAGCCGAACCATTATCCGACAGATGCTCGATTGCATGTGGGGCTCGGGTTGCGCTGAAGCGTCTTTTCACCGCCTCCAGTATCATGTTGCGTACGTCTGAGCCGGAGATGCCTGCATTCGCGACCGCCGTCCAGGCGATGATCTCGCGGTCGAAGGCGTCGATGATGAAGGCGAAACGAATGACCTCGCCATTCCAGCAGGTGAACTCCAGCTCATCCTAGCACCAGCGCAGATTAGAACGCATGACCTTGCCGTCGTGAGGCGGCCCTGGCGACTGGCCGTACGTTTCTCCAGCAAAATCGCGTGTTTGCCCATAATGCGATTAACCCCTTTGGCGTTGACGACAGACTTATCGGCGGCTCGCCTTTCGCGATTGAGAGCGCGAGGATCTGCCGATAGCCATAGGTCGGCCTGGGCAGAAGCGGTTCGTTTTGACGAGGGCTTCGTGAGGGGTTCGCTCGGCTGGCGGTCGCGCGAGTTCACGAGCTAAATCCATGAACGCCCTGCTCCAGCCGACAGGTTTGGTCGCCCCACGATCGGAGGGTGAGTGCTGTTTAAAGATATAGTCGACGCCGGCACCTGTCAGGATTTCATTTCGGCACCAATCAAACTATTGGTTCCTGACGTCACAGCTTCTTCCATGGCGCAACTCAAAGCACATAGGAGACTGCTCTCTTCAATTCTGCGATGAAGCCGTGCAACAGACGTGAGCGCGGAATACCCTTTCGGGTGATCAAAACAGCAGGGATTTCGCATGGTGGCTGGAAGGGCAACTGCACCAATCCCGTGGAAGACTGGTAAGCGGCGCTGTAGGCGTCCACGACCGCCGCTCCTACTCCCACGCCAGCGAGCACCGCGGCTGTTGCGCAATAGCGGACCTCAACCCGCGGCTCATAGGCGATACCGTCGCGTTCGAAAGCGTCTCGCAGCATCTGGCCCATGCGCGATTCGATCTCCAAGCCGATAAAGCCATGTGTCGCCAGATCTGCGACGGTTACCTCCTGCCTCGTCGCAACTTCGTGCCCATAGGGTACTAAAGCCACCATATGTGTTCGGGCCAAAACCTCAACATTGACGGAGGGATGACGTTCTAGTGCAACCGCGAGCCCGATATCTGCAGCGCCGCTCTGGACCGCGTCGATGACATGTTCGAGGCGACGTACGTCATAGGCAACGGAAACATCAGGTCGATCCTTTAGGAACCGGGCGAGCGCCAAGGGCGCGACTGTATTTCCGAGCGGTGGCGTCGATATGACCCGCAATCGGCCAGATGTACCATGTCTGATAGCGCGCGCGCGGGCAGAGAAATTACGCAACATGCTAAAAACTGGGCGAACTTCCTCGAAAAGAAGCAGTGCTTCCTCGGTCGGCTCGAGACGCCGATGCAGGCGTTCAAACAGCGTTACCCCGAGCTGGTTTTCGAGTTGACGGATGCCGTTCGACACTGCGGGCTGGGAGATACCGAGCTGCTCGGCGGCCTCGACGGTTGTCTCGCAACGCATCATCGCACCGAAGATTTCGAGGAGGCGCAGCGAGATATCCGGCTTTTGCTCGTTCTCGGTCATGGCTGTATGGTCAAAAGCGCGCCGAGCGCCATGGCGACGGCCGCCTGTGTCGGGTCAATAATGCGGATCTCAAGCTCTTTTTCCAGCCTGCTGCGGTGGCCGGACATCCCAGCGCAGCCGAGCACGACGGCTCCGGCACCCATCCGCCGCAGTTGTGCGCCGGCCTTCAGCAGTGCCGCAAAGCTCTTGTCTCCATGCCCGCTTTCCGCGACGCTGATCGAACCCTCGAGTGCGACCTCGCCCGCAAGCCTGCCATCGACACCGAGGCGGCGAAGATTGCGGAGATGGCGCGCGATGGAGCCTTCTGCAACGGCAATGACGCCAAAAAGGTCGGCCAGCGCCAGCGCAGTCAAAACTCCGGCATCCTGAATGCCATAGACGGGCTTGGTCGTGATCGAGCGCGCGAGATCGAGGCCGGGCTGCGAATAACAGGCAAGCACATAGGCCGAAGCATCCGACCGGCTTTCGATCAGGTCTGCCGTGCGAAGCGAAGCCTCATCGACATGGCGCTGGGTGACGACGCCGGGCGGCCCGTCCTTGATGGTGACGCATTCTATCATAGGGCCGCCGGGAAACTGCATGCCGGCAACCGCCTCACGCAGGCCTTCGGTGACGCTTTCCGAACTGTTCGGATTGATGACGAGGATTGGTCCAATCGTGTTCATGGTGCAATCACCGCACCGAAATTCTGCGCCGGATCAAGCTCTTTGGCGCGATGACCGGGCTTGCCCGTCAGATCGACGGGATTGCGGGCGATGAAGCGTCCACGACCGCGCATTGCCTTCAGTTCTCCGTTCTCGACGATGACATCACCACGGTTGATGGTCAGAACCGGCCACCCTTCGATCTCCATGCCCTCGAAGGGTGTATAGTCCATATTGTCATGTTGGTGGGCAAGCGTTGCTGTGCGACGGGCTTCCGGATCCCATATGGCAATGTCGGCGTCATATCCGGGCGCGATCGCACCTTTCCTCGGCACGCCAAACGTCTTGGCCGCGTTGGTGCTCGAAAGAGCGACGAATTGCTGGAGCGTGATGCGCCCCTTTGCGACACCCTCGGAGAACAGATAGGGCAGGCGCATGGCGATGCCGGGCATGCCGCTCGAAATCTTCGGATAGGGTGCGTGTGCACCATTGGCAAACTTGCCCGATGCATCCATGCGATAAGGCGCGTGGTCGGAGGACACGCTATCGAACGTGCCGGACTGTACGTGCCTCCAGAGTGCTGCCTGCGTTTCCGCATCGCGAACCGGCGGCGAGCAGATATATTTTGCGCCTTCCATGCCCGGGCGATCGAGGTCTTTACGGGTCAAAGCCAGATATTGCGGGCAGGTCTCGGCAAACAGTTTCGTGCCGGCAAGCTTTTCACGCTGGACAAGGGCGGCACCGCCAGCCGTTGAGACATGGACGATAAAGAGTGCGGCATCGACCAATTTTGCCAGCGAGACGGCGCGGTTGATCGCTTCCTCTTCCGCCAGTTCCGGACGGCTGATGGCATGATATCTCGGTGTCGAAAGGCTGGCCGCTGCCAACCGCTTGTTCATCCATTTGACCATGTCATTGTTTTCGGCATGGACCATGGTGAGCGCACCATGGGTTTTCGCGACTGTGAGAATGTCAAGCATGCCGCCATCGCCGATTTTCATCAAGTCATAGGTCATGAAGACTTTGAAGGAGGTGATACCGCGGGCAAAGACGCCCGGCAGTTCTTCCAGAACAGCGTCGGAGGGATCGGAAATGATAAGGTGGTAGGAGTAATCGAGCACCGATTGCGGCGCCGCGCGGGTGTCATAGGTGGCGATGACATCGGCAATCGACTGGCCGCGATGCTGTGCTGCAAAAGGAATGAAGGACGAATTCCCACCAAAGGCTGCGGAGACAGAGCCCGAATAATAGTCGTCAGCGGACATCAGGCCGCTCGAACTCTCCTGGGCGATATGCGCATGCGCTTCGATGCCGCCGGGAACCACCAGCTTGCCGGTCGCATCGATGCGCCGCTCGCCGCCACAGATCTTCTCGCTGATTGCGGCGATGCGGCCGTCGATGATGCCGATATCGGCTTCGAAGACATCGGATGCTGTGGCGATGCGTCCGCCATGGATTACGGTATCGAACTCCGTCATGACGCTGTTCCTCACACTTCGACGATTGCGCCAGTCTGGCTCGTTATACGGCCATAGTGCTCGATACGACGATGGCGTTCGAAATCAAAGATCGTCTTCTTGCCGAAATCGCATTTGGCGAAGTCGCATTCGGCGATGATCAGTTCGTCTTCCTCGGTCATGGCCTTTGCCAGGATGAAGCCATCCGGATCAACGATGATTGAGCCGCCCATCAGCGGATGGCCGTCCTCGACTCCCGCCTTGGCGACGCCGACAACATAGGTCGCGTTCTGGTAGGCACCGGCTTGCAGCGACAGTTCCGAGTGAAACAGTCGCTTGTCCAGTCCCTCGTCGCTCATCTGGGCATTTACCGAAGGCGTGTTGTAGCCGATCGCTACCAGTTCGACGCCCTGCAGACCCATGCAACGGAACGTTTCCGGCCAGCGTCTGTCGTTGCAGATCGCCATGCCCATGACAACGCCTTCGTTGCGCCAGACATTGAAGCCGAGATCGCCTGGTTCGAAATACCGCTTTTCCAGATGTTGAAAAGCGCGTTGCGTATCGTATTCGGAATGACCGGGAAGATGGATCTTGCGATATTTTCCGACGATGTTGGCATGCCGGTCCGTGATGATCGAAGTATTGTAGTAGTGGCCGTCCGGCGTCTTTTCAGCGTAACCGAAAGTGATCGCGATGTTGAGATCGCGGGCGTGGTCGAAGAGAGGCTGTGTGGCCGAATTCGGCATTTCCGTTTCGAACCAGAAATCGATCTCGGCCTGGTTTTCCATATACCAGCGGGGAAAGAAAGTGGTGAGTGCCAATTCCGGGTAAATGACCAGATTGGCCCCCTTTGCGGCTGCCTCATCAAGCAGTGCGATCATGCGTTTGACGACACTTTCGCGGCTGTCGGCCTTCTGGATGGCGCCGAGTTGTGCACCCGCAATCTTCATGACAGTCATTGGTGTTCCTTTCGAAGCGATTAGGCGGCTAAACGCCGCTGGAAATGGCTGACGAGCCGCACCAGCGGCCACAGCAGCACGAGATAAATGAGAGCTGCCAATACGAGCGGTGAAGCATTGTAGGTCACCGAGCGGGCCATGCCAGCATTGTAGAGGAGCTCAGACAGCGAAATGACGGAGGCAAGCGAGGTCAACTTCACCACCTCCACTGTGTTCGACAACAGGTCGGGCAGGACGTTGCGCACCGCCTGTGGCAGGACGATATGGATGAGCGTCTGCGCTGGATTAAGGCCAGTCGATTGCGCCGCTTCCCATTGCCCCTTGGCGACGGAGAGAAGGCCTGCACGATAGACCTCCGCATAATAGGAGGAGTTGTTGAGCAGGAAGGCGATGACGACAGCGGCGAAGGGCGATATGTTGATGCCGGCGAAAGGCAGTCCAGCATATATAAAGATCAACAGAACCAGCGGGGGGAGTGCGCGAAAAAGATCAGTATACGCAATCGAGATCCAGCGAAGCCAGCGACGTTCACTCAGGTTGCCGAGTGCAACGAACAGGCCGCCGATAAGCCCGAGCAGGATCACCGCGCCACAAAGCTGCAATGTCGTCCATAGGCCGGTGAGCAAAAGCGGCAGCGACTTGCGCATGAT
The DNA here is from genome assembly GCF_021310995.1 of Agrobacterium vaccinii. NCBI lineage: Bacteria > Pseudomonadati > Pseudomonadota > Alphaproteobacteria > Hyphomicrobiales > Rhizobiaceae > Agrobacterium > Agrobacterium vaccinii. The sequence continues at coordinate 174,860 of NZ_CP054151.1, read as the reverse complement.
CTCGATATTGAAGAACTGGTCGAGAAAAATATCCATGTCCACCCTCCTACCGCTTCTTCCAGGCTGTGCGGCTTTCCAGCCAGCGGGCAGCGATGACCATGGGCAGGAAAATCACCAGATAGGCGACGACCGACATGGTGAGCGGCGTGGCGCTGCCTGAAAAGCTCTGCGCTGTCGTGGCGCTCGACAGGATTTCCGACACGCCGATGGCAGAACCCAGGGCAGTCATCTTGGTGATAGCAAGGACGCGGTTGACGAGCGGCGGAATGGCGAGTCTGACCGCTTGGGGCAGGGCGACATAGGCGAGGGTACGGGTAAAGCCGAGACCCGTAGCGATGCCAGCTTCCCACTGCCCCTTTTCAACCGACAGGATGCCCGCCCAAAAGATTTCCTCGGCAAAGGCGGCAAGCGTCGCTGCCAGCACGATGAAGAGCACCATCGGGCCCGAAAGCTGTATGCCAATCGAGGGAAAGCCGAAATAGAGGATCAGGATGACGACAAGCGAAGGCAGGGCGCGGAAAATGTCGGCAAAACAGATGATGAAAAAATTCAACGTCCTGATGCGGTAGCTGCGCAGACAGGCGAGCAGCAGTCCGGCCCCGATGCCGGCGACGATAACGGCGGTGGCGATCTGGAGCGTCACCCAGACGCCAGCGATGATGTCCGGCGTATATTGCGCCATCACCATCGGGTTGAAGAAGGTTTGAAGAAACCTGTCCATCACACCTACCCAGAAACGCGCGAGAGAAAAGCGCGTGTGCGCTCGGCCTTCGGTGCGCCGAAAATCTCGTCCGGCGGACCCTGTTCGACGACCAGACCGCCATCCATGAAGACGACACGATCGGCAGTCTCGCGAGCAAAGCCCATTTCATGGCTGACGACGACCATCGTCATGCCTTTGGACTTGAGGTCCTTCATCACTTTGAGGACCGAGCCGACGAGTTCCGGGTCAAGCGCCGAAGTGGGCTCGTCGAAAAGCATGACTTTCGGGTCCAGCGCCAGCGCGCGGGCAATGGCGACGCGCTGCTGCTGACCACCGGAGAGCTCGCCTGGATAGGCGTCCGCCTTGTGCGCCATTCCGACCTGATCGAGCATGTCCATTGCGCGTGCATCGGCTTCATCCTTGCTGCGCTTCAGCGCCTTGCGCTGGGCCAGCGTGACATTCTTCAGCACGGTCATATGCGGGTAGAGGTGAAAGCCCTGAAAAACCATCCCGATCTGCAACCGCATGCGGTCGAGATCGCGGCGCGTCCCGGCCATGATGTTGCGGCCATCGACAATGATATCGCCGGATGTCGGTTCTTCCAGGCGATTGCAGCAGCGCAGCATCGTGCTTTTGCCCGAACCTGACGGGCCGATGACGAAGACGAGCTCGCCTTGCGCAACCCTCAGGTCGATCTTCTTGAGAATGGTGTTGGGACCGAAACGCTTTTCCAGCGATACGATTTCCAGCATAGGGCGATGGGCCATTCAGGATACTCCAACAGGCACGTTGCAACGCGGGAAGGTGGTCCCGATGGGACGCGAGCGAGCACCCTTGGACACGGCCTGCGAGGGCGGGTCGCGTCCTTGTTTGAAAATGAGTGTGAACAGGCGAGTGGGAGGTCCCGCCCGTCCACGATCCGGTGGCTACTTCAGATTGTCGCAGGATGCCGTATGGTCGTCATCCTGGTAGCCCTCGAAGCCAGGTGTGCCGAAACCCTTACTCGGTGTGACGATCGTTGTGCCCGCCACCGGGGTTACGCCGAACCACTTTTCGGAAAGCTTTGCCATGGAGCCATCCAGCTTGAGGCATTCGATTGCCCGGTCCACCAGATCGCGATTTTGCTCGTCGCCTTTGCGGAAGGAAATCGCCCAGACGAGCCCTGTGGCGTATTCATACGACAGCTTGAGGCGCGGGTTCTGCTTGACAGACCACGCAGCAACCGTGTTGCCAGCGAGATTGGCATCTGCGCGACCTGCTATCACGGCTGCAACGGCATCCGTATTGGTGCCATAGCTCTCGACCTTCCAGCCAAATTCCTTTTCCTTCTCACGCAGGAAGCTGTCATAGGCCGAGCCCTTGTTGACGGCGATCGTCTTGCCTTTGAAGTTCTCAAGGGTCTTGTATTCCGGTGAGTTTGCCGGGACGACGAAGGCGAAATTCGTATCCATGAAGCCTTCGGTGAAAAGAAGGTTGGCAGCCCGCTCCTTGTTGACCGTTACCGGTGCAACCAGAAAATCATATGTGCCAGCCTGGAGTGCCGGGATGAGGCCGGAAAACTGGGCGCCGGTCAGATCGACCTTTTTGCCGAGGCGGTCACCGATCAGATTGGCCATGTCGACGTTGAAGCCCTCGATCTTGCCATCGAGGGTTGGCATGGCGTGCGGCGCGAAGGTCGCGTCGATCGCAGTCTTGATGGGATCTCCGAGCGCGAAGGCCGAATTGCAGGCAAAAAGCGTCGATAAGCCGACAATGCCGGCCTTTATCAAGGGTTTCATCGATGTTCTCCTACTGGTGGTCCAGGCCTTTAGCGACCCTTGTTATGGGCATAGTTCCATCGAATTTTCCGCACTGCAATATAATTTTTAATTATAATAGAATTAGAATTATACGTTTTTCATATAGGTCGTAGAACCGTCGGGTTCCGTGTGGAATGATGCGGCGCCCTTTCCTTTTGCCGCTTGACCGCCAGCAGCGACAGGCTGGCTATCACCAAATGGGTGTAGATAAAGTGACACGGTTTTGTCGCGTTGCCGCCCGCGAGAGGGCGGCAACTAAAACTTAGATGGCGCTTGCCGTCTTCTGTTTCACGTAAAGTTGACGCAGCTTCAGTGTCAGCGGACCAGGCTTGCCGTCACCGATTGCCTTGCCGTCAATGGCAACGACCGGCAGAACGAAACTTGTGGCGGAGGTGATGAAGGCTTCCGCTGCATCCAGCGCTTCTTCGGGCGTGAAAGCGCGTTCTTCGTAAGCGATGCCTGCCTCTTTGGCGATATCGAGAACGCTGGCGCGGGTGATGCCGTGCAGGATCGCGTGCGACAGTTCGCGTGTGATCAGCGTGCCGTTTTTGGTGATGATATGGGCCGTTGCCGAGCTTGCCTCGGTCACGAACCCGTTTTCCACTAGCCAGGCATCGTCAGCGCCCTTTGCGGCGGCTTCCATCTTTGCCATGGAAGGATAAAGAAGCTGTACCGTCTTGATATCGCGGCGTCCCCAGCGCAGATCGGGGACGAGAGCGACCGAGATGCCTGTCTTTACACGCGGATTGTCAAGAACCGCCTTTGCCTGGGTGAAAAGCGTCAAGGTCGGCGTCGGGTCAACCGGATAGGCGAAATCGCGGTCGGCGGTGCCGCGCGAGATTTGTAGGTAAATCAGGCCTTCCTTCAGATCATTGCGACGGACGATTTCGCGGTGGACTTCGAGCAGTTGTTCCGGTGACAGCGGGCAGGTGATGCCAAGTTCCGCCGTTGAACGCTGCAAGCGGGCAGAATGGCCCTCATATTCGATCAGCTTGCCACCGACGACGCCGGTTACTTCATAGATTGAGTCGGCAAACAGAAAGCCGCGATCAAAAATCGAGACCTTGGCATCCGCTTCCGGCAGCCACTCGCCGTTCAGGTAGACAATACGAGACAATGGTGAGGCCCTTTCACATCTTTGGTTTGGTAAATGGTGCAATGGTGACGCCTGATTCGGTCAGCTTGTTGCGCAAGGCCCACGCGGTTGCCGGTGCGCCCGGCGTGTCGCCATGGATGCAAACGGTTGCCGCATCGACCGAGAGATGCGATCCGTTGATGGTCGGGATCCTGTTGTCGCAAACCATCGAAAGAACCTGATCGACACTCGCCGATAGATCATGGATCACCGAGCCTTCCATCTGGCGCGGCGCAAGCATGCCGTTGTCGAGATAGCGGCGATCGGCATAGACCTCGCAGGCAACGCTAAGGCCAGTTGCTTCGGCAGCGCGCATCGTCTGGGAATAGGGAAGAGTAATGAAGATGAGGGTTGGATCGACCGCCTTGATTGCCTGGACGCAGACCTTCGCCAATGCCTCGTCTTCGGCGGCCATATTGCCGAGCGAGCCGTGGGTCTTCACATGGGTGATCGGCCAGCCAAGTGTCGTCGCCATGCCCTGAATGGCGGCGATCTGATAGATAATCTGCGCCTCGATATCTTCAGGGCGTTCGCCAGAAATGCGGCGCCTGCCGAAGCCGTAAAGATCCATGAATGAGGGATGCGCGCCGATTGCCACTCCCTTTTCGCGTGCGGAGACGATTGTATCGCGCATTACACTCGGGTCGCCCGCATGAAAACCGCAGGCGATGTTTGCGGTGGTGATGATACCCATCATGGCTGTGTCGTCGCCAATCTTGTAGGCGCCGAAGCTTTCTCCCATGTCGCAATTAAGGTCGATCGTAGGCATGTGGATCATCCCGTTTTAGCCATTCAGAAGTCAGGTCCGCTCAATCGAAATTGCCGATCATAACCGTAAAGCAGTCTTGACATACAATTGGTGTACTGAAATGACAAGGAGGTTGTTAGACTTGTTTATCTACACCGACAATGGGAACAAGACAGAATAAGCGGATACGCCGTGCCCTTAAGGATGCAGACAGGCAAAGGGCGCTGGCGGAAGTTGGGACGAAAATGACAGTGTCTGAAAACGCGCATTTGCCTTATCCGCGAATTGCCGCCAGCGGTGATCGCGCCATCGTCATCGAACTCTCGGATGAGATTTCCGAAGAGACGAACATGCGCATCGTGGCACTGGCCAGGGATCTTCGGCAGAACGCAATCGCGGGAATAGTCGAGACGGTGCCAACCTACCGGTCGTTGCTCGTCTCCTATGATCCGTTGATCGTGCGTGGCCGCAATCTTTCGGTGCGCCTTATCGAGCGGCTTTCGGCCATTCGTATTGACGGAACTCGCGGGCGGCGGCTCGTCGTGCCGGTGGTCTATGGCGGCGATCCCGGCATGGATCTGGAATACTTGGCAGAGATGAAGGCAATAAGCGTGGCAGACGTCATCGCCATGCATGTCTCGGGGGATTACCGCGTTTACATGATCGGCTTTGCGCCCGGATTTGCCTATCTGGGAGGCCTGCCGGAAAAATTGCATACGCCAAGGCTTCCGGTGCCGCGCCAGCGGATAGAGGCGAGCGCCATCGGAATTGGTGGCAAGCAGGCGAGCATCAATTCGGTTCACGGGCCAAGCGGTTGGCGTTTCATAGGTCGCACGCCGATCAGGATGTTTGATCCGACCCGAAGCGATGCCTTTTTGTTGAGGGCTGGCGACCATGTCCGGTTTCGCCAGATCGAGCACGACGAGGCCGCCGAGCTGGATGCAGCTGTCGCGGCAGGAAACCCACATACTGAGTGGGAGGACGCATGAGCACGCTGATCGTCAATCAGGCCGGGCCAATGACGTCCGTGCAAGACCTCGGTCGCACTGGTCTCGTGCAGATGGGCGTGTCCGCGTCCGGTCCCATGGATGGCGTCGCGATGCTGATCGCGAACCGTCTCGTAGGCAATGCCAAAGACGATGCGTTGATCGAGTTCGCCAGTGTCGGTGGCCAGTTTGAAGTGGACGAGCCGGTGCTTTTCGCCGTGACCGGTGGCGCAGTGTCGGTCACGGTCGATGGCGAGCGTGTGGATTGCTGGGCGAGCCACAAACTGCTTCCGGGTCAGACCCTGCGCATTGGAGCTCTGACCAACGCCGTCTGGGGCTATCTTGCGCTTTCCGGGGGCATTCAGACCGAGCCGGTCCTCGGTGCGCGTTCGACACATCTGCGCTCGGGCATCGGGGGTCTTGACGGTCGGCGTCTTGAGCCTGGCGATAGTTTGCCGCTCGGCGGGACACCCGATAGCGCACTCGCCGCGCCGCAAAGGGTTCTTTGCACGCCTCTGCACCGCTCCGCAGGCCCCATCCGTGTCATCAAAGGCCCGCAGGCGGAGCATTTCGATGCCGCCGCGTGGCAACAATTTCTGCGGGGGCCGTTCGTCGTCTCCGGCAGCCGGGATCGCATGGCACAGTTTCTGGACGGGCAGCAGATCGTCGCGGCCGGTGGCCATGACATCGTGTCCGACGGCACAGTCATGGGCTCGATCCAGGTGCCAGCTTCCGGTCGCCCGATCATCCTGATGGCCGAGCGCCAGACGACCGGCGGTTATCCGAAGATCGCAACCGTCGCTTCCGTTGATCTGCCGAGGCTGGCACAGGCGGTGACCGGCAGTCTGATCCGCCTCAGGCTCGTGACGCAGGAACAGGCGGAAGATCTCTGGATTGCCCAGAGCCGTTCTATGGACGAGGTTTTGTCCAGCCTCGATCATGCGACGGGTGCGGCAGATGTGTAAAGGAGACAGGTCTTGAACAAACCGCTCGCCAAGCAGGCCTATGGCAAGATTATCGAGATGATCCTCGCCGGTGTGCTGAAACCCGGCGACCTTTTACAGGAAGCCAAGCTGGGCGACGAGCTTGCGATGTCGCGCACGCCCGTGCGCGAAGCGATCAAGCGTATCGAGGCGGAGGGCCTTGCCGTTCAGGAGGGCCGTTTCTTGAAGGTCCGTACCCTGACAATCCCTGAAATAGAGGAGATATTCTTCCTGCGCCAGCAGCTGGAAAGCTACTGCGCGCGACATGCGACGGGCATTTCTGCTACTGTTCTCGATGATCTGGAGAGCCGCGTCATCACTTTGCAAAATGAGGGGCCGGGCGACGACGACGAGCAGCGCGGCGTAGACGATGATCTGCATCACGCGCTGGCGCTTGCCGCCGGAAACCAGATGATGATGCGTGCAATCGGCGACCTGCGCCGCCGCACATGCATGTTCGACCACACTCAGGTTCCGGCCCGCTTCCTCACCAGTTGCCGGGAGCATTTCGACATTCTTCAGGCGCTTCGGGCTGGTGACGGCGATAGGGCGGGAGTGTTGATGCGGGAGCATATTTCCCACGCCCGCGATGCCATCCTTGAGCGACTAAGCACGCCGACACAGAGAACATCCAGATGAAATGTCTCATCGTACAACCCATCCATGCAGCGGGCGTCGCTCTTCTGACGGGTGCCGCTGTCGAGCCCGTTATGTGCCCGGATACAAATCTTGCGACCGTCACACGTCTGATCCGTGATTGCCAAGCGGTCATCACCCGCGATGTCGGACTCTCGGCCGATGCCATTGACTCTGCCGACACGTTGAAGGTCATCGTCTCACATGGCGCGGGCCACGATTCGATTGACAAGGTCGCAGCCGCCAGGCGCCATATTCTCGTCTGCAATACGCCGGGTGCCAATGCCCGCTCCGTCAGCGAACTGGCGCTTGGCCTTGCTATAGCGGCCGCAAGGCTGATCCCGGCGGCAGATCAGGCTGTGCGTTCCGGATCGCGTGGCTTTCGTGAGGCGTCGAGCTTCCAGGAGCTTTTTGGCAAAACCGTTCTTGTCGTCGGTTGGGGCGCAATCGCGCAGGGTCTCGCGCATATGCTCGATGTCGCTTTCGGCATGCGGGTCCTTATCTATTCGCCGCGCAGCACAGGCACACTGGCCTATGAGCGTGTCGCGACGCTCGAAGAGGGGCTTGCCGCCGCCGATCTCATTTCCATCCACACGCCCTTGCGCGAGGACAACCGCAACATGTTCGACGCGAAGGCCTTTGCAGCCGTCAAGCGTGGCGCGATCCTCGTCAACACTGCGCGGGCCGGGCTGGTAGACGAGACAGCACTCGTCGCAGCCATCAATAACGGCATTATCGCCGGCGCTGGTCTCGACGTCTATTCTCCGGGCGCCGCCCAAGGTCCGCTTGCGGCCACCAATCGGGTGATCTTCACGCCGCATCTGGGCGGCACGACGGGTGAGGCTCTGGAGCGGGTGGCGGTGGCTGCCGCGGGCCATGTGCTGACGGCCCTTTCCGGCAAACGTCCGGCAACGACAATCGACCTGCAAGGGGTGAACGCATGAGCTTGGTCATCAGGGACACCATCGACAGCCTGCTGGATCGCATCAATGCAATCTCGGATGTCGGTCCGGGATTAACCCGCCCCTCCTACAGCCGGCTCGAAAGTCAGGCGCATGAGGTAATCGTCGCGGAGGCCGAAGCGCTTGGACTTGAGGTCACGCGTGATGCCGCCCTCAACCTGTTTGCCCGCCTGCCGGGCCGCGACCGTTCTGCACCTGCCATTTACATCGGCTCTCATCTCGATACGGTTTCGATGGGTGGAGCCTATGATGGGCAGGCTGGCGTTTCAGGTGCCATGGCACTGGCCGCCGCCTTTGTCGACACCGGTGAGCAGCCGCCCGTCGATCTGGTTGTCACGGTCACCCGGGCCGAGGAAAGCGTCTGGTTCCCGGTCTCCTATGTGGGTTCGCGCGCAGCACTCGGGCGACTGACGGCACCGGAGCTGCAAGCGAAGCGTTCCGATACGGGTCGCACGCTCTACGACCATCTTCTCGAAGAAGGCGGCAGGCCCGATGAGATACTGACAGGCCCAGGTCTTGCGCCTGCACATTTCATCGAGCTGCATATCGAGCAAGGCACAGTGCTCGACAATGCCAAGGAACCATTCGGCATCGTCTCGGGTGTGCGCGGTGGCCTGCGTTACCGTGAGGCACGAATCAACGGGACCTGGGCCCATTCCGGTGGTCCGGCGCGTTCGGAGCGGGCCGATGCGGTGTTCGCACTGGCAGACCTGATCGTTGGCATGGACAGACGCTGGCAAGAAGCACTTGAGCGGTCGCAGGATCTGGCCGTCACCTTCGGTCGTGTCGATGCGGCATCGTCGGAACATGCCTTTGCTAAAGTGCCGGGCCGGGTGAATTTCTGCGTAGACCTTCGCAGCGACGACCTTGCCGTGCTCGATGAGCTGGATGGCCTGTTCAAGGCGGACATCCACGAGATCGAAAAGGCGCGCGGCGTCCGCTTCGATCTCGGCCCGCAGTCGCGCAGCCAGCCGACAAAACTGTCCTCAACGCTTGGTGATCAGATTGCCAGTGGCGCGACAAAGCTTGGATATAGCCCGCGTCGGATGCTTTCCGGCGGTGGTCATGATGCGGCGGCCTTTGCACAGGCCGGGTGGGACAGCGTCATGGTGTTTCTGCGCAACTGGAACGGCAGTCATAATCCAGACGAAGGAATGGACCCGGCCGATCTGGCTGCGGCAGTCGAGGTTCTTTACGCCGCCATACGCGATTTCGGTACGGGAGGCAGCAAATGAACGACAAGGAAACCCTGGCGCAGCAGGTTTATCGCGACCTCAAGAAACGCATCCTTCAAGGCCAGCTTTCGTCTGACGAGATGCTGACGGAACGGACATTGGCTCTGGAGTCCGGCATTTCGCGTACACCGCTGCGCGCAGCCATATCGCGGCTCGAAAAGGAGAATGTTATTTCCCGCCTGCCAAACGGCGCGCTGATGGTGAGACCCGTCACCGTCGAGCAATTGCTGGAAATCGTGCAGCTACGCCGTCTTCTCGAAGGTGCGGCCGCCCAGAAAGCGGCCGGTCTGCCCTTTACCGAGGCGCTGGCCCAGGCACGTGAGCGAATGCGCTATTTCACCAGCGGTGGCGATATCGAGTTCGACCTGTTCTGGGTCGATGACGACGCGTTTCATGATGCCGTCGCCGTTGCCGCTGGCCTCCCGCTGCTCGCGTCGATGCTGACAGAAATGCGCAGCATTGCCCGTCGTTGTACCATCACCCGCACCCATGACCGTTTTGACCAGCAGGCGCTGGAACATATCGCCGTCATTGATGCCATCGAGGCGCGGGACGGCGCTGCGGCCCGTGCTGCGATGGAAGTGCATTTCGACAGTGTCAGAGCCCGCTTTCTCGGCTGGCTGGCGCGCAATTGAGGTCTTGACCGCATGACCCTTCATCCGACCTTCGACACACAAGCCCAGTTCCGCGGCATCGAGGCTTCCTTTCCTGCATCCGAATTTGCCGAACGGCAGGCGCGCGCACGTGCCGCGATCAATGCCAGCGGCCATGAGGCGCTCATCGTCACCGGGCCGGAAACGATCTACTGGCTGACGGGACGCCAGACAGCGGGTTATTTCGCGTTTCAGGCGCTGATCCTGCCTGCGGATGGCGAACCGGTGCTGCTCGTCCGACAGCTGGAATTGTTCGGCACGCTCGCCAACACTTATCTGCCGGACATCGTCACCTATCAGGATGCCGACAATCCGGCAGAGGCGCTGGTAGACCTCCTGCGTCAGCGCGGCATCGCCCACCCGGCGGTCGAGCTTGCCGGGTGGTTCCTTTCGCCCAAGCTCGCAACCGAAATCACCGAAAGACTGGGCGTCTCATCCATTGCCGACGGCTCGCAAATCCTGCCATCGCTGCGCATGATCAAGTCCGCAGCGGAGCTGGAGGCGATCCGTCAGGCAGCCGGTTATGCCGAGGCTGGCATGATTGCCGGTATCGAGGCATGTGTCGAAGGTGCGAATGAAAACGCCGTGGCCGCGGACATGCTGCACGCAGCAACCCGCGCCGGTTCTGAAGTCATGGCAATGGAGCCGCTGGTCTCATCGGGACCGCGCAGCGGTCTGCCGCATATGACCTGGCGTCGGCGCGTCCTCCAAGTGGGTGATCCGCTATTTCTCGAGCTGGCGGGCAGCCATGCGCGCTATCACGCAGCATTGATGCGAACCGTCTGGATGGGCACGCCGCCCGACGAGGCGCAGCGTATGATGAGTTGTTCACTGTGGGCGCTGGATGCTGCCCTTGGGGAAATCAGGCCGGGCGTCTCCTGTGCTCATGTCCATGATACGGCGCAAGCATTGATAGACGCCGCCGGTTACACCGCAGCCTTCCGCAAGCGTATCGGTTATTCCATGGGCGTTGCTTTTGCCCCCGATTGGGGCGAGGGGGCCATTCTCAGCCTCTTTTCAAACGTCACCCGCATCATCGAGCCAGGCATGGTGTTCCATCTGCCTGCAACATTGCGACATTACGGCGAGTGGACAGTTGGTGCCTCCGAGACGGTGATCGTCACTGAAAACGGCGCTGAACCGCTCTCAACCCTGCCTCGACAAATGACCATCCGCTGATTTCCATCCATCCAGACAAAACGGAGCATGCCATGCGTTCACTTTTCCATCTCGCCTACCACGTAACCGATCTCGATGAGGCCCGTCGTTTCTACGGCGACATCCTCGGCTGTGAAGAAGGCCGTTCGACCGAAACCTGGGTCGACTTCGATTTCTTCGGCCACCAGATTTCCCTGCATCTCGGCAAGCCCTTTGAAGTTACCCGCACCGGCAAGGTCGGAGACCATATGGTGATGATGCCACATCTCGGTGTCATCCTGCCGCTGGATGCCTGGTTTGCGCTTGCCGAGCGTCTCGAAAAGGGTGGCGTCGCCTTCGACATCCCGCCCGTCGTTCGCTTCGAAGGCGAGCCGGGTGAGCAGCGCACCATGTTCTTCTTCGATTCGAGCGGTAATCCGATCGAGGTCAAGGGCTTCAAGGATTTTGACAGCGTATTTGCTCGCTGAAGCGGAAAAGCAAGGCGGATCGCTGATCCGCCCGGCTTTTGTGACTTTTGGATTTTATGACTTCCGGTGAAGGGACGAGCCTGTCCGTTAAAACATGCTGGGCGAGTTGGTGATGAGCTCGTTGCCAGTCTCGCCAACGATGATGATGTCCTCGTAGAAGGCCGCGCCAACGCCATCGAGCGACAGGAACGCTTCGACGCCGAACACCATATTGGCCTCGACCACGTCTTCCGGCATGGACATGGTGGTCGAGATGCGCGGTAGCTCGAAGCCGAGGCCGATGCCGTGGCCATAAAACGGGAAATTCTTCATGATGGGCGAAATCGAGCCGCCAAAGGCTGCCGTCATCCTGTCGCCCTCTGCCGCCACATCCAGCAATGTTACGCCGGGGCGTAGCATGGCCGACAGGCGATGCACGATGCCGCTCGCCGCCTCGATCAGACGCCGTTGCTCCGCATTGGCAGCGCCACGCACGCCGGTGCGACCGGGGTCGAGGTAGTAGCCCTGATACAGCGCGCCGTGCAGCGTGCCCGTGACGATATCGCCAATGGCTGGCACGTCTTCACTATAGCCGGTAAGCGGAAAACGCTGGTCGAAACCAAGGGTCTCTCCGTGATTTGTGCCGATCATCTGAACACGGCCGCCTCTGGTGACGACCACGCGGGCTGCTTCGCCTGCTGCCTCTCGTTCCGAAAGCCCGCCGACCAGTCCTTCCATCAAGGCATTGACACCGAGTGTCGCGGTTTCGCCCGCATAGCGATAACAGTCGAGTTCACGGCTGCTTTTGATGCGGCGTACGGAGCGAACCAGATCGTCGGCGGGAACCCATTCAATGTCTGGCGCGATGGCTTCCAGCTGCCGGTAATATTTGATCGGGATGAAATGCGTGCCGACCAGCGCCACACGTCCCTTGATGCCCCGTTCCACAAGCGTCTGTGCCACGCTTTCGAACGGATGGTTGCTGCTGAGAACATCCTCAATCGAAACGAGATCGCGGCGCACTTCCGGCTCGTCAATATGCAGTTGTGGGGAGCGTCCGGGTTGCAGGATGACGGCGGCAAAGGAACGGGCCGTCCAGATCAATGAATCCATCCCGCCACTGATCGCATAGTGGTTGGAAAGATAGAGGACGTCGCCGCAATTATCCGTGGTGCCACCGCCACGGCCAAAGACGACGGCCGTTTCGAAGCCTCTCTGGATCATCTCCTCGTGGAGACGCGCCCAGCGGGTTTCATATTCTTCGATGGGAAAATACCGATGCATGGCGTTACTCCGGATGCGATCTGATTGCTTGCGTCATAGCCCTAAACTTTGCTGTATCGGCCATGGCAATCTCATTATCATTTTCGGTACACCGGCTGTATCCTTTCGTCAATGTTATCTTTCGTTTGGCCTTACCACAACAGCGTATCGCCTAATATATAAGCGGATGCTGACTATTTAATGCGCTTGTCGCAAAATAATTGATCGCTAATTTATTGAAAAGGCTACTTGAACTCCACTGGTATACTGAATAAGCTCGGTGTACTGAAATTGATGACGGGCTTTGCGACAGCGCCAAAAAGCTGCGCAAGAAGCCCGGTTACCCAAAAAGACGAGTGGATATGGATCTCGATACCAAGATTGTCGCCGCAAGCCACGGGCGTGTGTTTCAGATGAACGCCGGACAACATGCCCGCATCATCAACACCCATGGCAATCAAGTGGTCGATGCCTGGGCGGTCGCGGCGCAGGATGAATCCGAGGTCTCGTCGATGGATCATACGCGTTCCGTCAACAGCAATATCTTCTTCACAAAAGGTATGCGCGTCATGTCTTCGCGCCGCCGGTCGATGTTGACCATGGTGGCGGATAGCGCTGATGTGCGCCACGATACGTTGCTTTGCCCTTGCAGCGTTGAGCTTTATCAGCAGCTTGGCTGCACCGAAGCGCACCGCAGCTGCACGGACAATTTCCATGAGGGATTGACCGAGGCCGGTATCTCCGTGCCCTTCACGCCAGCGTCCCTCAATCTTTTCATGAATGTCCCTGTGAAGGAAGACGGCACGGTTGATCGTGTTCCCCCGGCGACGGCTGCGGGCGATTACGTGGTTCTACGCGCCGAAATGGATCTGGCTCTCGTGCTGTCTGCCTGCCCCCAGGACATCACGCCGATCAATGGCACGGCCCGCACGCCCAAGGATGTCGAGGTCGTCATCACACACGAATATCATGGGGAGGATGCCGCATGAGCGCGCCGCTTCTGAGCCTGAAGGACATCTGCAAGAGTTTCGGCGACAACGCGGTCCTCAAGGGCGTTTCACTGGACGTCAATGCAGGCGAGGTTGTTTCGATCATCGGCGCGAGCGGTTCCGGCAAAAGCACATTCCTGCGCTCGATCAATGCACTGGAAATGCCCCAATCCGGCTTCATGAACTTCGAAGAGATGTCCTTCGATTTTCGCCCGGAATCGCGTTTCTTCCCCAGCCAGGCACAGTTGCAAGCGTTGCGCGCCCGTGTCGGCATGGTGTTCCAGAGCTATAATCTCTGGCCGCATATGACAGTGCTCGAGAACGTTACCCATGCGCCGATGAAGCTTCTGAAATTACCGCGCAGCCAGGCTATCGAGCAGGCTGAAGCGCTTTTGTCCCGCATCGGGCTGTTCGAGAAGCGCCACAGCTATCCAGCTCGTCTTTCCGGTGGACAGCAGCAACGCGTCGCGATTGTCCGCGCACTTGCCATGAAGCCGCGTCTGATGCTGTTCGATGAAGTGACCTCTGCCCTTGATCCCGAACTGGTGCACGAGGTTCTGGTGCTGATGGCCTCGCTTGCCTCTGATGGCATGACGATGCTGCTCGTCACCCACGAAATCGCCTTTGCTCGCGACGTCTCCTCCCGTGTGCTGTTCTTCGACAAGGGCGTAATCGGCGAAGCCGGGTCGCCCGATATCTTGCATCATCCGGAAAGCGACCGTTTAAAACAGTTCCTGCATCGCATCCTTCATGACCAGGTCGGTCGTTCAATTTCCACTGACAGCGACCGGGGAGTGCAGGCGTGATGGGCAATTTCTGGAATGAAGTCCGCCTTTACGGTCCAGGCTTTCTCGAAGCCTCCTATACTGTCTTCGGCATCACCATTCTCACCATCGCCGTCTCCTGGGTTTGCGGTCTGGTGGCAGCGCTGGCGCAGCGCTCCAAGTTTAAGGTCGTTCGGATGGCGGCTGGTTTCTACATATGGTTTATCCGCGGCACGCCGACGCTGATTCAGGTCTTCATCATCTATTTCGGTCTACCGCAGCTTGGCATCAGACTTTCGCCCTTTACCGCCGGTGTCATTGCGCTCGGCATCAACAGTGGTGCCTATGTGGCTGAAATCGTTCGCGGCGGCTTGAGCGCGATACCGCGCGGCCAGACGGAGTCGGCGCTGGCACTCGGTTTCAGTCCGGCCGAGACGATGCGCAGCATTATTCTGCCGCAGGTCTTTCGCATCATTTTGCCATCCATCACCAACGAGGCAATCTCGACGCTGAAGAACACCTCGCTTCTGTCGACTGTGACCGTGGTGGAACTGACGCTCTATGCGCAGACGCTGATCGCCTCTACCTTTCGCCCGTTTGAGTTCTACATCGCGGTTGCGCTCATCTATCTGGCTTTGACAACGATCCTCACCACGCTCGCCTCCTGGCTTGAGCGTCGTTACGGCAACCTGGGGTGATCAAACCATGATCGCGTCCGACCGATGCTTTTGAACAGAGAATGCACAAACAACAAGGGAACTGAAACATGAAATTCAAATCTCTGATCGTCGCCGCTGTCTTCGCCGGCCTCGCCATCATCCCAAATGCCAATGCAGCCGATCTGGAACTGTTGCAGCCCGGCAAGCTCATGGTTGCCACCGAAGGCACCTATGCGCCTTTCAGCATGCGCGCGCCGGATGGCAAACTTGACGGTCTCGAAATCCGCGTGATGCAGGAGGTCGCAAAACGACTGAACCTCGAATACACGCCAGTCCTGATCAAATGGGATTCGCTTCTGGTCGGCCTTCAGGCGGACCAGTATGACGTCATCAGCGCAGCTATGGACATTACTGAAGCACGCCAGAAGCAGGTGACATTCTCAAATGGCTGGCTGGAATCAGGCGGTCGCGTCGTCACAGCCAAGGACTCGCCGATCAAGTCTGCGGCCGACCTGAAGGGCAAGCCTGTCGGCGCACTGGTCTCCTCGTCCTGGACAAAGATCGCCGAGGAAAAGGGTGCAACGGTCAAGGGCTACAAGGCTGAATCCGACGCCATGCAGGATTTGGTCAACGGCAATGTCGACGCCGTCATTACGGATTCCATCGCTGCGGCCTATGCCATCAAGTCAGGCGGCTTGGCGCTGGCAATGACCGATGATTACGTCAGCCATGTCCAGAAGGGTTTTGCCTTCAAGATGGGCAAACCGCATCTGGTCGAAGCGGTCAACAAGGCACTGGCCGACATGGTCGGCGATGGCACCTATGCCAAACTGACAAGCGATCTTGTCGGCTTTGACCCTACCCCTAAGGACCCGATCAAGACAATTAAGTAAACCTGCCCTAAGCATCGTTAAATTCGATTGTTTGTAAGCGAATGGGCGGGCCACGTACGCGGTGCCCGCCTAACTCCGCGCCATTCTGTTAATAGCCTCTTCAAGCAGCGCGCGGGGGCAGCCGAAATTGACTCGTAGGTGGTTGGAAACGTTCGCTCCGAATTCTGAGCCAGCACTGAAGCCGACTTTGCCGTGTTTCAGGTAAAAGCTTTGTGGATCGGTCGGAAGGTTGAGGGCAGAGCAGTCGAGCCAGGCCAAAAAAGTCGCTTCAGGTTTTATCATCCTTATCTGTGGGAAGCGTTTGGCGATCTCTTGCGAGAGGAAATCGCGGTTGGACTCGATATAGGCCAACATCTTCGTTTTCCAAACATCAGCATGACTATAGGCCGCCAAGGTGGCCTCGAGGCCGAGTATGTTGACGCTGTCGACCATGCCCAAGCGATACTGCACGTACTTTTCGCGCATATTTCTGTCTTGAACAATGGCAAAGGCAGTCTTCAAACCAGCGATATTATAGGTTTTTGCCGCTGACATCAGCGTGATCGTCCGGCTTGCTGCATCGGACGAAAGCGAGGCAATCGGGACATGCTTTCTGCCGTCCAACAGCAGATCGCAATGAATTTCGTCGGAGATGATCAGCGTGTCATTGCTTTCGCAAAGCCCGGCAATTGCTTCGACTTCGCCACGCGTGAAGGCTTTTCCTGTGGGGTTCTGCGGATTGCAAAACAACAAGGCTTTGGACTGCTTAAGCTTGGCGGAAAAATCGTCCAGATCGATTTTGTAGCCACCGTTAGTGGCGACCAGCGGCGCATCAATTCGCTTCATGTCCCAATGGCCGGGGGCATTGAGGATCGGGCGATACACCGGTGTTTGCACCAGCACACCATCGCCCGGTGAAAGCATGGCTTTTAACGCCATATTGAATCCGGGCTCGACGCCCGGCAGGAAGACAATTTCTTCAGGCGTGATCGTCCAGTCATATTTGGTTTGCAGATCCGCTACGATGCAGGCGCGCAACTCGTCACGCGCTACGCCGTAACCAAGACAAGGATGTTCCAGGCGGGATTTGATGGCATCGACAATTTCAGGGGCAGATGGAAAATCCATGTCAGCCACCCACATGGGTAGGATATCCGGTCCGTATTTGCTCCATTTGGAGCTTCCGGTCCCGCGACGCTCAACAACCTTGTCGAAATCAACCATTCTGATCAGAACCCCTTGATCATGCCACCGTCCACCCGGATGGCCGAACCCGTTACATAGCTTGCCTGCGCGCTGGCAAGGAAGACCGCGACTGCTGCAAATTCTTCCGGCTTGCCGTAACGGCCCGCCGGGATTTCGGCGCGAGAGGCGTCTTGCACGGCTTCAACCGTCTTTGATGTTTTCTCTGCCTTGCCTGCATCGAGTTCACGCACGCGGTCGGTATCGATCCGGCCGGGCAGGATCATGTTGACGGTGATGCCGTGGCGGGCAACCTCGCCAGCCAGTGTTTTCGACCAACCGGACACCGCAGCGCGGATGCCGTTGGAAAGGGCCAGATTGGGAATGGGCTGCACGACACCGGAGGAGCCAATGGTGATGATGCGACCCCATTTGCGCGCAATCATTCCTTCCAGCATGGCGTCGGTCACTGTAAAGATGGAGGTTGCCATGCTGTCGAAGGCGCTGGCCCAGCTTTCTTTCGACTGGCCGGCGGCCGGTCCGGCTTTGGGGCCACCGGAATTGTTGACGAGAATATCGACGCCACCCGCTGCCGTGACGGTTGCGATCATCGTAGCGACGGATGTCGCGTCGGAGAGATCGACCGTCAGTGGCGTGATGTTGTCGGTCTTTTCTATTGTGCCCACGTTGCGGGCGGCGGCGAAGACTTTGACGCCTTCAGCGGCAAGCCCTTTGGCGATGGCGGCACCCAAGCCACGGCTTGCGCCCAGAACGAGGGCGGTTTTGCCGGAAATCAGAAAATCCATTATTTCAATGCCTCAAGTTTGTGTTTCTGGCGCTCGATCAGCCGTTCGACTTCAGCGATGGCCTGCGCGTTGAGAGATGCGCCCGGACGGCGCTGGGCAGCACTGGCAATTGCACCACGCTTGGCCAGTACATATTTGCGGATGGCGAGGCCCAAGCCCGGTTGTTGTTCGTAACGCATCAGCGGCAGATAGGCGTCGAACAAGTCTTGTGCAGCGTCATAGCGCCCCTCATTGCTCAGGCGGCAGACCTCCACCATCATTTCGGGATAGGCAAAACCGGTCATCGCGCCATCTGCTCCGCGCTGCATCTCTTCCGGCAAGAACACACCAGCATTGCCGCACAGGATCGAGGTCCGGCGGCGACCCTTGGCTTCGGCATTGCGCAGATCGGTGATCTTTTGCAGGCCCGGCCAGTCTTCATGCTTGAGCATGACGATGCTGGGATGCTCTTCGAAGATGGTGCCGAGCGTTTTCGAGGAAATCTGCACGCCAGTAACGAGTGGGAAATCCTGCAAGACGACCGGAACGTCGGTGCCTATAGTCTCAACGACGTTGCGGTAATAGCCGATGATTTGTTCGTCTGTGCGCAGGCTGGATGGCGGTGCGACCATGACGCCTGCCGCGCCCATGTCCATCACGGCTTTCGTCAATTCGCCAATGGCAGCCAGACCTGGTGCGGAAACACCGACGACCACGGGCTTGTCGCCCGAGCGTGCCAGCGTCTGGCGGGTGATGGCGATGGACTCGGCCTGCGTCAGCTTCGGGGCTTCGCCCATCATGCCAAGGATCGTCAGACCGTCCGCGCCCTTGTCGTAATAGAAATCCACCATGCAATCGATGCTTGTCACATCGATTGCGCCATCATCGGTAAAGGGGGTGCAGGCAATAACGAAAACGCCCGACGTCTGGTTGTTGATCAATGGCATCTCATTCTCCTTTAAGCTTCAAACCAGCTGGATGTGCCGCGAGAAACGTACTGGCCTTCACCGGCTGCATTGACGATGTCGGCACCATCCCACGCCAGCTTGCCGCCGACATAGGTGCGCACCACGCGAACCGAAAATTCGCGTCCATTGAAGGGGCTCCAGCACAGTTCATCATGGGCTTTTGACGAGTCCCAGATCTGCCGTTCGGTTTTCAGGATGGCGATGTCGGCATCCGCACCGACACGCAATGTGCCCTTTTCGGGCCAGAGGCCGAAGAATTTGGCGGGCCGTTCGCAGAGTTGCTCGATCGTCATCATCGCAGCATCGTAACCGCGTATTTCCGCGCCGGTGTAGAAAGCCGGAAGAAGGGTTTCGAGACCCGGCACTCCAGCGCCTGCGTCGAAAATGGACTGCGTGAATTTGTTGTCGACCGGCCAGCTGGAATGATCCGAGCTGACGAAGGCGATACGACCGTCCGCCACATCCTCCCACAGCGCCTCGATCTGGCCGGGGCGGATGGGTGGGTTGACCTTCATTTTCGCGCCGAGTTCGGGGCCGTCGATTTCCGGGTCCAGCCAGAGATAGTGCACGCAGAGTTCACCTGTCGCGCGGAAACCATCCAGCAAATAGTTTTCGACAATGTCGAAGCCCCGTGTCGTCGTGAGGTGAACGATATGCGCGTGGGCGCCTGCGGCTGCACCCAGTTCCAGAAATTGCGCCGTTGCGGCCATTTCCGCCGCCGGTGGCCTGCTTTCGGAATGCGCCTCAATGCCATCACGTCCAGCGGCCTTGGCGGCTGCAATGTGGGCGCGCACGATTTCCTGATCTTCATTGTGCACGCCAAGAGGAATGTTTGTATCGGCAAGGGCGGAAAAGATTTCCAGTGTCTGGTTGGAGGAGATACGCGGAAAGCGCGTGGGGCTGCTTTCGAAGGTCGAAATCTTGAACGCCACCACGCCCCGGGCAATCAGACCGTCGATTTCTTCGGTGGACTGGTCGGGCGTCACCGTGGCGTAAAGTGCGACGTTGGAATGGGCATGCTTATTGATTGCGTCGATCTTGGCATTCAGTCTTGCGACCGAATTCAGCGGATCGGGATTGTCATAGGGCATATCCACGATGGTGGTGATGCCGCCAGCCACCGCCGAGCGGGTGGTGGACGCGATGCCGGGCAGTCCGCCATAGCTGCAAGCATGGGTCTGGCCATCTATGACGCCGGGAATGATCAGGTCTTGGCCTGCGTCGAACCGATCGCCTGCGTCCGGAAGATCACCGCTGCCGATGGCGGCAATCTTTCCGTCCTTGATGGCAATCCAGCCGTTTTCCAGTGGGCCGTCCGGCAGTACCACGGTGCCGGTTATCACGATATCATGGCTCATGATGCATGCCTTCCATATTGCAAGTCCAGTGTTGTACACGCCAGCGCCACGCCGGCCTGAACAGGATCGATGACGGGAAGCCCGAGTGTCTCTTCGAGCGCGCGGCGGTATCCGCCAAGGCCCGCACAGCCGAGAATGATGACATCGGCACCGTCCTCATCACGCAGAACTTTCGCCGTGCGTGAGACGATTTCGACGACGTCTCCCGCCATCAACTCCACCACTGTCTTGTCGATGGAGCGGTCTCCAGCAAGGCGACCGTCGAAGCCCAGATGTTTCAGATAGCGCAGGTGCCGGTTGATCGAGGATTGGCCGAGGGAGATGATGCCGAAGCGCTCACCAAGGCCAAGGGCCGCCAGATAGGCCGCTTCGGCAATGCCGACGACGGGTTGCGTCGTCATTTTTCTGACCGTTGCAATGCCGGGATCCGAGAAGCAGGCAAGCACGAAGGCATCGGCTGAGGCCTCGTTCACGGCTTCGACTATGTTGGGAATGACCTCACCCACATGGGCGTCCGTCTCGATACCGGGCGGGGATTTGGCAAGTTCCGCACAACGGATGCTGTGGCGGGTGGCATCGCGGACGAGACCAAGGCAGGCCTCCATGGAGCGTGTGACAGAGACGGAACTGTTGGGATTGATGACCAGAATTTCTGACAAGACGATACCTGCGGCGTGGACGAATACGAGGATTGTATCCGCAAAATATATTACGTAGTATATCAGAGCGTCGTTGTTTGTCAAAGTTCTGTTGGTGATGAGGCCAAGGCGCAATCGGTGCATAGCAATGCCCGGATGACTGACCTATGTTGAACCTGCGAGCATAAACGCATGGCGTAGACGCGAAACTGGAGATTGGCTTTGAACAAAGCGGATGTGTCGGGGCAGAAGCGCAGCAAATCTCTGACCGAGAAGGCTTACGCCATCTTGCGGGAGCGCATCATCACCGGAGAACTGGCGCCGGGCATGGATGTGTCCGAGCCGGAGCTTGCCGAGCAGCTTTCCGTCAGCAAGACGCCGGTGCGCGAGGCGCTTGCACGGCTTTGCGTCGAGGGTTTCATGGAAGCCTATCCTCGCCGCGGCTACCGCGTCACGCCTGTCACCGTGAAGGATATGAACGACCTTTTTGCCATTCGCGGCATGCTGGAAGGGACTGCGGCGGCGCTTGCGGCCAAGAACCTTTCCAATGAAGACCTCGACGCGCTCGATCAGCTGGCCGATGTGAGCTACGTGATCGGTGAGGAGATCAGCACGAAAACCTTCGTGGATTCCAATCAGGAATTTCATTCCGCCATTGCCCGTGGTTCCCGCAATCCTCGCCTCTATGCGCTGGTGATGAGCCATCTTGAGGAATGTGCGCGGCTTTTCTACATGGGCGCGCGCGTTCGTGACATCAATCCGGAAACCAATGTCGATCATCATCGTATCGTGGCGGCTCTGCGCAAGCGTGATTCCGATCTCGCGCGGCAGGTTATTGTGGAGCACAACGAGAATACCCGGAGCGGCATCCTCGGCGCACTGATCGCAACTGGGCAGGGCGGGTTGACGCTCTAAGTCTCCGTTCCCGCGCAAATCTCGGCGCATGCGCCGACCTTTCAGGCGACCTTCACGAGATGGCCGGGTGCTGGCTCTGCATAGCGTGCCACCACCGGTACATAATCTACCGGACGCACCGCACTGCCAATCTCTCCGCCTTCCGCCACTTTCCGCAAATGGCGTCTGGCGGGATCGGCAATCGGAACGGCACTGAGTAACCGCTTTGTATAGGCATGCTGTGGATTGCCGAATATCTGGGCGCGGGTGCCGATCTCGACGATCTCACCCAGATACATGACTGCGACCCGATGGCTGACGCGCTCTACCACGGCCATGTCGTGGCTAATGAAGAGGTAGGCGATTTTCAGCTGCTCCTGCAGTTCCATCATCAGGTTCACAACCTGAGCTTTGATCGAAACATCAAGCGCAGACACAGCTTCATCGGCAACGATGAGGCCGGGATTGAGCGTCAGAGCGCGCGCGATGCTGATGCGTTGGCGCTGACCGCCTGAGAATTCATGTGGAAAGCGCTTTGCCATATCCGCCTGCAAGCCCACGCGGACCAGCAGGTCCGTGGCCCTGTCTCGCGCGTCCTTGGTCGATGCCAAACCATGCGACACCAGCGGCTCCATGATGGCCTCACCCACGCGCATGCGCGGGTTGAGACTGGAGAAGGGGTCTTGAAAGATCATCTGCATATGCTGGCGTTGCTTCGAAAGCGCGGCTGGCGTGAGGGAACGGACCTCCTGTCCATTGATGCGGATGGAGCCGCTGACCGGCTCAATCAGTCGCAGCACAGACCGCCCGGTGGTGGACTTGCCACAGCCGGACTCGCCGACGAGCGCCAGCGTTTCACCCTCATGTAGATCAAACGAGATATTCTCGACAGCATGAACGCGGCCGCTGACACGCCCGAAGACACCGGATTTGATATCGAACCTGGTGATCAGATTGCCGACTTCCAGGATCGGTGGTTTGTTTGCGGGTATCGTTCCCGCAATCTCGCGCTCGACTGAGGAAACACCGGTATCCGTATCGGTCAGCGGAAATGTGGCCGGATAATCGTGACCTACCATCGACCCCAGCCTTGGCACGGCAGAGAGCAGCGCCTTGGTATAGACATTGGCAGGTTGGGCAAAAATCTGTTCCGTCTTGCCGGTTTCGAGCGCGCGGGAGCGGAACATGACCACGGTCCGGTCTGCAATTTCGGCCACAACACCCATGTCATGGGTGATGAAGAGGACAGCCATGTTCTCCTCATCCTGCAAGGATTTGATCAGTTGCAGGATTTCCGCCTGAACGGTGACGTCGAGAGCCGTCGTCGGCTCGTCGGCGATCAGCAGTTTCGGGCGACAGGCCAGTGCCATGGCAATCATGATGCGCTGAAGCATGCCGCCAGAAAGCTGGTGCGGATATTCGTCAAAACGGCTGGATGCGGCGGGTATGCGCACACGCTCGAGAAGCCTCACCGTCTCCGCCCGCGCCTCGGTCTTGGAGATACCACGATGCCGGATGATCGATTCGGCAATCTGACGGCCCACCGATAGGACGGGGTTGAGCGATGTCATCGGCTCCTGGAAAATCATCGCGATATCATTGCCGCGAATGTCCTGCATTTGCCGCTCGGGAAGCGACAGCAGGTCGGTTTCGCCAAGCCTGACGGTGCCTGCCACGCGCGATGTTCGCTCCGGCAACAGTCGCATGATCGACATGGCCGTGACGCTTTTGCCAGAACCGGATTCGCCGACAATTGCCACTGTCTCACCGGCATCGATGCTGAAACTCACATCATTGACCACGGAGTTCCAGATGCCGTTGCGGCGAAATGCAGTTGTCAGATTTTCGACCGAAAGGACTGTCAAATCTCGATACTCCGGCTCATGAGAGCCGCATTGCAGCGCGCAGATGATCGAATGTCAATAAAAATATCTAGTAGAATATTACGTGAGATATTTATTGCTTGTCATCCTTTTCGCGTTGGATGATTTTACCATGATAAGAGAGGTAGCTCCTTTCAGCCCTGATATTCGGAGATCACCATGTCTGACACGACGCGCATTTCGGTTCTTTTGACGCCAGCACAGTTGCAAGAAATGTTGTCCTCTGGTGCGGATGTCACGGTCATCGCCGTGCACTCCATTAATCCCTATACGGGCCAGAACTCGTTCAAGGTGCAGCGGATCACAGGCGCGATAGATACGCAAGCCTATACCGATTTTCAGTCTCCTGCGAGCGTCGAAGGGGGGCAGAGACCCCTGCCTGACATTGCAGAACTTCAGGCCAAGGCACGCAGCTGGGGTCTGCGACCTGACAGTACCATCGTCATTTACGATGCTGACCGCAGCATGACGGCTGCGCGCGCGTGGTGGGTCTTGCGCTGGGCAGGCCTGCCGGATGTGCGGGTACTGGATGGTGGTTTTCCAGCGTGGATTGCGGCGGATATGCCGGTGACGGATGAAAGCACGACACCGGTGCCGAGCGACATCGTTCTGTTGCCGGGACATATGGCTGAGCTTGGTGCCGACGATGCACTGAAGCTGGCGACCGATGGTGTTCTTCTCGATGCGCGTATTCGGCCCAATTACATTGGCGGGAAAGTCGCGCCTGGCCAGCCACCACGCGGGCATATTCCCCATGCCTTGAGTGCACCAGCGCCTGACAATGTTACGGACTACGGAAATTTCACCGACGGAGAGACGTTGCGCGAAATGTATCGGGCGCTGGGTGCCGATGGCAAGAAACCGGTCGGTGTCTATTGCGGGGCGGGAATGTCGGCTGCACACACGGTGCTGGCGCTTGCCTCCATCGGCATCAAAGCGGCTATGTATCCCGGGTCGTGGTCTGCCTGGGTCAGCGATCCAACGCGTCCTGTCGTCACCGGTGCCTATCCTGGTTGAGCGAATCTGGCGCTCAGATTTTGCTCAAATCCCGCTCACGACACTATAATATTTCCTCTTTTGCACAATGAATAAGCAATATTAGCTATTTGTTCAAATTGATCGCAGATTACCTTTACAGTCTAAAAAGCGATGATATATTTCGTGGAATATCAGAGGCGCGAGCCGCGATTATACTGACAGCATGAAGCCAGCAGAGGCTGCACAATGCCTCGATCAGACCGCGAAAGGGTCATGCCCATGAAACTCTTTAAAGGACTAGCCGCCGTAGCCTTTGTGGCTGTTCCGCTGTTTGCAGGCGCGGTCAACGCGCAGAGTGATGACCAGTTGAAAACACTCGTCATCGCCGTCCCATCCGATCCCGTCAGCTTAGAGCCCGGCACCAACAAGGCCGAACCGATCGGCAGCGAGATCATTCTCAATGTTTTCGATACGCTGGTTGCCTGGACTGCGCCGGACTTCAAGGCGTTGGAAGGCCGACTGGCGTCCAGCTGGACTGTGTCTGCCGACGGTAAAGAGTTCGACTTCAAAATCCGCGAAGGCGTCAAGTTTCAGGATGGCACGCCTTTTGATGCTGCTGCGGTTAAGTTCTCGCTGGAGCGTACCAAGGCCACAAATTCCTACGTCAAGGCGACTTTCGGCCTCATCAAGGACATCGCGGTCGTTTCACCCACAGAAGTGAAGATCAGCCTCACAGAGCCTTATCCGGCCTTCCTCTCCATTCTGGCGCAGCCGCAGTCGGCCATCGTCAGCCCTGCTGCCGTCGAGAAGTTTGGCGACAAATTTGCTGCCAACCCGGTCGGCACCGGCCCCTTTGCCTTCAAGAGCGCACAGGCCGATACCAATGTGGTGTTGGAAGCCAATCCGGATTATTTCCGTGGTGCGCCGAAGCTTTCGCGCATCATCTACCGCGTCATCCCGGAGGCCTCGACTCGTCGTCTGGAGCTTGAAAGCGGCGGCGTCGATGTGGTGCAGCAGCAGGGCCAGCTTTCCGCCATTGCGGCTGAAGACATTGCAGCACTCAAGTCCAATGGCGATGTGAAGATTCTTGAGGCACCCAGCCAGATCATCCGCCAGCTTGAATTCAACAACAGCAAGAAAGACGGTCCGTTCGCGGATATCCGCGTACGTCAGGCCGTCGCCCATGCCATTGATTATGATGGCCTGCTGGAAGGCGTGTTCGGTGGCACTGCCGAACGCGTCTATGGTCCATTGACCACCAACAGCTGGGCGTTCGATCCAAAGATCAAGGATCTGGCGCCGAATTATGATCCTGAAGCTTCGAAGAAGCTGCTCGGGGAAGCAGGTGTCGATGCCTCCACAATCCAGCTGAAGCTTTACAGTTTCCAGGGCCCGCTCTGGGCAGCCGTTGCCACCTATGTGCAGGCCAATCTGGCCGATATCGGCATCAACGCCACCATCGAGCAGACCGAGTTCCCGGCGTACCGCGCCCTTCAGACCGCAGGCCAGTTCGATGCAGCACTTGATGGTCGCCAGCCCTGGTACAACGATCCGGATGCGCACATCACTATCGGATACTTATCGTCGCTCGCCAACTCGGCTATGACGTTCCGTATGCCGGAAGACAAGGCGCTGGATGATCTGATCCTGAAAGCGCAGCAGACTGTAGATGTCCCGGCACGCACGGCATTGTATCATCAGGTGCAGGAAGAAATCGTCAAGCGCGTTCCCGGCGTTTATCTCTTCAGCCCCAAGCTGATCGTCTTCCAGCGCGCCAATGTCGAAGGCCTCGTCGTCAACAGTGCACCGCCACTCAATGAATATTGGGGCGTGTCCAAGAAGTAGCCTTTCCGGGCGCGCACCCTGCGCGCCCGATGATCCGATCTGAAACGGGAAACCGGTGCAGATCATTTTTCGATGATGTGAGTGGGCAGAGAATGGCCAGTTTTATTACACGCCGGTTGATCGCCTTGATACCTGTCATGTGTATCGTGCTGATCATCGTGTTTTCGCTGGTGCGGTTCATTCCCGGCGATCCGGCAGTGACCTTGCTCGGCCCCGGTGCGACGCAGGAGCAAATCGATGCACTCCGTGCGCAACTGGATCTCGATCAGGCTTTCCCCGTCCAGTTTTTCAACTATGTTACCGGTCTGCTGCAAGGCGATTTCGGCGTATCCTTGAAAACCGGCCAGCCGGTGGCACATGAAATTCTCACACGCCTGCCCGCCACGATCGAGCTTTCGGTTTTGGCGGTCATGGTCGCCATCATCATCGGCATTCCCATCGGCGTTTTATCTGCCACGCGCCCGAATTCGCCATTCGACCATATCACTCGCGTCGTTTCGCTCGTTGGGGTTTCGATGCCCGCCTTTCTCCTGGCGCTGATCCTGCAACTGGTGTTCGCCACCTATCTCGGGTGGCTGCCTGTTTCGGGCCGGATGAGTTCATTCATCATTGCCGAACCGGTGACGGGGTTTGCCATTCTGGACGGCATCATCACCGGAAACTGGGCAGCCGCCTGGAGCGCGCTGCAACATTTGATCCTGCCCACCGCCGTGCTGGCTGCCTTTCTCGGAGCGACCCTTGGGCGTTTCGTACGCAACACCATGCTGGAAGTGATGGGCGAGGATTTCATCCGCACGGCCAAGGCGAAGGGCCTGCGGCGCAAGGATGTCATTCTGGGCCACGGATTGCGCAATTCCCTGCTGCCGGCCATCACGGTTGTCGGTCTGAAATTTGCCGAAATGCTGGGCGGCGCGATCCTGACCGAAACGATTTTCGCATGGCCCGGTATCGGGCGCTACATGTTCGAGGCGATCAAGAACCGCGACTATCCTATCATTCAAGGTACGACGCTGGTGTTTGCGCTGCTGTTCGTCTTCACCTCCATCGTGGTGGATGTTCTCTACGGCGTTCTGGACCCGCGTGTCCGCAAGAAGATGAAGTGAGCCGGATGTCAGAGTTTTTCAACTTCCTGCGCAAAAACACGCTGGCTCTGGCGGGCAGTATCATCCTGCTATCGCTGGTCTGCGTGATCGTGTTCGGGCCGATGATCTCGCCCTATTCGCCAACCAAGCTGGATGTGCTTCACAAGCTGGCCGCGCCGAGTTTCGAACATTGGCTTGGCACGGATGCCTTTGGGCGCGATATCTTCACGCGCATCATGTATGGCGGTCGCGCCACATTGGCCATTGGCGTGGGCGTTGTGGCCATCGCTTTTGTGGTTGGCGTGACCATCGGCATGCTGGCGGGTTTTCTCGGTGGCTGGTTTGATAGTGTCGTCATGCGCATCGTGGATGCCATTCTGGCGTTTCCGGCCCTTGTGCTGGCCATTGCGCTTGCTGCTGCCTTCGGCCCGAGCCTTGAAAATGCGATGCTGGCCGTTGCCATCACGCTTGCCCCGCAATTTGCCCGCGTCGCCCGCAGCCAAGCGCTTAGCATTTCCGTCAAGCCCTATGTCGAGGCGGCGGTTTCGCTTGGGCTACCGACGCCGCGCATTCTCTTCCGCTATGTCTTCGTCAACGGTCTTGGGCCGCTGCTGGTGCAATCGACGTTGGCGCTTGGCAGTGCCATTCTGCAAACCGCAAGCCTCGGTTTTCTGGGACTTGGTGCGCAGCCGCCCATGGCGGAGTGGGGTGCGGATGTGTCCGCCAACCTGCAATTCGTGCGCAGTGCCGCCTGGGTGGCGCTCGCCCCCGGCATGGCGATCCTGCTTGCGGTGCTCTCCTTCAACCTGATCGGCGATTCCCTTGCCGATTGGTTCAATCCGCGCCGTCGCAACGAACTCGACTGAGGCAACCATGTCCACTCTGACTATAGCCCTCGAAAAAGTCGATTTCCTGCCACCGGCACGGGTGACGGATGACACCAGTATTCTGACGCTGAAAAATCTTGTGTTCGAACCGCTGCTGAAATGGAATGACGGCCAGGTCTTGCCCGCCCTGTTCTCGCATTGGACGCACAGACCAGATGGACGCGAATGGCGCTTCGTCATTCGCGAAGGCGCTGTGTTCCATGACGGTAAGCCTTGTGTCGCTTCCGATATCACCGACTTCATCGATGGCATTCTGGAGGCCGTCGATACGTTCGGCATGAAATGGTCCTATGCCCGCTATCTTGCCGATGCCGAGATCGTGGCGGATGGTGACGGAGCGATTGTGGTGCGCAACCCCCATCCCATCGCCGATATTCTCGATATCTTCTCAGAGTTTTACATCTGCCGCTTCGCACCTGACGGCACGCCGGTTCTGGGTACAGGGCCATTCCGCGTTCTGAATTTCGAAACCAAGGTCCGAACTGAACTGGAGCGTGTCTCCGGTAATGCAGAACCGCAGCGCATCATCGCGCTTTGCGAACCGTCCGCCGACCAACGCTACGCACTATTGAAATCCGACAAGGTCGATGCCGCGCTCAATCTGGAGCGGGTCGAGGGCAAGCTGGAGTTCGATGATGCCTTTCAATGGGGCAGGGCTGTCAACACGTTGTCGGTCATGTATTACCTCAATTGCAGCGAGGGCATTTTCCGGTTTCCCGAGGCACGGTTAGCGGCCAATCACGCGGTGGATACGGCGGCCATATGCCACGAAATATTTGGCGATCTTGCCGTGCCGTCTTCCAGCATCGTCAGTCCCTTTCATCTCGGCATGAAAACGGCTGGGCTTTCACCCATCGCCTATGATCGCGACCGGGCGCGTGCCTTGCTGACCGAGGTAGATGGAGACCGCAAGATAAAGCTTCGCACGCCCACTTTCATGCCGGAGCGTGCGCCGGAAATCAGCCGGTTCGTGGCCAACGCACTTGAAGCTGTTGGGTTTGAGGTAGAAATCGAGGTCGAAAACGACCGGCCGGAATATGCCCGCCAGATTGGCGCTAAGAAGATGGGCGATCTGGCGATATTCGATTCCTCGCCGCACAGCACCTACCGCATTCTCAATGACAAGATATCGAGCGTCACGAAAGCCGTGTGGTGGCAAGGTTACGACGATCCTGAAGCCGAACGGCTGATCGCGGCGGCCAATGCGGCAGTGGAGCAGGATACCCGTGAACGCGCCTATGCCGCTTGCTTAACCTATCTCAACGCGAATCCGCCCTGGCTTTATCTGGCGCATCCCGTCGATGTTTTCGCGGCGCGCAAGGACATCGCCGGCCTTTCGATCGATCACAAGGGCACGCTGACGATCGCCTGAACACGAGGACGCACAGAATGAAAAAAGACTATTCGATCACCTTCTTCTATTACGACGATATCCATGCTGTCCTGCCGTTTTATGAAGAGGTTCTGGGCTTCGAACTGGTGCTCGATCAGACAATGGCACGCATCTACCGCATCGCTGAAAACTGCTATTTCGGCATTGTTGATGGCAATCGCGGTCATCTGAAACATCAGGAAAAGAGCGCCGTGCTGCTGACCATCGTCTCTCAAGATGTGGAGGGTTGGCACAAGCGGTTGAGGGAAGCAGGCGTTGCCGGTCAGTCGGAGATGCTGCGTGGAACCTTCTGCGAGCATTTTTTCTTTGAAGATCCCGCAGGTTATGCCATCGAAATCCAGAGATTTCATAACCCAGATGTGGCAAAGCTCTTTCCATGAACAATGAGGACATAGACGCGGCGGACAGCCTGATTTCGCAAGCACGCGAGTTTGGTGCCGCTCAGCTTTTTGCACTGCCGGATGCCTCGATTGTCGATCTGGCGACGGGTTATATTCCGCTGCTCGTCAACTTTACATTTGAGGACAAGGCGGCCAAGGGCCTGCGCAAGCTGACCGATCAGGCAGAACCCGAACCCGCCGTCTATTTCTCGGCGCTGGAAATGGTGCGCGATTATCCAGCACTCCTGCTGACAGGGGAGACTGGAAGCGGCAAGACCACGTTTGCGAAGCATCTGGCGTTCTCACTCGTGCAAGGTGACTTTGCGCCCCGCGCCATTCCGCGCAACGATCTCGGTGCAGTGCATGATGAGCAATGGACCCTGGGCGGTGTTGTGCCGCTCTATCTGACTGTAGACCCGTCAAAAACTTTCGAGGAACTGCTCGCATCTTCCACGGATGTTGCGCTCCATGCGGACCTTGGGCTTTTGCTGATCCTCGATGGCATAGAGGCGGCCGGTGACGCAGGGTGTCAGCTGCTTGCCGAAGCGCTGGCGTTCCAGAGCCGCCATCCGGCTGTGAAGCTGCTTGCACTCGGCGAGGTCTCTGTCGTCAAGAGCTGGGCGCTTCCCGCGGGCTATGTGCGCTATGATCTGCTGCCGCTTCTGAAAAGCCAACGTCGGGACACGGCTTTGCGACTGGCGGGCCTCGATCTCGGCGCGACAGGGATTGCTCTTGGCACTGCCGCGGCCAATCCCGCGCAGTTCGTCATGGCCATGCATGGCGGCGATGTGGGTGAGAGCGCCGAGACCATCACCGACAGCTGGCTTGCAAAGATTTCCGGTGATGCTCAGACCAGCGACCTCTTTTGTGGTCTGGCGCTCGATGCGCTGACAGCCGAGGTGGATGACCCGACCATCATGCCCATCACCCGCGTGCGGCAATTGCTGGCGGCGGTGCATCTGGCATCCAAGCCCGCTGATTTGGCCGTTGAACATTTTCGCAAGAAGCCAGGCCTTTGGGCACCGGTCATGACAAGCCTTGCTGCGCGTCTTTCCGGCAAGAATGAGGCCAGCGCCCTGGTTGAAGCGCTGATAGAAGGCGAGGGTGATGCGGTTCTGCGGGGCGCGTTGCTGGCGGCGGATATGGTGACGGCCACAGGACCTCTGCGTGACCGCATTGCGGCGCATTTGCAAAAAATCGTCAGCCACGGAGCGCTCTCAGCGCCGGAACGTGAGACGGCGGGCCGCAGGCTCTCGCTATGGGGTGACCCGCGCGAACTCGATGCATTGGCAGATGTTACAGGTGGGGAATTCACCTTCGGCTCTCACAGCCATCCCAATTCAGCACCGCCTCATCCAGTTACCGTCGACGCCTTTCGTATCGGCCTTTATCCGGTGACCAACAGTGCCTATGGTGCCTTCGTGCGCGACACGAACCGGCTGTGGCGCAGCCCGGACGGGTTTTCGGATGACCGACGCAGTGCTCCTGCGACCGACCTGACATGGCACGATGCACGAGCCTATTGTGACTGGTTGACGCATCGCTGGCGTGTGCAAGGGCGTATTTCGGCAGACGAATTCGTGCGATTGCCGACGGAACCGGAATGGGAGCGTGCCGCGCGCGGCGACCAGCCGGATATAGGGCCGGATGTCCTCAGCTATCCTTGGGGACATGCTTGGATGGACGATGCGGCGAATTCGGAAGAGGCCGGCTTCAATACCACCTGCACGGTTGGCCTGTTTCCGAAAGGGCGTTCACCCTATGGCTGCTACGATATGGTCGGTCAGGTCTGGGAGTGGTGCACCACGCTGTGGGGCGACGATATGGCAACGCCCGACTTCGAATATCCCTATTCGAACGATGAGCGTGAAGCTGCGGATGCGGCACCGTCAATCCGGCGCGTTCTGCGCGGAGGCTGCTTTTCAAGCGGTAAACTGAAAGCCTGCTGCACATACCGGGGAAGCCTCGAACCGGATGGCTTCTGGCGCGGCAATGGATTTCGGATCGTGGTTTCGCGGTAGCGTTGTTTCATTTTCAAAGGTCGTATGGCGGTTCAGCCACGAAATGGCCAGCAAAAGATACTCCTCGCGCATTCGATGGAAGATTCCGGATCGAAGCACATGCAGACGGCAACCACTATACACCAGAGCCGAAATATCCTGTTCCCCAGGGTTAGCGCCCAGCACGCTGTCTATTTCGTAAGAACATTTTACGCCACATGGAAATGCGTCGCGATACGAGCCGGCTTCTGCATGTATTTGTCCAATCTCGCCTTAGAAAACGTGGCATTCGCCGTCCATTTCGACCAGAACCTAGAGCGTTTCCACGTTTTTCTAAATCGGGTTTGGCTCCCAAATCAGTTCTGATGTGATTCACTGATGTTGGCTGGATGGAGGCCAGCATCTGATGACCGCACCGATATCAAATGATATTCGTGAACGTGTTGTCCAAAGCGGCAATTGCGCAGGCCCATTTGTGGCATGTAGAACCAGAATTCGGTCGCGCGATATGGAACGCCCCGGGAGAGGCAGGGCGTAGCTACCCACGCTTATACTTGGAGCATTTCCGCCTCAAGAACTGGGCAGGAGCCAGCTTTCTAAAGAGATAGATCGATACTCACTGGTTCACCAAGTGCGTACAGCACCGTGTCGTCGCCTCGATCCGTTTGTCGCATCGCCATCGCGAACGTCGCTAATGGTGCGCGTGGCGTTATCTTGTGATGCAGGACGCCCCGTCGATAGGTGACGATCTGATCTGGCTGGGCGATGAAGGCTTTGAGCGTTGCCAGGTCCGGTCCTTCGGTTCCCTTCCAGTCACAAACGACGATCAGGGAGGGCGCCATATCCAGTGCCAGGAAAGTCTGCGCCGAAAAAGGGTGAGCCTCCAGTTGCTTGATGAGAATAGTCTTTTGAGGTAATTCGATTTTGACGATTTGAATCACCGGTTTTTGGGCATCTTCCGTCGCATCGAAAGCTCCTTCAATGAGCAGGGAACCTGCCGCCGTCAGACCGGAAACCAATCCATACGGTGCAAATTTTTCCTGCGTCAAGGCTTGGGGGACAATCGAAATCATGGATTGCTCCGCGTGAAATCAAGCTGGACCTTCATGCTGCGTGACCGGTCACTGGCCAAGTCGAAGGCTTCTGTTGCTGATGTAAATGGCAAGGTCGCCGAGATAAGTGGTTTTACATCAATCAGGCCTTTGCCCATCAGATCGACGGCTTCAGCGAATTCGGTGTGGAAACGAAACGTGCCACGAAGCTGAAGTTCCTTGGTGACGATTGTGTTGACCGGCAACGTCATCTGCCCGCCTAGTCCAAGCTGCACGATCACGCCACCGGGTCGCAACACGTCCAGTGCGGATGCGAGCGCTGCCTGATTGCCCGATGCTTCGAACAGGACGTCGAACGTTCCCTTGTCCTTGTTGTAGGCGTCGAGCGCGGCACCATTTTTGGCGACGTTGATGACCTCATCGGCTCCGATTTTTGTTGCAGTCATAAGCGGCTCGTCGGCTACATCCGTAACGACGATGCGGGCTGCACCAGCGAACCGTGCCATCAGAACGCAGAGTGCGCCGATTGGCCCGGCGCCGGTGATCAGCACCTGCTTGCCCAGGAGTGAGCCCGCCTGCTTGGCCGCGTGAAGGCAGACTGCCAAGGGTTCAGCCATCGCAGCCTCTCCCATGGACAGGCTGTCGGCAATCGGCACGCATTGCGACGCATCGACTGTCACGGTTTCGCGAAAGCCGCCCTGGACGTGGGGAACGCGCATGGCGCTGCCCATGAAGCGCATATCGAGGCACTGGTTCTGCATGCCTTCAGCACAAAAGCGGCAGTGTCTACAGGCCCGGCTGGGGTTTACGGCGACGCGCATGCCCGGAGCGAGATGCGACACGCCGTCGGCAACCTTGGCCACGACGCCTGCAAACTCATGACCAAGCGCCATCGGTTGCAAAACGCGGATCGTTCCGAACCCGCCATGGTGATAATAGTGCAAGTCCGACCCGCAAATGCCGCCTGTTGAAACCTGGACACTTGCCTCGTTCGAAGCCAGTTTCGGTTCGTCCACTTCTTCAACGCGCAGGTCTTTGGCTGCGTGGATGATGATCCCTCGCATGGTTCTATCTCCTCCCGGTACTTAGTTTCTGCCCGTGTCACAGCACCGAAAGCATGCCGCCATCGACATAGATGATCTGGCCGTTGACATAGTCCGATGCCCCTGACGCCAGGTAGACGGCTGTTCCCGCCAGTTCCTCCGGTTTGCCCCAACGTTTCGCAGGCGTGCGGCCTTTCACCCACGCGTCGAATTCAGGATTGTCGATCAGGGCCTGGTTCATATCGGTGATCATATAGCCAGGTCCGATCGCGTTGGCCTGAATGCCGAACTGTGCCCATTCGGCGGCCATGGCCCGGGTCAACATTTTTATGCCGCCCTTGGCAACCGTGTAGGGTGCGACGGTGGCGCGCGCCAACTCGCTTGTGAGGGAGCCGATATTGATGATCTTGCCGCGACCACGCGGTATCATGCGGCGTGCCGCCTCGCGGCCCAACATGAAGGCGCTGGTCAGGTTGGTGTCAATGACCCGTTGCCAGTCTGCCGTTTCCAGATCGACCATTGGTTTGCGGAACTGAATACCGGCATTGTTGACGAGAATATCGATTTCCACGCCCTGTGCGTCGAAATCTGCAAAGGCCGCTTTGATGGCCTCTTCCGAGGTGACATCGAAGACGGAGGCGCTGGCTTCATAGCCGTTTGCCGTGAAATCGGCGACTGTACTGGCGACGCGTTCGCCGTTGGTGCCGTTGATAATGACATGCGCACCGGCAGCAGCAAAGCCTTCCGCCATGGCGCGACCAAGGCCGCGCGAAGAGCCGGTGACGAGCGCGGTGCGCCCCTTGAGATCGAAAAGTGGATTGGTCATGGTGGGCCTCACAACGTGCTGCGACGGACGCTGAGGTCCGAACGTTCATAGACGGCAGGAAGAAGGTCGACACCCAGTCCCGGACCTTCCATCGGCAGGACATAGCCATTCTCGATCACCGGGACATTGTCCACAAGCTCCTTGTACCATCCGGTATAGAAAGCGCGAACGGATTCCTGGATCAGCGTGTTGGGTTGGCTGAAGGAGGCGTGGATGGCCGCGATGAAACCGACAGGGCCGATGCAGTCATGCGGCGCGAAAGGGCGGTGATAGGTGTCGGCGAGCGCTGCAATCTTGCGTCCCTCCGTTAGACCACCGGTCCAGCAGAGATCTGCCATGACGATC
Source organism: Agrobacterium vaccinii (assembly GCF_021310995.1). Taxonomy (NCBI): domain Bacteria; kingdom Pseudomonadati; phylum Pseudomonadota; class Alphaproteobacteria; order Hyphomicrobiales; family Rhizobiaceae; genus Agrobacterium; species Agrobacterium vaccinii. Next base: position 139,330 of record NZ_CP054151.1, on the reverse strand, counting down.
TGCATCGCGTCGCGGTCCAGCATGTCCTTGTAGGGAAAGCGCGAACCGAGCGTTTCGCTTGCGCAGACTGGTACTGTCGTGGAGCGCGCAAACTCACTCAGTGCCTGCGGAGAGTTCATGCGGATGGGATCTTCGTACCATGTCGGCTGGTATTGCTCCAATACGCGGGCGATCTTGATGGCGGTGGGCAGGTTCCACAGTGAGTGGAATTCGACCATGATCTCTATTTTATCGCCCACCGCCTTGCGGATTTTCTCGAAGGGCTCGACAGCCTTCTTCATCTGCTCAGGCGTGATGTGCACGCCGTGGTTCTCAATGGCGGCCGGATCAAATGGCCAGATTTTCATGGCGGTGATGCCGCTTTCCAGTAGGCTTTCCGCCACAGCGTCGGCGCGGTTCATGAACCCGTCGAGGTCTTCGTAAGGACCGTTCGCATCGCCAAGGTTCCATGTGGAAACCGGCTTGATGTTGTGGGATCGAACATATTTGTAGCCAGCACATGTGTTGTAGACACGCTGTTTGTCGCGGCACAGACCGCCCAACATCTGATGGACGGGCTGATCACAGACCTTGCCGAAGATATCCCAAAGGCCAATGTCGATCGCAGACGTTGCACGGGATTCTGCTCCTGTCGATGCCTGCGCCATGGGAAGATTGGTCATCTCCCTGTGCAGCGCTTCGATGTGCAGCGGGTTTTTGCCCAGCAGGCGCATCGCCAGCGTATCATGGATATGCGCTTCAACGGCACCCGCACCGTAAAATGTCTCCCCAAGCCCGATGATCCCTGCGTCCGTGTGAACGCGGACCCATAGGACATTGGAAAACTCTTCGGTTTTCAGTGTCTCGATCTGTGTGATTTTCACGGTGTCTCTCCTACCCAACGCGATGCCGGCCCTCTTGCCTGTCGCACCTCTCCCTTGGATGCAGACAATAATCATGCTTGTAATATTTCACAACATGTTTTAAACATTTTTGTAGATGAGCGAAATGAGCTCTGTCGTGACGGGAGGAAATCGTTCATGGCGAAAAAACGGACGGTTCCATCCTTGGTGGTGGACGGCGAGACGTTGCCACGGCGCAACCGCGTAAATTTCTTCGAGCTTGCTTACCAGCGCATAGAAGAAATGCTGATCAACTGTAAACTGAAGCCAGGTCAGTCCTTGACCGTGCAGGAGTTGCAGGATCTGACTAATTTGGGCCGCACGCCGGTTCATAACGCCGTCAATCGTCTGGCCGCAGATACGCTTTTCACCATTGTTCCGCGCCATGGTCTGAAGGTTGCCCCGATCGACCTTGCGCGGGAGCGGATGCTATTACAGCTGCGCGGCGACATGGAGCGTTTCGTCGTCAAACTGGCAATTGAGCGTGCCAGCCTGTCGCATCGCAATCAGATGCTGCATATCGAGCGGGCATTGAAGGCGAAGCGCGACGAGATCACACTGGCTGACTTCAACGACATCGACCGGCGCATCGATCAGATTCTGCTGGCGGCAGCAAACGAGCCTTTCCTCGAACACACGCTGCGGCCACTTCACACGATCTTTCGCCGCATAGGCTTTATTCATCACACCCACTGCTCGGTGCAGATCGATCTGACGCCCACCATCGATTGCCATCTCGCCGTACTCAGCGCTGTCGCCAACCGGCATATGGATGCGGCGGTCTCGGCCTCGAACCAGCTCATCGCCTTCGTAGATTCGATGTTCGACACGATGGAATCAGGCCTGGACCCGCGTTTGCTGGATTGCAGTATCGAGCCAATTTTCAGAATTCCGGGGAGGGAATGACAATGCAACGCATCGTGTTTCACGGTGAAAATGCCGCCTGCTTCAGCCATGATTTTGCTGATCTGGCGCCGAAAGACGCGCAGATCATCCTGTTGCCGGATGTGCTGGAAACAGGCGAGCAGAAGAAGGCCTATGCCACCGCCGATGTGATCGTCGGCGTCAAATTCGATGCCGCCCTGCCGCAGCCCGAAAACCTGTCTCTGTTCCACGTGCCGGGCGCTGGATATGACGCCGTCAATTTGGACTTGCTGCCTGCAGGCGCAATGGTGTGCAACTGCTTCGGCCATGACCCGGCGATTGCGGAATATGTCTTCGCCGCTATCCTCAACCGTCACGTGCCGCTTGACGATGCCGATACGAAATTGCGTCAGGGCAACTGGGCCTATTCATCCGGCTCGCGAGACCGTCTCCATGATGAAGTCTGTGGCAAGACGATCGGGCTGCTTGGCTTTGGCCACATCGGTCAGGCCCTTGCCCGTCGCGCGAAGGCGTTCGGTATGCAGGTCAGCGTCGCCAATCGCAGCCCCGTTGCAAAATCCGAGGTGGTGGACCAGTCATTCACGCTGAATGAACTGGCCGACTTCTGGCCGACAGCTGACTACATCGTGGTATCGGTGCCGATGACGCCATCGACCACAGGGATCGTCAACGCCGACGCCTTCAGCAAAATGAAGGCCGATGCGGTCATTTTCAACGTTGGTCGCGGCCCGACAATCGATGAGCACGCGCTCTACGATGCGCTGAATGAAGGAAAGATCGGCGGGGCGGTGATCGATACCTGGTACACCTATCCAGGTCCCGGCGAGCCGACACAGCTGCCATCCAGCCTGCCATTTCACACGTTGAAAAACCTGATCATGACGCCGCACATGTCGGGATGGACCCATGGGACTGTGCGCCGGCGCCAGCAAACGATCGCAGACAATATCGCGCATCGCCTGGCAGGCGCGCCCTGCATCAACATCGTCAGAAAGGACAGCTGACGACATCCGGCGGGGAGGCCGGATTCGACAGGACGACAAGACCGTAAGCTCAATTAACAAGGGAGAGAGTGATGAGCATTTCCAAATCATTTAAACTGGCCGGTGCCATGGTCGCAATCTGCGCCAGTATGCTGACGGCCACCGTAACCTACGCGCAAAGCGTCGATGAAATCGTCAAACGAGGCAAGGTCAAGATCGGCGTGCTTGTGGGCGCTCCTCCTTTCGGGTCGGTAGACGCCATGGGCAATGCCATCGGTTACGATGCCGATGTCGCGACCCTCGTCGGCAAATATATGGGTGTGCCTGTCGAGATGGTGCAACTGACGCCGCCATCGCGTATTCCAGCGCTGGAAGCACGCAAGGTCGATTTTCTGGTCGCAACGCTGGCCAAAACGCCGGAACGTGAAAAGGCCGTCACCTTCACCAATCCCTACAGCGCGTTTCAGGTCGGCATTTATGCCAGCAAGGACGAGCAAATCACCGACTGGTCGGGCCTGAAGGGCATGATGGTCGGCGTCAACCGCGGCTCCAGCGTCGAACATCAACTGGTTGATCGCGAGCGTGAGCTTGGCCTTACGGTTTTACGTTTCGATGATGATGCGACGACGATGCAGGCTTTATTCTCGCATCAGGTCAAGGCTGTTGCCAGTCCTGAAGCACAATCCAATGCTGCGATGAAGGCGCGCGGCGAAACTACCATTGAAGCGAAGTTCTTTTTCTCCATGCAGCCCAATTCAATGGCTGTTCGAAAGGACGCTGTTGAGCTTCAGCAATGGCTCAACGGCACTATTGAGAAGATGAAATCCAGCGGGGAACTGGACGCGATCTCCAAAAAATGGGTCGGATCGCCGCTCCCGAAGCTGCCGACTTACTAGGGCGACTTTGGTGCCGCTTCGGCGGCACCAAGCTTGCTATGACGAGCGGCTAGATCAAGGACACAGATCATGAGTTTCACACTTCAGTTCGAACCCGTGTTGGCTGAAACCGACCTGATCCTGAACGGGATCAAGCTCACCATCCTACTTTCCGCCGGTGCGATCATTCTGGGAACGGCGCTGGCTATTCTGCTCGTCGGGTTGCGCAGCCTTGCCGGTGGCATCGTTGCCTTTTGTGTTGACGCTTATGTCGAGCTTCTCCGCAACACGCCGTTTCTGGTACAGCTGTTCATGATATTTTTCGGTCTTCCGCTCCTGGGCTTGCGAATGTCGGGTATCGAGGCGGGGCTGCTTGCCATGACGCTGAACCTCTCGGCCTATTCGACCGAAATCATCCGGGCAGGTGTCGATTCCACGCACAAATCTCAGCTTGAGGCAGGCCTGTCACTGGCGCTCAGCAGACTGCAAGTGTTCCGTTACATCATACTGAAACCAGCGTTCGCCAAGGTCTGGCCAGCACTGTCTAGTCAGTTCGTACTGATGCTTTTAGCCTCCAGTATTTGCTCTTTTATTTCCGTACCAGAACTTTCCGGTTCCGCTGCCATCGTTGAGCAGCGCACGTTCCGCAGCTTCGAAAGCTACATCATCGTAACCATTGCCTATCTGGTCATTGCGCTCACGTTGAAGCTCGGTTTGATCGGGTTGGGTCACGTTCTCTTTGGTAAGCGTGTTAAGCCTGATGTCACTCCCGCAATCGCCAGCAAAGGGAGTGCCGCCTGATGACCTCTTTCGGTTGGCCTGAATTTCTTTTTCTGCTGCGCTCGGCTGGGTGGACCGTTGTTTTGACAGCGATCGCCTTCAGCATCGGCGCTGCTTTCGGTGGCGCTATCGCCATCATGCGTCTGGCGCAAAACGGCGTTCTGCGTGCCATTGGCATCGGCTATATTTTGGTCATCCAGTCCATTCCGGTCCTGATGATCCTGTTCATGTCCTATTACGGCCTGACGTTGATCGGCTTTGATATCCCACCTCTGTTGGCGGCCTCTGCGTCGCTGGCGATCTATGTTTCGGCCTATCTGGCAGAGATCTGGCGTGGATCTATCCAGGCGGTGCCGTTTCAGCAGTGGGAAGCCTCGGCCTCCCTGGCGCTGACCCGCGCTCAGCAATATCGCTACATCATCCTGCCGCAGGCCTTGAGAATATCGCTGCCGCCAACGGTGGGTTTTCTGGTGCAATTGGTCAAGAACACATCGATCGTCTCGGTCGTCGGTTTTATCGAATTGTCGCGAGCTGGCCAGTTGATCAACAACGCCACCTTTGAACCGTTTAAGGTCTTCATGGTGGTTGCGCTCATCTACTTCTTCATCTGCTTTCCGCTGTCGCGCCTAAGCCGTTATCTTGAAAGGGTTCTCCATGTCGGTCGTAGCCATTGATCAGGTTCACAAGCGCTATGGCGCGCTTGAAGTTCTCAAAGGCGTCTCGATGCGTGTCGAAACCGGGCAGGTCGTGGCACTCATCGGCCGCAGCGGGTCCGGTAAAAGTACCATGTTGCGTTGCATTAACGGGCTGGAGGCATTCCAGTCCGGAAGCATTCACGCGGCTGGTCATAAGGTAGAGCAGGATCAAGCCAAGCTCCGGGCGTTGCGCAAGGATGTCGGTATCGTCTTTCAGAGCTATAATCTGTTTCCCCACCTGACAGTTGGCGAAAACATCATGCTCTCCCCACGTATTACTCAGGGGGTGTCGAAGCCTGATGCAGATGATTTGGCTCGAAAGGCACTAGAGCGCGTCGGGCTTGCCGATAAGTTCTCAGTCTATCCGGAAATGCTTTCGGGTGGCCAGCAGCAGCGTGTGGCCATAGCAAGGTCGCTGGCAATGCGACCGAAAGTGATGCTGTTCGATGAGGTAACGTCGGCTCTGGACCCTGAACTGACGGGTGAGGTTCTTCTCGTGATCGAAGAACTTGCCCGTGAGGGCATGACCATGTTGCTGGTAACACATGAAATGAATTTCGCCCGTAGCGTCGCCAATATCACCGTCTTCATGCATCAGGGCAAGATCTGGGAAGCCGGTCCGTCTGCAGAACTCTTCGCAAATCCAAAGACGCCAGAGCTTCAGGCATTTCTATCGAACGGTGTGAAATAAGGGTGTGAGTTTCGACATGAGACGGAGTAAACAGCGCTGATTTGGTCTGAGGCGCGGTCGATACTTGTCTCCATAGATGATATAAACCATCAGAAATACGTGGGTTGTGCCGACTCCGCTACACTCTTCTAAATAACCGGGGCGACAATACGGACCCAAGCAGGTCGCGTTTCAATTAATAGATCGATGGTTCGTATCCGCTCAAGAGCTCCAGACCCAATTTTTAATCTCCGGCAGATCGTCAAAATGCTCGCGGATGTAATCGTTATGTGTTGCGAGGGTGTTTGTGCAGTACGCGAGCAGGCTCGCACCGTCGATCAGCATTTTTGGAACGTACCGCAATACGTCCAAGCAAAGATGTAGACGGCTGATCCTGTTCAGAACAACCATGTCGAACGGCGTGGTTGTTGTTCCTTCTTCAAGGTAGCCGCGCACATGGAACCGGTCGTGCGCTTCACGTCCGTGCAAGAGATCATGGATGACCCCCGGATAACCATGAAAGGTGAAGACCACAGGTGCAGTTGTCGTGAAAATTTCTGCAAATTCGATATCCCCCATTCCATGGGGATGGCGATCCGCGGGACATAGCCGCATCAGGTCGACGACGTTGACAATACGGACTTTCAAACCCGGAGCATATTTACGAAGCAACCAGGCTGCAGCAATTGTTTCTTGGGTTGGGATGTCTCCTGCGCAGGCCATTACAACGTCCGGCTCATCTGGTTCGTTGCTGTACATGTCCCAGATGCCAGCACCTCTTTCACAATGCTCACGGGCCTCTTCCATCGTCAGCCACTGCAACTGCGGCTGCTTGTCGATGACGATAAGATTGAGATAATTGCGGCTTCGAAAACAGTGGTCAGCGACGGAGAGAAGGCAATTTGCATCCGGCGGCAAATAAACGCGGGCGACTGCTGGTTTGCGATGGATGATGGTATCGATAAAGCCTGGTCCCTGGTGGCTGAAGCCATTGTGATCATTGCGCCAGCAGGTCGATGTCAGGAGATAATTGAGTGACGGGATATCGGCCCGCCACGGGACGTGTTTAGCATGTTCCATCCACTTGCCGTGTTGCATCGACATGGAATCGACGATCATGGCAAAGGCTTCGTAGGTGGCAAAAAGGCCATGCCGGCCAGTGAGCGTGTATCCTTCAAGCCATCCGTGACAGCAGTGCTCGCTCAAAACTTCCATAACACGACCATCATGCGAGACGTGATCATCTGCCGGAAGTATGTCGCTGACCAAGCAGCGATCGCTGACTTCAAAAATTGCTCCGAGCCGGTTGGAATTGGTTTCGTCAGGGCAAAACAAGCGAAAGTTATGCGGGTTGTTGACATAGATATCCCGGAGATATTCTCCCAGCACTGCTGTCGAGCCCATGCGCTCACGGGCTCGATGCTCGAAATTAACAGCGTAAGAATTGAAGTCCGGGAGATTGAGAGGCTTTGTCAACTTGCCGCCGTTTGCATTCGGATTTGACCCCATCCTCAACTCCCCGGCGGGCGATAGATCGGCGTATTCTGCACGGAATGTTCCATTGTCATCGAACAGCTCTTCCGGTTTGTAGCTGCGCATCCAATCTTCGAGAATGGTCAGATGCTCAGGGTTCGTCAGAACCTCAGATACAGGAACCTGATGGGCTCGAAACGTGCCTTCGATCGGGATGCCATCAACGACCTTCGGCCCCGTCCAACCTTTTGGCGTCCGCAGTACAATCATCGGCCAACGCGGCCTGTTGTTGGAAATGCCGCCACGAGCCGATGACTGTATCGAACGGATTTTTGAAACAGCACGTTCAACCACAGCGGCAAAAAGCTGGTGCATGACCTCTGGTACGTCACCCTCGACAAAATAGGGCTCGTAGCCTTGGCCCTCAAAGAACTTGCGCAAGTCTTCATCGCTATGGCGTGCAAGGACTGTAGGGCCAGCGATTTTGTATCCGTTGAGGTGCAGGATCGGAAGGACTGCTCCATCGCGCGCGGCGTTGATGAAGTCGATGCTTTTCCAGCTCCCAGCCAAAGGTCCCGTTTCCGCTTCACCATCGCCAACGACGGCAACAACAAGGAGATCTGGATTGTCCATAATGGCTCCGAATGCGTGGGCCAAGACATAACCGAGTTCCCCGCCCTCATGGATCGAGCCTGGCGTGGGAACACTGACATGGCTAGGAATTCCGCCAGGCGTCGAGAACTGGCGAAACAGACGCCGGAGCCCTACCTCGTCCTGCGTCACGTCAGGATAAAACTCCGTGTAACTACCCTCAAGGTAAACATTTGCGATGAGTGCAGGGCCACCATGACCGGGGCCAGCCATGTAAATTGTGTTGAGGTCGAATTTCTTGATAAGACGATTCATATGAGCGTAAATCAAATTCAGGCCGGGAGAGGTGCCCCAGTGCCCCAGCAGTCTTGGCTTAATGTGTTCGACCTGCAGCGGTTCACGCAATAGAGGATTGGCAGATAGATAAATCTGACCGACATTCAGATAGTTAGCCGCCCGCCACCACGCGTCGATCTTGTGAAGTTCTTCACTATCGAGAGGCTTTTCGGTGTGACTGAGATGATCCATAATCGCTCCTGTGGCATTGGGTACTGCCGTTCGCCAACGGATAAGAAAGTATTCCTCTCCCGTTTGGAAATGTGATTGCTCGATGTCTTGGTTCAGTTGGTCTGCAGCGCTGTCAGCAAGCGGAAGGTATCGTCTGCGATCACCTGTTCCTCGTCTGTCGGAATGACGAAGACCTTGATCCTGCTGTCCGGGCTGCTGATGAGTTGGGCATTTGAGTTATTCGCCTTTTGGTCGATCTCAAGGCCGAGCCAACCAAGATGTGACGAGATCGCAGCCCTTATGGCCGGTTGGTGCTCGCCTATGCCTGCTGTGAAGACGAATGCGTCTATCCCGCCCAGCGTGCTGACGATACGTGCGGCCTCGCCAGCGGTTCGAAACGCAAATAGGCCAATGGCTTCTTTTGCCTCTGGTCGACCACTTTCAAGCAGTTCGCGACTATCTGAACTGATGCCGGAAACGCCTAATAGGCCGCTTTCGTGATATAAAAGATGCTCTAGCTCTTCCGGTGTGTGTTTCTTCTCGGCAAGCAAATAGAGCAGTACGCCCGGATCCAACGCGCCACAACGTGTCGCCATCGGTATGCCGTCAAGCGTAGAAAATCCCATGCTGACATCGCGGCTCATTCCACCTTCCATCCCGCAAAGGCTACAGCCGCTACCAAGATGAGCGACCACGACTTTTCCGTCGGCAACGTTTGGAGCAATACGGGCCACCTCGCGAGCGACGAAAGAGTAGGATAAGCCGTGAAAACCGAAACGCTTTACCCCTTGGTCATGCAGGGCACGGGGCAGTGCATATCGTCTCACAAGCGTACTGTTGGTGCTGTGGAACGAAGTATCGAAGGACGCGGTCTGAAAGATGTCCGTTTGCAGCGTTGAGACTGCGTCAATCAGTTGAATACTGTGTTTCTGGTGGAGCGGAGCCTGAGGAAGAAGGCTTTCGATTGATGTACGGGTTTTCTCGTCAATCGGCACTGCGCCGTGGAACAGGTCGCCGCCATGCACCATCCTGTGCCCAACGGCTGTGATGTCTACTATTTCAAAATGGGTTGCTAGCGCTGTAAATACTGCATCGACAACCCCACTGGTGCAAGTCTTAGAAGTTGCTGGAAGTGCAATCTCTGATTTCTCAGCGCCTCCGAACTGAAACTTCAAACAATTCCGCTGAAAATCGATTATGCCTTTGCCGACGCTAAGGGGAGTACCTGCCTTTAGGATGAATACGCCGAATTTGACGGACGACGAGCCGGCGTTGAATGTCAGTAGTTTCTCGGTGCTGAATTTGTCATTTTGATCGTGATAATCCAACGGCTCGCGCATCTGATCATCCTAATTGCTTCTCGCACGGCGGCCCGAGAGTTTCTCAATCTGAACACTGAAGAAGACTGGCAGTGACGCCGCTTTGGACAGCTCTGTCTTCGCCGGCTTGTACGCGCCTGGTTCCCACCAGTCGTTCTTCTTCTGTAGAAGAGACCAGGCATAGATGTGTTCCCCATGCCATTTTTCGTTATCGGGCAACTCCTGGTAACGTCCTTCTACCAGAACGCTTTGCCACTCCCGTTTCGTCTCCACATGATCCAACTGAAGACAGACATGCGGATTGTCCCGCAGGCTCTCGATCTTCTTGCCGGGCATGGAGAAGGCGTAAAGCATGCCGCCCTGATAAGTGTACTGGATCGGCACCACATAGGGCTTACCCGCTGCGATGCAACCCAAGTGGCAGATACTGTTGGCTTCAAGCATCGCCTGACATTCAGGCGCCGTCATCTCTTGCACGTTCATGTGGCAATCCTGACGAAAGCTACGAGCAACGTCCGAAGGAAAGCTGCCGAGCGAACTCTGGTATGCGCCCTTTAAATGCGTATCGCAATCACAAGTTAACTCGGCGGAAGGGCAGGGCGCGCGAGACCCAGGTGATCTCGCAGCGTTGACCCCTGATATTCTGTGCGGAACAGACCCCTTTCCTGAAGGATCGGCACGACAAGTTGCGTGAAATCCTCTAGCCCTTCCGGGAAAAACGGTGGCATGACGTTGAAGCCGTCGGCGGCGCGGCCTTCGAACCATTCCTGCATGCGGTCGGCAATTTCGACTGGCGTGCCGAGGACGATGTGGTGGCCGCGACCGGCGGCGACACGCAAAGCCAACTGGCGGATTGTCAGGTTCTCCCGGCGTGCCAGAGCGGTCAAGAGTTCGGCGCGACTGCGCAGTTGGTCGGAAATCGGCAACTCTGGCAGAGGACCATCGGGATCGTAGTCGGCAAGGCTGTGGCCAATGCGCTCTTCGAGAAGCGGCATGGCGCTTTTCAGCTCTGTCCACTGGTCGAGCTCGGCGAGCTTTTCCGCAGCTTCTTTAGAGGTGCGACCGACGACCGGCAGGAAGCCCGGCATGACGGCGACTTCATCGGGGTGGCGACCGAACTTTTCGACACGGGATTTCAGGCTCTTGTAGAAGGCCTGGGCTTCGGCGAGGCTTTGCTGAGCGGTAAACACCACGTCCGCCGTACGAGCGGCCAAATCCTGACCGGGGCCGGAAGAGCCGGCCTGAATCAGGATCGGATGACCCTGTGGTGAACGCGGAATGTTGAGCGGACCTTTGACCGAATAATATTTGCCCTCGTGGTCCAGCATATGCACCTTATTGGGATCGGCATAGACACCGTTTTGCTTGTCCTTGATGAAGCCGTCATCGTCCCAACTGTCCCACAGACCGCGCACGACATTCACGAACTCCTCTGCAACAGCGTAACGCTCGTCATGCTCGGGATGCGATTTTGAGAAGTTGTTGGCTGTGCGGGCGTAAGAAGTCGTCACGATGTTCCAGGCGGCACGGCCATGGCTCAGATGGTCGATCGAGGAGAAGGAGCGCGCCGTGTGATAGGGCTCGCCATAGGTGGTGGAGGACGTGGCGGCAAGACCGATCTTTTCGGTGACCAGCGCCAGTGCGGCAAGCAATGTCAGAGGTTCGAAACGGGCGATGGTCGAAGGGTGGGCGTCCACGCCGCTGGTCAGGCCGTCCGCCAGAAACACCATATCGAACTTCGCCTGCTCGGCCATTTGCGAAACGCGGCGCAGCAGATCGAAGTTTTCGCTGCCTGCTTCCGCTTTCGGGTGACGCCAGCCGGAAACGTGATGGCCCGCACCCTGAAGGAACAGACCCAGATGGATTTCTCTTTTGGCACTCATGATAAAATCTCTCGTCAAACGAAGTTCTGATTGAGCAGCGAAAGAAGCCGGGCAAAATCTGCCTCGCTTCTCATGCTGCGGACAAGGTCTGGAATATCCACAAAGGCCTGGTTGCCAGCGGTTGCGTCGTGGAATTTTTCTGTTGGATCTGTGACGCCGGGCAGGCCATCGAAGCGGCGATTGATTGTACTACCGTCGTTCATAGCGATATCCAGCACGACGAACCGCGTGGTTGGATCGCTCGACATGCGCGGTGCTGACCTATCATGTTGGCGGCTGGCACGACTGGCGAGCGCCATGATGCGCTCGTCCACCGGCCGTTCGTCGAAATGGTCAAGCCGCAAAGCGCCGTCGAGCAAGGCTGCGGAGAAGACATATTCCGGGCTGAACCGTGCTTCGATGCCATTGCTCGGCTTCGTTACCACGAGGGCTGCATCGGCCCCGGGCGGATAGGTGAAGGTGATCGTGTCTACCTGCTCGGCTGCCAGGCCTTCACGGTGAAGCTCTATACCCAGCGAAGCGACGGGATGGCTTGCTGTGCAGCAGGGATAGGCTTTCAGCGTGAGGCCGGGCGAGACGATCTGCCATGGCTGCCCCCAGTTTTCGATCGTCAATTCCGGCTGTCCTGCACCGAAGGCATAGGCAGAATAGAAGTTGACCGGATTGTCGAGAAAGTCAGGTGCGCCACCGAAACCAGCCGCGGCCAATCGCGCCGCGAGCAGGCCGGATCGTGCGGCCATGCCCGCATGATAAGGCTTTGCGTCGAAACCGAATTGCAAGCGCAGTCCAGCGGCTTGCGTTGAGGCTAGGCCAAGCGCGATAGCTGTCTTTTCCACCGATGCACCGGTGAGGTGACAGATCGCGGCAGCTACTCCCACAGGCCCAAGCGTCGCGGTAGCGTGAAATCCATTTTCGTAGTGTTTGGAGCCCAGGGAAAGCCCCAACCGCGCCATGGCTTCCAGCCCGACGATGTAGGATGCAATGAAAGCCTCCGCACTGAAAGTCCGTTCTGCGGCAAGTGCGAGCAGCGCTGGAACGATCACCGTTGTCGGATGGCCACGCACGCTCGCGTGCACATCGTCATAATCAAGCACATGACCCGCATAGCCGTTTAGCACTGCTGCGACCAGAGGGTCCGTTTGTTCGGCGCGACCGACGATAATCGCTTTTCCCGGCAAATCGGCGCCAATGACACCGGCCAGAACACCCGTTGTGCGGTCATTGGCGCCCGCGATCATGCATGCGAGAAAATCTATTATCGCCGTGCGCGCGGCATCTATTGCAACGTGATCCTTACTCGGATCAGATGTTACAATTGCCTTGGCAAAGGTGGTTGTAAATGTGGTGTTGGCCATGGTCAGATACCTTCACCGTCACGGATCAAGGCACGGGCGCCCGACAAGCCTCCGACAAATTGGCGAATGCGCGGATTGTCGGAATCGTGGAATATCTCCTTTGGTGAACCGTGAGCGACGACGCGACCGTTTTCGGTAAACACCACCGTGTCGCTGATCTCTTCGGCGAAACGCATTTCGTGGGTCACGAGTATGCTGGTCATGCCATCGCGGATGAGGTCCCGTATCACCCACAGAACCTCGCCGACGGTTTCAGGGTCGAGCGCAGACGTCACCTCATCGAACAGGACGAGTTCCGGCTTCATGGCAAGTGCGCGGGCGATCGCCACGCGCTGCTGCTGGCCACCAGAAAGCTGGCCAGGATAGGCGTCAGCTTTTTCCGACAATCGGACTTTTTCCAGCAATTCGCGCGCAAGTTTCTCGGTTGCCGTGCGGTTGGCGCCGAGAATGCGCGTCGGCGCAAGCACGATATTGTCGAGAACGGTCAGATGCGGAAACAGATTGTACTGCTGAAAGACGATGCCCACCCGCTTGCGTAGTTCGATGCGCTCGCTCTCCTTCGTTAGCTCATCGACCCGTGTGCCCGCGACGGTAATCTTACCGCTTTGCGGCATAGCCAGGGCATTGATACAGCGAAGCAGGGTAGACTTCCCAGAGCCTGAGGGGCCGATGATCGAAACGGCGTCGCCTTTGTTGACAGTGAGATCTATGCCCTTGAGCACCTGTGTATTCCCGAAAGACAGATGCACGTCTTCCAGTTTCACGATCGCGGTATCGGTGGATACAGTCATCTTTAAAATCCTTCAGCCCGCGTTGAAGCGCTGTTCGAGGCGGCGGGTAAGCCGGGCGATCGGGTAGCAGAGCGTGAAAAACGCGGCCATCACCACGACATAGGCGATGATGGTGAAATCAAGCCTGCGTACTGCGGTGCTGGCATCGGTCGCGGCATGCATCAACTCGTGGACGCCAACAAGGGATGCCAGCGATGTCCCCATGGCAATCGAAGAGGCGACGTTCATCCATGGCGGCAGCGAACGGCGCACGCATTGCGGCAGGATGACGAAGCGAAGGGCCTGCATGCGGGAAAAGCCCAGTCCTTTGCTCGCCTCCCACTGCGTCGTCGGTATGGAGACGACGGCACCACGAGTGATTTCTGCAATGTAGGCGCTGGCAAGAATAGCAAGACCGATCACCGCCTTGATCCAGTCCGGGAAAGGCAGATAGTTGCCGAACAGCACGATCTCAAAGGGAAAGATATAGGTGGTGGCAAAGATCAGCACGAGCGCCGGTGCATTGCGAAAAATCTGGACGTATATTGCCGCTGGCCAGCGAATGAACCAATAAGGTGCCAGTTGCATGAGGCCGAGTAGAACGCCAGCCGTGGTCCCGATCGTAATCGCGCAGAGTGCGATCACGATATTCATCGCAAAGCCGGAGGCGAGGTAGGGAATCCAATCCAGCAATTCCTTACCAAGCGTCAGGTCGACGAGAGACCATACGACAACCAGCAACGGCATGGCGACAAAACCCGCGTAGCGCAGAATTCGGCTGCTTGCCTTGGGTGCTTGGGTCGGTTTCATGTTCATAGGCCGTACCCCGGAATGGCGAGCTTACGCTCTGCCCAAGAACCGGCGCGGGCGATCAGAAAATTGATCAGGCTGAAAAACGCCAGAAGGACGATCATCAGTTCGACCACATTGTCGCGCTGCGTCCACACCATGATCGACGCATAGGTGATTTCGCTGACGGCAATGGCATTGCCCACTGTTGTCGATTTGACTAGGCTGATGAGCCCGTTGACGATGGCTGGCAGGGACGCGCGAAACGCGAGCGGTATCTGTACGTAACGCAGGATTTCGAACTGGCTGAACCCCATGCCGCGCGCCGCCTCGATCATCGATGATGGTACAGCCTCAATGCCGCCACGGATGGCTTCCGCATGCAAGGCCGCAACATGCAGCCCAACCACGGCAACCACCCAGAAGAAGGGAGACAGCGGATTGTTCTGCGCGCCGCCAAACAGGTTGGAGACAAATGTGTTCAGCACAAGAAAGCTGAACATGAGCTGCACGAGTGTCGGTGTATTGCGCGTTAGCTCCACGAACGCACGCACCGGCGCAGACAGCCAAAGCCTGCCTGAGGTCAGGCAGGCTGCAAACATCAATCCGAAAATCAGACTAACGGGAATGGTGATGGCGACCAGATAAAGCGTGGTGATGAAACCATCTCGCCAGATTTGCGCCTCGTAACCCGTCGCCAGAAATTCATAATTGAGACCCAGCCTGCTCGTCAGATCGACAAACAGGCTGGTAAGATCTATATCATTCATAAGGATTTACCGCTGGTCTCCGCTCATTGCGCGGCAGAAAGCTTTTTGTTCTCTTCTTCCAGATACTTGGTATTGAGCAAGCGGTTCGCCTTTGCCATCTCAAGCAATTTGCCCGATTTGTGCAGCTTCTTCACGGCGTTATCGAGTGCAGTCTTGGTGTCGTTTTCATCCTTACGGAGCCAGATCACGGAATCGGATGGGATCAACTCTGTTGGGAACGGAATAGCATAGTCTTTCCGTTCGTCGGCGCGGTCGACAAGCAGCAAGCCGACAGTCGCCCCGACATGCACGGCAGCAACGCAGTTGCCGCCCTGAAGCGCAAGCAGCGATTCCGGCTGGCTTGGGAGCGCCTTGACGATGGCTCCATATTCTTCGGCCAACGGCTGGGCGTAGTTCGAACCCTGCGAGATGCAGACCGGCTTACCCTTTAGATCAGCCCAGTCCTTCAACCCGCTATCTTTGCGCACAACGGCAGCGCCACCGGCACGGTCATAAGGTGTCGGCACGTAATCGAGAATTTTTGCACGCTCGTCGGTGTACTGCATGTTGGCAATGAGGATATCGACTTTGCCCTGCTGCAGAAATTGTACCCGGTTCGGAGGTGTTACTGTCACTGTTTCCAGCTCCACACCGAGATCGGTAGCCAGCGCTTTTGCGAGGTCAACATTGTAACCCTTCTGCTCCTGCGACTTGGGATCGATAAAGCCAAAAGGTGCACCAGAAAGAATAACGCCGACAGTCAGCTTCCCACGGCCTTTGATCCGATCCAGCGTAGCGTCTGCTGAAGCCTGAGTACTCGCCAGTGTAGCGAGCGAAATCGAAAGTCCGAAAATAACTTTGGTTATGGCTCTGGCAAACATCTATGGCTCCTTGTTTCAGGCGAACATAGAGAAACGCTTTAATAGCAGCGAGGAAAGAATCTCCACGAGCGGCGCTGAAAACGGAATAGAATATCGTATTCAGGCGGAATAGCAGTCGATATATTCTACCATCGTCAGCGACGTGTTAGCCTACTCAGCAGGCACGTTCCCACTTGGGCAATCTCCAGCGAGCGCAACACCATTTTCGTCTCACTTCGATAGTTCTGGTGCCGTTGGAAGCCGCAATCCGTCCATGACGAGGCGGACAATTCTGTGCGCTCGCTCGCGCCAGTCCGGTCCTTCCGGGATCGAATATATGCCGAAGAGTGCGTTCAGCACATCTGCGGGCTCTATGTCGCCCTTGATGGCGCCAGCATCGATAGCGTTTTTCAGGAGTTGGCCGAATGTCTGGTGCAGAAGCGTGGAGCCTTCGTTGAAAAGCGTGGAATTGGATGTGAACAGCAATTTTAGGCTGCTGGCCATGCCGCGTTTGGCCGCCATGTAGCTGACGAAGCGGTCCATCCATTCTGCAAGCGCAATATCCGCTTTTTCCTGCGACATCAGCTCGGCTGCCGTGGTCGCCAGAAGTTCCAGTTCGCGACGATAGACGTTTTCGA
Source organism: Agrobacterium vaccinii (assembly GCF_021310995.1). Classification (NCBI taxonomy): domain Bacteria; kingdom Pseudomonadati; phylum Pseudomonadota; class Alphaproteobacteria; order Hyphomicrobiales; family Rhizobiaceae; genus Agrobacterium; species Agrobacterium vaccinii. Next base: position 122,627 of record NZ_CP054151.1, on the reverse strand, counting down.
CCAGATGTTCTCGCGTTGGAAAATGGCGGTAGAGTGTACCAATGCCGACGCCCGCGCGCCGGGCAATGTCTTCCAGCGAAGTAGCCGCACCGTTTTCCGAAAATGCCAGAACCGCGACCTCCAGCAGCTTTTCCCGATTACGGCGTGCATCTGCCCGTAATGGAGGCTGCTTGGATGATGGTTGTGGTCGCTCCGTAGGCACTTTTATTTCACTCCACGCGAAAAAGCTTGACGAATGATCGCAAGTCACTAGATTAAACGGAGGCGCCTCCGTTTATGTGTGGCGCCGCCTAATCTTTAGTGCAGGTCCGTGGTGAATGTCATGCCGAAAGAGCGTGGCGGTGCAAATGAATGTTCCGGGTTCGGGAACCAACCCACATTCCGAAAGATTAGGCGTTCAATCAGGGCGTCACGGCGCAGGAGCCTATCATGACTGAAACCGGCAATCTCAACCTGCATAACAAAGTCGACGCCCGGCAGTTCCATGTCTTTGGTGCTGGCACATCTCCAGAAATGCCCGTGCCGGAAAAGGCCTTCTCGACAGACAACGCGCTCGACGTTTTGAATTTCGCAATAGAATCCATGATGTCCGGTCACAAGGTGGCGCTTTGCACATTGGTGGAAATCCGAGGAGGCTCATCACGTCCGCTCGGAGCGCAAATGGCCGTTGCCGATAACGGTTGCTACTGCGGCTACGTATCAGGCGGTTGCACGGAGGCAGCTATCGCCGCTGAGGCCTTGCAGGCGATGGTTAAAGGTGACGACCGTTTCGTGATGCTGGGGGAGGGGTCGCCCTTCTTCGATATCGTCCTGCCATGTGGCGGTGGCATCACCGTTGCCGTCCATCTCGTTCGAGATGTGACGCCGCTCTGTTCCGTGGTCGCGCTTGTCAAAAATCGGCAGACTGGATGGCTTTCCTATGCTCCACACAGCCAGCGCCTGTCACTCGGTAGCGTCATTGGTAAAGCCGGTTGGAATGACGATATCTTCATAACGTCCTACCGACCCGCCGTCCGCGTTCTCTTGTCTGGGCGCTCACTCGAAGTCGAAACGGCTGCACATGTCGCAAAGGCTGCGGGCTACGACGTCGTCGTTCACGACCATGGCACGGTCGGTGCTTTTGATGTTTCGTTGACCGATAATGATACGGCGGTCGCTCTGCTTCAACACGATCTCGACCTGGAAATGCCCATGCTTGAAGCGGCGTTGAAATCGCGACCGTTTTACATCGGTGCCCTTGGCAGTGCCCGAACTCACCAAAAACGCGTGGAGCGGCTTCGACAAAGCGGCCATTCTAATGAGGCCATCGCCCGGATCAAGGCACCGATTGGCCTGTTCGAAAAAGCGAGAGATGCCCAGACTTTGGCCCTTTCAGTTATCGCCGATATCGCAGCCTGTCGCCAGTCCGCCCTCGCGTCAGGCTAGCCTACCGCAAAATCTGACCTGCCGCATCGACATGGTGCGACGGTCGCGCACGCATACCTTCAAAGAATTCAGTGAACGCGCACGCACGTCATGACTTTGCGTGCGCGCCATCGCCAATGCGTTTTGGACAAAGGAGATGCATATGCATTTTACCATCAACGGAACTGCAATCGACGTAGAGGCTGATATCCGCACCTCTCTGCTCGACCTCATGCGCAACTCCCTTGGTTTTACGGGGACGAAAAAGGGGTGTGACCAAGGCGCTTGTGGCGCCTGCACCGTCCTTGTCGATGGTGAGCGCATCAACTCTTGTCTGGCGCTCGCGGTCCAATATCAGGGGCGCAGCATCACTACAGTCGAAGGGCTTGCGGCCAATGGCAATCTGAATGCCTTGCAGAAAGCCTTCATCGATCATGATGGCTTTCAGTGTGGCTATTGCACGCCCGGGCAACTCTGTTCCGCCATCGGGATGGCAGGCGAGATCGAACGCAACATCCCGAGCGTCGTCACCAGCGATCTTTCAGCGGACAGCATTCCGGTCAACGATACGGAAATCCGCGAGCGTATGAGCGGCAATCTCTGTCGATGCGGAGCCTATAACGGCATTGTCGAAGCCATTTCAGAAACCCTGGCACAGCAGACGGCAGTGCCGACAGAAGAGAGGGCACGGGCATGAATATTTTCTCCTATCATCAAGCATCAGATGCCGCGTCCGCCATCGCGCTTAAACAGGCAGGCCCTGCAGCGAAATATCTGGGAGGCGGCACAAATCTCGTTGATCTCATGCGCGAAACCGTCGAACAGCCGGAAACTTTGGTCGATATCTCGCATCTGCCCGGTACCATTGAGCAGCGCGCCGATGGAAGTCTGCTGATCGGTGCCGGTGTGACAAACACGGCACTTGCAGCGCATGATGCCATCAGGGCGAATTTCCCGCTTCTATCCCGCTCGATTTTGGCCGGAGCGAGTGCGCAAATCCGTAATGTGGCGACTGTCGGCGGCAACATACTACAACGGACCCGCTGTCGATATTTTTACGACAACGCCGCTCGCTGCAACAAACGTAAGCCGCATGCGGGCTGTGATGCGCTGGAAGGTTTCAACCGCTACCACGCAATCCTCGGCGCGTCCGAAAGCTGTGTGGCGACTCACCCGTCCGACCTGTGCGTCGCTCTCGTCGCTCTGGATGCTGTCGTTCACCTCCAAGGACCGACGGGCACCCGCAGCATGCCCTTGCGTGACCTTCACCGCCTACCCGGTGATCGCCCCGATGTGGAGAGCGAGTTGCAGCCGGACGAACTCATCACGGCAGTTGAAATTCCGCCGCTCGCCCTTGCGCGGCGGTCTGCGTACCGAAAAGTGCGGGATCGCGCGAGCTACGCGTTCGCCCTCATTTCCGTCGCCGCAGCACTGGACGTGGACGATGCCGGTGTCGTGCGCGATGTCAGGCTGGCGCTTGGCGGTGTTGCGCACAAACCCTGGAGAGCACTGAAAGCCGAGGCTGCCTTGAAAGGTCAAAAAGCGGATGCTGACAGTTTTCGCGCCGCTGCCGAAGCGGAACTCGCGGATGCCGTAGGCCTGCGTGACAACGCATTCAAAGTCGAACTGGCGAAACGAACCATCGTTGCCGTTCTTGAAGAATTGAAGGGAGAAAACGCATGAGCGCCGAAACCCAGACACTACCAGAGGCAGGGAAGACCGGCCGCTGGCAGCCCGCCATTACGGCTGACCCGATGCTGCGCAAGCACGGTACGCTTGGACAGCCCGTATCCCGCATCGATGGCCCGATGAAAGTTCAGGGCAAGACGCGTTTTGCAGCGGAGTTTCCCTATGAGAACCTTAGCTATGCGGCGCTTGCCTTCAGCACCATTGCGCGGGGTCGCATCACCGATCTGCATGTGAAGACGGCAGAGGCGGCACCCGGTGTCATTCTCGTCATGACCTACAAAAATGCCCCCCGCATGAAGGCGCCGTCATTGATGATGTCATCGCCGACAGCGGCAGGTGCCAGCGATCTCCCGATCATGCAGAACGACGAAATCCATTGGAACGGCCAGCCGATTGCGCTTGTTCTGGCGGAAACGCAGGAACAGGCCGATTATGCCGCTTCGCTTATCAAAGCGGAATATGCGATGCTGCCAGCGGTAACCTCTTTCGATGAGGCAAAGAAAACACCACGGCAATTGGACAACCTGCTCGGGCAACCGCCTATAGTGGAGATCGGCGACGCCGAGACAGCGCTCGCCAATGCCGAGGTCAAGGTCGATGTCATCTACCGCACGCCGCGACACAATCACAATGCCATCGAGTTACATGCGGCAACCGTTGCCTGGACCGGAGACGAACTGCGCGTTCATGATGCCAGCCAGTTGCTGGACCTGACGAAAGGCCAGCTTGCCGATATCTTCGATCTTGAGATGGACAATGTCCATGTGACCTCGCCCTATGTCGGCGGTGGTTTTGGCGGAAAATGTCTTTGGGACCACCAAATCCTCGCTTGCGCTGCATCCAAGCTGGCAGGACGACCGGTGCGGATCATGCTCTCACGCGAAGGCGTGTTCCGTATTGTGGGTGGTCGCACGGTGACCGAGCAGCGAGTGGCGCTCGGAGCCAAATCCGATGGCACGCTGGATGCGCTGATCCACACGGGTACGGCAGCGATGACACTGCACAATTCCTGCCCGGAACAGTTCACTTTTCCAGCCAAGCACCTTTATGCCGCCAAGACCTTCCGCTTGGCGCAGGATGTCGCAGACATGGACATGCTGGTAAACACTTTCATGCGGGCACCCGGTGAATCCGTCGGCACCTTCGCATTGGAATGTGCGCTGGATGAATTGGCAGACAAGCTGGCAATGGACCCCATCGAACTGCGCCGCCGTATCGAACCGGAAAAGGACCCGACGACCGGTAAACCGTTTTCATCACGATACCTCATCGAGGCCTATGAAAAGGGTGCGGAGCAATTCGGCTGGGATCGCCGAAGCCAGACCCCACGCCAGAGACGCGAGGGAGAATGGCTTATCGGCATGGGCTGTGCGACAGCAACTTATCCTTACCATCGCTTTCCAGGTGGTGCGGCGAGGATCAAGCTGACGGCAGAGGGGCATGTGACGGTCTCCACCGCCGTGCATGACATGGGCATGGGAACGGCGACGGCTCAAGCCCAACACATTGCTGTGCGGCTGGGCGTGCCGCTCGACCATGTCACCTTCGAGTATGGGGACAGCAAGCTGCCGCGCGGCGTCATCGCCGGTGGCTCGACACAAACCGCCTCGATTGGCGGTGCCGTCATCGCGGCAACGGAGGTCTTTGTCGAGGAGTTGATAAAGCTTGCTGGCAACGACTCGCCACTCGCCGGGCTTTCCCTCGGCGAAGTCGAGCCGAGAGATAATGGCCTTGGACATGTGGACGACAAAAGCCGCTTCGAAAGCTATCAGTCCATATTGCGCAGGGCAGGGCGTGAAGAACTGGTCTGCGAAGCAGATGCACCACCACCGGCAGAAATGGAGGCATTTTCTATGCACTCCTATGGCGCCCAGTTCTGCGAAGTGCGGGTTAGCGTCGTTACCGGTGAAACGCGCGTGTCGCGGTTCCTCGGCTCTTTCGATGCCGGGCAGATATTGAATGCCAAGATGGCCGCCAGCCAGTTCAAGGGCGGCATCATCATGGGCATCGGCCTTGCCCTGACGGAGGAAACCAACTTCGACGAGAGGACGGGCCGCGTCGTCAACGCCTCTCTAGCTGACTACCACGTGCCAGTGCAGATGGATGTCCCGCCCATCGACATTCTCTATACCAACAAGCCCGACCCGCAGGCCCCCATGGGCGCACGCGGCATCGGCGAAATCGGCATTACGGGAGTGGGAGCGGCGATTGCCAACGCCGTCTACAATGCAACCGGCGTCCGCATCCGCAATCTGCCTCTTACTCTCGACAAAGTGCTGGAGAAGCTTGGCTGAACCAACGTGGTGTTTCCCGTGTCAGCCTGGCTGAAGAGGTGAGCAGTAGCTTCGGCTAGAGCAGCGTTTCCGTCTAAGCAGGAAACGCTGTTTTCGCCGCCCTAGGTGACTTTGGCTGGCGGTAGAGTGCTCGCAAAGTCAGCGCACAGCAGAAAACGTGGATGGGAGGGGTAATCTCCTTCAAATTAGGACTGCAATTGGGTGCCGAGATTATACAACATGGAAAAAATGGCACAATCTGAAGTTGGCTGTTTGGTTGTTTTCTGTCATTGATTTGGCTGACATTTTTTTCGTTTCCATGACGTCGAGGTCGTCTGCATCTTCATAGGAAATCCTGATGCCTTATCCGCAAGTCATGCTCTTCCTTTTCGCGCTGATTTCTCTTTTCTCCGTCTTTGGTGAAGCGAGTGCCGCAGAAGGCGCGTGGAAAAAACATGTTTTCGAATTCAATAATCCCAGCCTGAATTTCGAGACTGAGGTGCCAGACAATGCCACGGTCGAGACGGTGACAATGGAGGATGCGGAGCCCGGTTCAATCGGCAGGGTGAAGATCGTCGGAAAGGTAACGCCCGGTGCCGATGGCCAACGGGTCGAGACGACCATCATGGCCTATGACCTTCGTAGCCCACCTGCGGCGTTGCGGATATGTAAGTTCGAGGCCGAGTTGGACGGTTACACGCCTCGTTCCACATTCGCATCCCCAGATCTAACTGAAGCAAAGGTCTTCGCTACGCAGAGCGACAACGGCAAGCCGAAGGCCGCTATCCTAAGCCACTGTTTTGCAAAAGGGAAAAATGCGCTGGCAATTCACTTTGTCGTTGAAGTCATTGGTGAACCGACGCCGGAGGCGGCCAAAAAGGCTTTGACCGAGCTTGACGGCTATTCAATCGCGTTTCTCAAAAATTTTCAATTCTCCGACGGCAAGCAGGCAAATTTTGGCGACGACATGCAGCCCATTCCCCTGCGGATCGGCGAACGCAATATTGACCTTCAAATCCCGCTTGGCTGGGAAATCCCGATCAACGACTTTCAAGGGCCATTGCCGGCTGAGTTGCACATGATCCGTCGCAGCGATGATCGCGCTGTCGGCCTGATCTGGCTTATCGTGCTGCCCATGGCGGAAAAGCCAGATTTGGAAAAGACGGGTGCCGAAATCATCAAAAACTACTTCGTCAAGCAGACGCCGGATGCTGCTGCGCCGGTGATCCTCCACACCAACGAAAACCCGGCCCTCTCGGAAGCTGAGCTTGCCAACCGCGAGTTCCGTTTTGCCGTTAAAAACCTGACGGGCGAGGATATCGGTGTCATCGATGCGACCGTGGTGTGGAAGGACAACGAGCTGGCTGTGATCAGCGAATGGTCCACTTGGGTCGAGACCGCACGTCGTAACGACTTCTTCTCCCGTCTTCCTGGTATGACAGCATACGATCTCGTGCGATCAGCGGTACTCGGCGTACCGCTCTGATCAGCCGCGTTCTGCGCATGGAACGCGGTCTAAAAAGATGCGCAACCTTATCGATATAAAGAGGGATGGTGCGGCAACAAATAATCGTCAGGGTGCTGCATTACGGCCTGCCGAATTTGTTACCGCCTTGCAGATGCTGAGGAGCTGATCTGAAGTCTTTGATGACCCGCCCCTCCCGCAGCACATTATTCTGCGCGTTTAGATGTTAGGGTACTAGCGGAAGACTGCGTTTCCTTTTGCCACCATATGCCCGCCTTTAAAGACACTTCGATTTCTAGGAAATGAGACGACTGCTTCGGGGATGCAGGTGGCTGCAAATGTTACGAAGTCGGCTTTCGCGCCAACGTGAACACCGTAGTCTTTTAAGCGAAGAGCCTTTGCGCCTTCGCTTGTGACGATGTCGAATGCAGCGTTCAATTCGTCGTCTGTGTAGAAGCCGGAGCGGTAGCCGATGATTTCGGCGCGGTGCAGCATGTCGCCGTTGCCATAGGGCCACCAGGAATCGCGAATGTTGTCGCTGCCGCTGAAGACGGTAACGCCTTCGCTGCGCAGCAGGGCAACGGACGGAAAAGTGTGGTTGCCGGGCGCGTTTGTCATGATCGATACGCCGCTTCTGGCGATCGTCGCGGCAATCTTGCGGGCGGCATCAGGGGCCAAGTCGCCAAGTCCGTAGGCGTGGCTGATGGCGACATGGCCCTGCATGCCGAGCGCGACCGTTCGTGCGCAAATCTCCTCGATGGTGAAAGCACCCATGCTTCCGGCATCGTGGAGGTGAATGTCTATGTCCACGCCGTGTTTTTCTGCAACGCCGAACACCACATCGAGATGGCCGTTTACGTCGCGGTCGAAGCTTGCGGGGTCAAGACCACCGACGAGGTCTGCGCCGAGTTTGATCGCTTCATCCAGCAGTTCCGGCGTGCCCGGACTTTTAAGGATGCCGCTCTGGGGAAAAGCGACCAACTGAATGTCGATCAGATCCTTGTAGTCCTCGCGGACTGCCAGAATGGTTTCCAGCGATTTCAAACCGACTGAGCCATCCACCATTACATGGCTGCGCATATGCAGCGTTCCATTACCGATGCAGAGATCGAGTTGGTCTCGGGCGCGTTTGTCCATCGGTGCAGCGATAGCCATGTTTTCCGCCTGAAATGCGACTCGCTCATGCACGTCGAAACCATTGGTACAGGGGCGATGCGGTATCCACGTGTCGCCGTAGAAGCTTGTGTCCAGGTGGATATGTCCTTCGACAAATCCCGGTACAAGCATATCTCCGGCAATGTCGATGACAGAAGGGGATACGGTATCCGACCCTGCGGGTTCGATGGATGTGATCCGCCCACTCTCTACACTGATATCACGCAGCACGCCGTCTGCCAGTCTGGCATTGGTGAAGACAGTCTTTGTCATGCTTATTAAAACTCCTCATGCAATTTATGACGTGTTTGACGCCGAAATGTGGGTGTCTGCTAAAGCGGGGCCATATGGCAGGCGACAACACCGCCGCCTTGGCGCTCGCGTGAAATCGGGGCTTCCTTGCTGCAAATATCTGAGGCAAGCGGACAGCGGGGGTGAAAGGCGCAGCCTTTCGGCGGATCGAGCGGGCTTGGCGGTTCGCCGCCCATCAGTGCCCGGTCGCGATTGGGGGAAGCCACATCCGGTATCGTCTCGAGCAGCAACTTCGTGTAGGGGTGCTGCGGATTGGCAAACAGGGCTTCCGTATCTGCCTCCTCCACGATCCGCCCGAGATACATCACCGCAATCCGGTCTGCCATGTGACGCACGACGGCCAGGTTGTGGCTGATAAACAGGTAGGTCAGCCCAAGTTCGTCTTGAAGCTTGCGCATCAGATTGAGGATTTGCGCTTGCACCGAGACATCGAGAGCAGACGTCGGTTCGTCGCAGACGAGGAATTCCGGCTCGCTTGCCAGTGCGCGGGCAATCGAGATACGCTGCCGCTGCCCACCGGAAAACTCATGCGGATAACGCCTGCTGTCATCGGGTGAGAGGCCAACGATCTTCAGCAGATCGGCCACGCGCTCGGTCACGGCCTCGGCACTGTCACGAAGGCCGAATTCTCGGATGGGTTCGGCAATGATATCACCGACGCGCCAGCGCGGATTGAGGCTTGCATGCGGGTCCTGAAAGATCATCTGCGCTTCCATCGGCTTACCGTCGCTGGCCGGTGCGAAGACGATGGCTCCCTCGGTCGGGGCGTAGAGCCGCGTCACGAGCCGTGCCACGGTGGATTTCCCGCAGCCGGACTCGCCGACCAGTGCCAGGCACTTGCCTTTCTGGACAATGAAGGTGACATCCTGCACGGCATGCAGATAGCGTTTCGGCTTGCGCTCGATCATCCTGTTCAGCCAGGGCGTCGAAACATCGAAGACCCGGGTTAGCTGGTCGACTTCAAGGGCGTTCTGGGAACTTCTCATGCAACACCTCCGTCATGTAGCAGGCAGGCGACGGCACCATGTGCCTGGGGTATCAGCGCCGGGCGGATTTTGAGACAGCGTGGACCGACCGAACGACAGCGTGGATTGAAGGCGCAGCCGGGCGGAATGGCATTCAGTCGTGGCATGGCACCGTCTATCTGGGTCAGGTGCTCGACACGTGCACCAAGCGCTGGGATAGAGCCCATCAGGCCGCGCGTGTAGGGATGTTTCGGGCGGGAGATGACATCTTCAACGGTGCCGATCTCGATAATGCGGCCCGCATACATCACCGCGACGCGGTCAGCCGTCTCGGCGATGACGCCCATGTCGTGGGTCACCAGCATGACGCCAGCACCTTGCTCCCGGCACAGCTTGCGAAGCAGGCTGGTAATCTGCGCCTGTATCGAGACATCAAGCGCCGTCGTCGGTTCATCGGCGATGATCAGTTGCGGATTTCCGGCAAGTGCCAATGCGATGACGACGCGTTGGCGCATGCCGCCGGAAAACTGGTGCGGATAATGGTCGATGCGCTCTTCCGCACCGGGAATGCCCACCTGTTGCAGCAGGTGAACGCCGTGAAGACGCGCCTGCGCTCGGTTTCGGTCTGAATGCAGCCGGATGGTTTCGATCAGTTGCTGACCCACGGAAAACAGGGGATTGAGCGAGGTCAAAGGGTCTTGAAATATGGCGCCCACCATGCGGCCCCGCACGTTTTCCATCTCGTCATCGTTCAGATTGTCCGTCCGTTTGCCACCGATATGGATTTCGCCGGAAGCGACGCGGCCGGGCGGTTCGAGAAGACCGAGAACGGCCATGCCGGTCATCGACTTTCCCGCACCTGACTCGCCCACGACACCGAGGATTTCGCCCCGCGCAATCGTGAGGGACACATCGGACAACGCCGTCAAAACGCCCCCGCGGGTTGGGAATTCGACAGAAAGGCCTTTGACCTCAAGAGCGGGGGAGGCATTTGCAGAGTTCATGACGACACCTCACTCTGAACGAAAGGATAGCTGGGCGGAAAAATGTCCTCCACCAATGGATGGCCATAGGTGCGCTCGGGATAACGAGCGATCAGACCGTCAAATTGCTGCTGTGCCTGGCATCGTGCGGCGACGAGATCGATCCCTGCCACCTGTCCGTCACGCATGGAAATCCGCCCATCGACGATTGTTGCGCGGGTGACGCGACCAGTTGCGCCATAGACAAGTGTCTGGATGGGATCGATGCGCGGCGCGATCATCCGGTCCGCCATATCGAACACGGCGATATCGGCCTTTGCACCGGGCGCAAGGCGCCCGAGATCAGGGCGCTTCAGGGCGTCGGCTCCTGCCAAGGTCGCGGCGTCATAGAACTCGGCTGCCGATCCCGCATCACCGCGCCCTTCCGCAATCCTGTTTGCCATCATGCCAACGGCCATGTTCAACAGCATGTCGGGCGGTGCCGTATCTGTCCCCATGCCGATGCGGATGCCTTTTGCTTTCAGTCGGGAAAAGGATTTGAGCGACGAGCCGTGCCGTGCAGACACGAGAGGACAGTGGGCGACGGTGACGCCGTTTGCCGCATACCGCAGCAGATCGTCGTCGGTCGCCACTGTCGCGTGCGGTGCGATCAGGCGGGAGGAGAGGAAGCCGAGACCATCAAGCCATTGCGGAGCGGTTGTGCCGTGCAGGCGCTGGACGGTTTGCAATTCCATTTCGCCCTGCGCCATGTGCAAACGCACGGGCATATCCAGATCATCGGCATGGGCAAATGTCTGACGCAGCAGTTCCTCCGTGCAGGTTTCGACACGGTCTGGAGCGAACATGCCCGATATCAGTCCATTGCCGTTGCCGTGAACCCTCTTGGCAAAAGCCGCAGCGTCGGAAAGCTCTTGAAGTCCGCGTGCCTCGTCAAACACCGGCTGCATAGCGCCCGCTTCGTCAAGAATGACGCCGCCTGTGCGATAGGCCGGGCCAAGCCAGACGCGGATGCCGAGTTCTTCTGCGGCGACGGCGGCGGCCTCGAATTCGGCAACCGTTTCGCCCCACGCGCGATAGAACAGCGACGCGATGGGAAGCGCCGAGGTGATGCCGTTGAGGAGTAACTGGGCAAAAGCGTAGCGCTTCTGGAACGCCAGTTCTTCCGGCGTATACATTTCATAGGCTCTTGCTGCGTAATCTGAAGGCCAGACGCGCCCCTTTTTCCAGCCCGGCTGGTTGTCCATCGCAAGCACGGTCGTGTCGAGATCGGAGAGGGCATCGAGATCGACAAAACCCGGACCAATGAGGGCTTCACCCATGTCGTAACGTGCGGCCAGTTCGCCGTCGAAACGGGACCCTACCCAGATGATGCGGTCATTCTCAATAACCACTTCACCGCCGTTGATGAGGCGTCTGCCCTCGTGCATATCGGCAATCACGTAACGTGCGGCCAGCGCCCAGCGAGCGGGCGGACGTTTGCCGAGAGGGAGCATGGACCAGTCAGCATTCGTCATGGTCGTGCTCTCAGGCTTGCGCCGTCGCGCGCAACGATGTTGCCGGCGGTGACGACGAGTTTGCGCGGCTGATGTGTAACGATAGCTTCGCCGACGCTTTCACCTTCGACAAGAACGACGTCACCACGACCGCCCACCTCAAGTGCGTGCGCAGGCCGATCCATCGCCAAAGCGCCACCGGTGGTGCAGACATCGAGAGCCATTGCAAGCTCATCATCGCGGCGCAGATTGTTCTTCATGCCCAGCAGCATGGCCCGTTCCAGCATGTCGCCGTTACCATAGGGTCCCCATGTGTCGCGGAAACCGTCGACCCCGGCACCGAAGCGAACACCCGCAGCATGCAGGCGCTTGAGCGACGGGACTTCACGCGATGGCGGTGCCGTCGTGAAAATGGGCACATCCAGCTCGGCGCAGGTATCGATAAGTGCTTGTGATACGTTCCAGTCCGGAAGGCCAAGGCAGAAAGCATGGCTGACCGCGACCTTGCCCTGCATGCCCATGGCGCGGATGCGCTCAAAGATCATCTCCATCGAAAATGCACCCAGTTCGCCGCCTTCGTGGAGGTGGATATCGATGCCTTTTCCATGTTTTTCAGCAATGGCGAAGATCGTATCGAGATGTCCTTTCGGATCTCGATCCATGCCGCAAGGGTCAAGGCCGCCAACCAGATCGGCCCCCATTTCCATGGCCTTGCCCAGCAGTTCGGCGGTGCCGGGTCTGCGCATCAGTCCTGATTGCGGGAAGGCGACAATTTCAATTTCGACCACGCCCGCAAGCTGTCGCCGCGTTTCCATGACCCCTTCCAGTGCGATCAAACCCTGGTCGGTGTCGATGTCGACATGGGTGCGGATCAGCGTCGTGCCGTAACCCACAGACTGCAACGACTGGCGCATGGATTGAACATGGGCGTCGAGGCCATATTCACGCTTTACCGCGCGCTCGTTGTCGATCTTGTCGATCAGGCGTGGGCCAACCGTGTTGACGTACCAGGGATATCCCAGCAACGACTTGTCGAGATGGGTATGGGCATCGACCAGACCGGGAATGGCGATGCGCCCACCGGCATCCTCGACGGGAATGCCGTCGGCTGCCAGCTTCTCACCGATTGCAGAAATGCGTCCGTCCTTGATCAGGATATCGGCCTTCACGCCACCCATGGGTCTTGCGTTGGTAATCAGAAGATCGGTCATGAAAATGCCTCAGCGTAATTTGGGGTTAAGGGCGTCGCGCAGCCAGTCGCCGAGCACGTTGATGGACACAACGAGCAGACAGAGCTGAAGGCCCGGGAAAAGCACGATCCACCACAGACCGGAGAACAGATACTGATTGCCGATGCGGATCAGCGTTCCCAGCGATGGTTGTTCCGGGGGCATACCGACGCCGAGAAAAGACAACGTCGCCTCAATCAGGATGCCCAGGCCGAAGTTCAGCGTGGCGGTGACCAGCAGAGGTGTCGTGGTGTTGGGCAGGATGTGTTTCAGCATGATGCGCCATGTCGGCACACGGATGAGCCTTGCGGCCTGCACATATTCCTTGTTGCGCTCGACCATCGTCTGCGCCCGCACGGTCCGCGCATATTGGACCCATGCGGAGAGCGAAATCGCAAACACGATGACGCCGGATGCGCCTGCTTCACGCAGATAGGGCGGCAGGAGCTGCCGGGCGAGTGCCGATACGAGAATCGCGATCAGCATCGTTGGCATGGACAGCAGTACATCGCCCGCCCGCATCAGCAGGCTGTCTGCCCATTTGCCGTGGTAGCCGGCAATCAGTCCGAGCGTTGATCCAACCACCAGAGACACGGCCACGGATGCAGCTCCGATGATGATGGACGCTCGCGACCCGTAAAGGATGGCCGACAACAAATCACGCCCCTGAACGTCGGTGCCGAGAATATAGGGCCATTGTCCATCAGCCATCCAGATCGGTGGTATCTCGGCGTTCAGCAGATCGAGAGAGGCGAGATCGTAGGGGTTCTGCACCGTAAACAGCGGAGCGAGAAAAGCGGATGCGATCAGACCTAAAAGCATGATTGCGGCAATGATTGCGGATGGATGATGCATAAAGCTCCATCCCAGATCGGATTGCAGCAACCGTGCAAATCGCGATGGTGTTGGTTTGGTCGTTGTGTGCGTCGGTTCGATGGCGGTCATGGTTATGCTCCTGTCACGCGGCGCGCAGACGCGGGTCGATGACCGCATAGGCGATATCGACGAAGGTATTCAGCGTTACGAAGATAAAGGAAACGATGCACAGATAAGCTGCCATAACGGGGATATCGACGAAGGTGACCGCCTGCATGAACAGCATTCCCATGCCCGGCCACTGGAAAACAGTTTCCGTGACGAGGGCGAAAGCAATCAGATTGCCCACCTGCATGGCAGTCAAGGTAACGACGGGCATCAGACAGTTCTTGAGCGCGTGGCGAAACCACAGGGCGCGGCGTTTGACACCACGTGCGCGGGCAAACTTGATAAAATCCGCCCGTAACGTCTCCAGCATTTCTGCCCGCACCAGCCTCATGACAAGAGTAATCTGGAAAAGCGACAAAGACAGCGACGGCAGGATGACGGCGGCGCGGCCTGAAGGTGTCAGCAGCCCCGTGGACCACCAGCCGATCCGCACCACGTCGCCTCGCCCATAACCCGGCAACCAGCCAAGCGTGACGGAAAATATCAGGATCAGGAGAATTCCTACCAGAAAACTCGGCAGGGATACGCCGATGATCGAGCTGAACTGAAGGCTTTCCGCCCACCATTTTCCCCGGCCGATGGCCGTGAAAACACCCAGGGGTATGCCGATGGCGAGCGAGAGAACGGTGGCGATGATGACCAGTTCGAAAGTGGCAGGAAATCGTTCGGCAATAAGACCCAGCACGGACTGCTGATTGCGCCAGGACAAGCCGAATTCACCCTGCGCTGCGTTGGCGACAAAGCGAACATATTGCACGAGGAAACCGTCGTTCAGGCCGAGGCGTCCACGCAATTCGTCGCGATCAACCTGGGTCGCGCTTTCGTTGACCATCATCTCGACGGGATCTCCCAGAAAACGGAAGATGAGAAAGGCAAAGAAAGCGACCGTCAGCATCACGAGAACGGCGTTGCCGATCCGCTTGATGAGGAAAGCGAGCATGGTGAAGTGTCCTTGATCTGGCCCACATAAAGGAACGGTCCCCCGCCGAAAATCTTGGCGGGGGCTCGGATTACATCTTCACCAGCCACAAACGCGGGAGGTTATCCGAAAACAGCGGGAAATCGGCAATCTTGGCGCTCGTGGCCCAAGCCAGCGGCTGCTGATGGAGCGGGATCATCAGCGCGTGATCCTTGGCGATCTTCAGCGATTGTGCTTCCAGCGCAAGGCGCTTGGTCGTGTCAAGTTCAACCGCCGATGCTTCCGTTACCTTGTCGAATTCCTTGTCGGACCAGCCGCCCCAGTTGAAAATCCCGAATGAACCTTCCTTGGTGTGGAGAACCTGCGATGTCAGGCTGTAGGCATCCAGCATGGGCAGTGTGGCCCAGCCGAGAGTGTAGACATCAACCTTTCCGGCAGACCGCTTTGGTGTCTGGACGGCGCGCGGACCTTGGTCGAGCTTTGGCTTGAGACCAACACGCGACCACATGGACGCAACGGCCTGGCACATCTGCTCTTCATTGACCAACGTGTCTGCGCAGTTGAATTCGAACTCAAAACCTTCAGCGCCTGCCTCCTTGAGAAGTGCCTTTGCCTTCTCGGGATCGGCTTTGACCGGTACGTCGAGGGCTGCATCATATCCCGGTATCTGTGGTGCCACGAGCGCACCGGCATTGCGGGATTTGCCGCGCATGACGCGTTTCTGGATCAGATTGAGGTCGATGGCCAGTTGCATGGCCTGGCGAACGCGCAGGTCCTTCATCGGGTTGGGTGCACCCGAAAGTAACTGGTCACGCTGGCTGAAGCCGATCATGACGGTGCGAAGGTCGGTTCCTTCGAGAAGCTTGACCTGCCCGGAGGCCGCTTCAAGCCGCGGCAAGTCCTGCACCGGTGCCTGATCCGTAAAGTCGATATCGCCGGACAAAAGTGCTGCGACGCGCGTGGCGCTTGAGGCAATCGGCGTGAGCTCGATGCGGTCGATATTGTGCTGAGGCTTGTCCCACCAGCCGTCATATTTCACGAAGACTGTTTTTGCATCCGGCTGGCGGCTTTCCACTTTGAAGGGGCCGGTGCCGTTTTCATTGTAGGTGGCGTAGCCCTCAGTGCCGGAACCGACATCGGTCGGTGCCTCGGCATTGTTATCCTTCAACCAGCTCGCATCGAAGATATAGATCGTCGTCAGGTCGTTCAGCAGCAACGGATAATTGGCCGATACATCGATTTCGATGGTATGTGCATCGATGACGCGCGAACCCTTATAGGCCGGAATGTTGCCACGCAGCGGTGACTTGGGGTTGGTCGCACGCACCAGCGATGCCTGTACATCGTCTGCCGTGAAATCGGCTCCATTGTGGAATTTTACGCCCTCGCGGAGTTTGAAGCGCCAAGTGGTGGGCGAGACAATTTCATACGAAACCGCAAGTGCGGGCTCGAGCTTCAAGTTGCGGTCATATCGCATCAAGCCTTCGTAGGAGTGATTGAGCACACCGAGAGCAAAACTATCGCCGTAGGAGTATGGGTCAAGCGAGCTGATATCGCGCGACGCGCCCCATTTCAAAGTTGTCGCGGATGCGGGCATAGCGAGTGTCAGCAGTGCTGCGCCCGCCATCAAAATTCTGGATAATTGCATTTTTAGATCCCCTCGGATTGCATTCAATTTATCCGACACTTGGCCGCTAAATTGGAGTGAGTGCTATTGAAACCCGCTGTTGCAAACGGCTTTTCGGCTCTTTTCTGCAAACTGTAGCTGAGGCTAATTCAGTATGAATACAAACGCAATAAGAAATTGCATGCAATTTAATGGGATGGATTTTGTACAATAATTGTGCGAGATATGATCAAAATTGCATCAGATAACGAGCAGGTTATGTCGACAAATCTCAGCAGAAGTGACGCGATCTACGCTTCGTTGCGCCGTGCCATTCTTGAGCAGGCGCTGAAGCCCGGCATAAAGTTGCCGGAGGATTCCATTGGTGACACTTTCGGTGTCAGCCGAACAAGCGCTCGTAACGCCTTGTTGCGGCTGGCATCCGATGGGTTGGTGGAGATCAAGCCAAATCGCGGTGCGGCCGTTGCGATGCCGACATTGGAAGAAGCGGAAGAGGTTTTTGCGCTGAGGCGCTGCCTTGAGCGGGAAGTGATAGGCCGCCTGTGCAAGCGTATGCCAAGGGACGGTATCGATGCGCTCATCAGCCATGTGCGCGAGGAAGAGCGTGCTCTACAGGCGTCTTCCCCGAGGTCTATCCGGCTTGCAGGCGAGTTTCACATTCTTCTTGCCGAACTGACGGGCTCCAAACTGCTGATTGATTTCATCAGCCAGATCGTCTCACGCTCATCACTCATTCTCGCCCGTTTCGGGCGGCCGCATTCTGCCGAATGCGGTATCGACGAGCACGTCCAGTTGATCGAGGCGCTGAAAAACCTCGATGCCGAAACCGCGACCCGCATCATGGATCATCACCTGCACGCCGTCGAAGACAGGGCCAAAGTAGACGAGAAGGATGATGGTCCCGATATTACCGAGATTCTCAGCCGCTATATTTCCGTATCCGATTAGGAGTATGCATGCGTCAGTCGGGAAACGAGGCGGCCCGCTCCAAAAAGGGCATGGTCACAACGCCGCATCACACGGCGAGTGAGGCCGGTGCGAAGGTCTTGCAGCGTGGCGGCACGGCGATCGAAGCCGTGATTGCCGCCGGTGCAGCGCTCACCGTTCTCTATCCGCATTTTTGCGGGCTGGGCGGAGACGCGATATGGATCGTGGCGGACAGTGAAGGTCGGCGAAAAACGATCATGGGAATCGGTCAGGCTGCCGAACATCTGCCCGCGCTTGACGCCATCCCGCAACGCGGCCCGCTGTCGGCGCTGACAACGGCAGCGCTGGTCGATAGTTGGGGCGAGGCGTTGCGATACTCGTCCACAAACTGGCAAGGAACGGAGAGCCTGGCCGCGCTGCTAGCGGACGCGATTGAGTTGGCGGCAGAGGGTTTTCCGGTCAGCCAGTCGCAAAACCACTGGCATTCTTTTCGCGGAACAGAAATCCCAAATTGGCCGGGTTTCGAAGCCCATTTCGTCACTGAAGGCATTCAGCGGCAACCGCAACTGGCTTCCGTTCTGGAGCGGATCGCTCTTTACAGCCACCGGGAATTCTACGAGGGCGAGCTTGCTCAACGCATCGCAAACGGTCTCGAAGCTGCTGGCAGTCCGATCCGTCTGAGCGACCTGCAAAAGACCGCAGCGCAGATCGTTGATCCTATCTCCCTGGTCTATCGTGGCATCGAACTTCTAGCACCGCCGCCGCCATCCCAAGGCGTCACGACTCTCGGGATCATGGGCGTACTGGCGAACTTCGATATGGCGAATGTGGACGTATCATCGGCAGAGTTCTATCATCTCTGCGTGGAGGCAGTGAAGCAGGCCTTTCTTGATCGAGGTGCCATTGCGGACCCGGATTTCGTGGCGCAGGTGTGCGGTGACTGGTTGAGCGAGACCGCTTTGTCACGCAAGGCAGCAGTAATTGACGAAAAGGTCGCTAGCCCCTGGCCAGCCATCCATCAAACTGGCGATACAGTTTACCTTGCCGCTGTCGATCACGAGGGACGTTGTGCCAGCGTGTTGCAAAGCACCTATTACGACTGGGGAAGCGGGGTTTTGCTGGGCGACACAGGCATTCTTTGGCAAAATCGGGGTGCGGCCTTCAGCACAGATCCGATGAGCCCCAACGTTTTGGCACCCGGCAAGCTGCCATTTTACACGCTCAATCCCGGCATTGGCTTGCGGGACGGTAGACCGCATCTTCTCTATGGCACACAAGGTGCAGATGGGCAGCCGCAGACGCTGACGTTGCTGCTAAGCCGCCTCATAGACCACGGCTTCGATCCGTTGTCCGCGCTTTCCGCGCCACGGTTTCTTCTCGGACGAACCTTCTCCGATACGCGCGACAATCTCAAGATCGAGGCTTCAGTTGGCGACGAGGTTATCGAGACACTGCATGCCATGGGCCACGAAACCATCGCTATTCCTGCCCTGAGCGCGCTGGCCGGGCAGGCGGGGGTGATCCGGTTGAATGGTGACGGCTGGATTGACGGCGCACATGATCCCCGCAGCGATGGCTGCGCCATTGGTATTTGAGGCCCGCCATGCTCGCTGATCTCGTTTTCCGAAATGCGCAACTGGCGGATCAGCCGGCACCGGTGGATATTGCGGTACAGGACGGGCGCATCGTGGCGATTGGCGCAAACATCCGCTGCGATGCCGTGACTGAAGAAGATATTGACGGCAACTTCGCATTTCCCGGCTTTGTCGATAGCCATATCCATCTCGACAAAGCGTGTATTCTGGAGCGCTGCACGATCTGTGCCGGTACGCTGGAAGAAGCTGTGCGCGAAACGGCAAAAGCCAAGGCCGGATTCTCAGAAGAGGATGTTTTCGAACGGGCTTGCGCCATCGTCCGGCAAGCCATCGTACACGGTACAACACGCATGCGCACCTTTGTGGAGATCGATCCACGCGCTGGCATGCGCTCATTTGCAGCCATAAAGCGCGTTCGCGAGCATTTTTCCTTCGCAATCGACATCCAGATTTGCGCCTTCGCGCAGGAAGGGCTGACGCAGGAACCCGAAACGGAGGAGATGCTGGACGAGGCGCTACACACAGGAGCCGATCTTATCGGTGGCTGTCCCTATACCGACCCGCGACCGGAGGAGCATATCCGGCAGATATTCGCGCTGGCCCGAAAGCATGATGTCGATGTGGATTTCCATCTGGATTTCAGCCTCGATCCTGCAAGAACTGATTTGCCAGCCGTCATCGACGCAACCCGGGCTAATGCCTATGGTGGGCGCGTGACGATTGGCCACGTCACCAATCTCTCCGCGCTTGATGCGGCGGCACGTTCGATGATCGCGCACAAAATCGCCGCTGCCGGTATTGCTATGACAGTTTTGCCCGCAACAGATTTGTTTTTGATGGGGCGCGATCAGCAGTTCAACATCCCGCGCGGCGTTACACCGGCACATCTTTTGCTGAAAGAGGGAGTGCAGGCTGCAATCGCGACCAACAATGTCCTGAACCCCTTCACCCCATTCGGAGATGCCTCACTGGGACGGATGGCCAATCTCTATGCCAATGTCATGCAGCTTTCCCGCGATGAAGATATAGACGCGGTTTTTCAGATGGTCAGCGCGCATGCCGCGAAGATTATGAGAGCAGATTATGGTTTGGCTTTGGGCGCTGTGGCCGACATCGTCATCCTTGACGCCCCGAACCACCGCAGCGCCATACGATCTGGAGCGCAAACCCTGGCTGGCTGGAAAGCCGGACGGAAAACATTTGTCCGATCACGGCCGCAAATATTCGAAGAAATGGCCTCCATACCCGGCATTGACTGAATGCCGGGTAATCAGATGTCTGGTTTGATGCTCAGCTCAATGCCTCAGAACGTTGCCTCGTAAGCGATGACTTTTCGCGCGGCAGATAGTTTCCATGTGGGGACGACCCGGCGAAATGTCCGTCCTCCACAATTGTCTTGCCGCGCAACAACAGGCGCACCGGCCACCCTCTGATATCCAGCCCCTCGTAGGGCGTATAATCTGCGCCATGGTGCAGCATGTCGTTGGTTATGGTCACGCGTTTGTCGGGGTCCCACAAAGCGATATCCGCATCCGCCCCAACGGCGATCGTGCCTTTGCGCGGATAGAGGCCATAGAGTTTGGCATGGTTGGTGGAGGTCACGGCAACGAACTGGTTGATGTCGATACGGCCTTTCATCACACCTTCGGAAAACAGGATCGGCAAACGCGTGGCAACGCCGGGTATGCCGTTCGGAATCCAACGGAAATTCCGCTTGCCTTTCTCGTTCAGCTTTCCCTCGGGATCATCGAAGCGGAACGGGCAGTGATCGGAGGAGAACAGGTCGAATACGCCCTGTTCCAACCCTTCCCAGCAAGCGTCCTGACTCGCCTTATCACGCGGCGGCGGGGAGCAGACATATTTGGCACCTTCCATCTCGCTCTGGTCGAGATCATCGGCGGTCAGCATCAGATATTGTGGGCAGGTTTCACCAGCAATTTTCTGACCGCGCTGGCGCGCCCTACGGATTTCTTCCATCGCCTCGCGGTTGGACACGTGGACGATGACGATGGGCACATCGACGATTTCAGCCAATGATAGCGCCCGGTGCGTCGCCTCACGTTCGGCGGCGATGGGACGCGTCGTGGCATGGTATTTCGGTTCGAATTTGCCGTCTTCCTCATGGCGACCGATGAGATAGCGGATGGCGTCTTCGTTTTCGCAATGGACCATCACGAGCGCACCGGTGCGCCGTGCCGTATCCAGCGTGGCAAGGATTTCGTCGTCGCGAAGCCGCAGGCCTTCATAGGTCATGAAGACCTTCAGCGAGGTGTAGCCATCCTCTACCAGCGCAGGCAGTTCCTGTCCCAGCACTTCTGCCGTCGGATCGGTTATGACAAGATGGAAGGACACGTCGACATGGCATTTGCCTTCGGCCTTGGCATGATAGATTTTCAATGCCTCTCGCAGCGACTGTCCCTTTTCCTGCATGCAGAAAGCCAGAACCGTGCTGTTGCCGCCAATGGCGGCAGAGCGGGTGCCGCTGTCAAAATCATCGGCCATGACGATGCCATCGCCGGAGGGCTGGTCGAGATGGACATGACTGTCGATGCCGCCGGGCAAAACGAAGAGGCCTGTGGCATCGATCAACTCGTCGGCATCGGTCAGTTCAGCGGCAAGCGCTACGATGCGACCATCCTTGATGCCGACATCACTGACGAAAGTATCGCTTGCCGTCACCACGGTTCCGTGCCTGATCACCGTATCGAAACGCATCATTCCATGTCCTTATTTTCGTTCATAGCTTAGCTTGCTTTCGCAAATCCGGCATCGCCAGCCAGAATACGGTCAAGCGCCGCCGTGAAGCGATCGACCTCTTCCAACGTGTTGTAATGCACCATCGAGACACGCAGCATGCCGCCATGGTCGGTCAGGTTGAGATATTCGGCAAGGCGACGGGAATGAAAATCACCAAACCGCATTGCAATCTTTTCGCCGTCCATCGCCTTGCAGAGATCGCCAGCCTCGCGGCCATCGAAGCGGAAGGCAATCGTCGGAACGCGTGTCTCATCATGGTTGGAAACCTGCCCTACGATCCGGCAATCGTTGCGGGAGCGCAGGTAGCTCAGCAGCCGTTCCGTCAGAAGGTTTTCCTGCGCGGTGATGGCTGCGAAGGCCGCCTCGATTTTCTGGCGCACCGTCCCGGTCTCACCTGCCTGCTCGCCAAGGGCAGTCAGGTAATCGACGATGCCGCAGGTGGAATAGGCCAGCTCGTAGTTTGGGTTGCCCGGTTCCAGCTTGCCCGGCACTTTGTCCTTGCCGTAGAAATAATGGTAGAGCGTGTCGAGTTCGAGCAGCAGGTCGTATTTGCCATACATCAGCGCATAATGCGGACCATAGGTCTTGTAGAGACTGAAGACATAATAATCGGCATCGAACGCCTGCACATCGACCGCACGGTGCGGGGCATAGGCCACGGCATCGACGCAGATCTTCGCGCCACGCGCATGCACGAAATCGGCGATCTCTCTGATAGGATTGATCGAGCCGAGAATGTTGGAGACATGGGTGACGCAGACCAGCCTGGTGCGTTCACTCATCAAGGGTGCGAGGTCGGCCAGATCGAGCGTCAGTGTTTCCTTATTCAGCGGCCAGAATTTGAGCGTGATGCCCGCATCCTGCAATCTGTCCCAAGGACCGATGTTGGATTCGTGATCGCTAACGGTGACGATGATTTCGTCTCCCGCAGACAGTTGGCTCTGCATGGCGCGAGCAAGATTTTGCAGCAATGCCGTGGTGGAACTGCCGAAGACGATCTCTTCAGGACGCGACGCATTGACCAGATGCATGGCCGCAGTTCGGGCCTCATAGAGCGCATTGGCTGCACTTTGGGACACCTCGTATGAGCCACCGATCTGCACGTTTTTTTCGATCAGAAACGTGTTTATACGCTCCAGCGCGCCCTTGAGGATTTGCGATCCGCCGGCATTGTCGAAGAAAGTCCAGCCGCGTGACAGGCCCGGAAACTGGCTGCGCACATAATCGAGGTTGAGCGGTGAAGTGGTGGTCATCCCTGGTGTCTCCCGAATGGTCTTTTATTCAATGGTTGAGGACGGCGCGAAGGAAGCCGCGCGTTCTGGCCTCTTGTGGATTATCGAAAATCTCCGCTGGCGTGCCGGATTCGACCAGCTTTCCGCCATCCATGAAGATGACGCGGTCTGCGACTTGGCAGGCGAAACCCATCTCATGCGTGACGATCACCATGGTCACACCGGTGCCAGCCAGCTTGCGCATGACATCCAGCACCTCTCCAACCATTTCCGGATCGAGCGCGGATGTCGGCTCATCGAACAGCAGAACACGCGGCTCCATGGCAAGCGCCCGTGCGATCGCCACACGCTGCTGCTGGCCGCCGGAGAGCTGGCCGGGAAATTTCTCCGCCTGTTCCGAAATGCCGACGCGGGCTAGAAGCTCTCGCGCCTTGCGTTCGGCTTCCTCTTCCGGCGTCTTTCGCACCCGCATGGGCGCAATCATGACGTTTCTCAGAACCGTCATGTGCGGAAACAAATTGAAGGACTGGAACACCATGCCGACTTCGGCGCGCACCTTCGCAAGGGCCGGACCGGGCGCAACGCGAATGCCATCCACCGTGATGGTGCTTTCAGGGGCAAAGGCTTCTAGATGGTTGATGCAGCGAATAAGCGTCGATTTGCCGGACCCGGAAGGGCCGATAACGCATACGACTTCGCCTTCGGCGACATCGAGATCAATGCCGTGCAACACGGTGAAAGTGCCATAGGCCTTGGTCAGCCCACGGATGGAAATGAGGGGGG
Organism: Agrobacterium vaccinii; assembly: GCF_021310995.1. NCBI lineage: Bacteria > Pseudomonadati > Pseudomonadota > Alphaproteobacteria > Hyphomicrobiales > Rhizobiaceae > Agrobacterium > Agrobacterium vaccinii. Next base: position 98,835 of record NZ_CP054151.1, on the reverse strand, counting down.
ATGCGGTCTTTTCCATCAACGCTTCCCCCGGCTGAAGTGTTTTTCAAGACGTGCGACAACGGCGACCATCGGCCAGAGCAGAGCGATATAGATAAGGGCGGCTCCGATCAGCGGCGTCGGGTTTGCATTCAGCGCCTGCGCTTGCGTTGCCTGTTTTAATAGGTCCGGCATTGCAACGACCGAAGCAAGCGCCGTGTCCTTCATGACGTTGATGCAATTATTGGTCAGCGGCGGAATTACGATGCGGATCGCCTGCGGCAAAATGATATCGACCATCGTGTTGCGATTGGAGAGGCCAAGGGCAGCGGATGCCTCGAATTGCCCGTGGGGAACAGCTTCGATGCCAGCACGAAAGATTTCGGCGGTGTAAGCGGCGGACACTAGCGACAGCGCGGTGACCGCAGACAGGAATGGCGACAACCGGATGCCAACGAAAGGCAGTGCATAGTAGACGACGATCAGCAGCACGAGCAGCGGGATCGACCGAAAAATATCGATGTAGCCGCGGATCAGCAGCTTGAAGAAAGCTGGCGCGTAAAGACGTGCCACCGCCAGAAACAGACCACCGATCAGGCCGCAGAGAATGCTGGTGATGCCGATCTGGATCGTGACGACCAGGCCCCAAAGCAACTGCGGCAGGCTGTTGAGAAACACGGAAACGTTGAAGAAGGTATTGATGAGGTTCATGCCGGAGAGGCTCCCTTGGCGATCAGGCGGGACGCGATTGGTCCCGCCTGATGCGGTTCAAGCCTTACTTGGCCTTTGGCATGTCGAGAACGGCAACCGTCGAGGTCGTATCCTCTGCCTTTGCGCCGAACCATGTCTCGTGCAGCTTGGCGATGAAGCCTTCGCCCTTTAGCGTGGTGATGACCTTATTGACTTCGGTGGCGAGCGGATCGCCCTTGTTGAACATGATCGAGTATTTTTCACCCGTCGGAATACGCTCGACCACCTTCAGCTCTGGCTTATCCTTGACGTAATAGAGCAGGGCCGGAATGTCGGAAATATAGCCATCGACGCGGCCAGCCACGAGATCGAGCATGGCGGGCTGTAAGCCTTCGAACTTGCGGATTTCGCCAAGCTTGTATTCGGCCTTATGAGCTTCGGCCCACATATCGCCCGTCGATCCCGTATCGACGCCGACGACCTTGCCGCTCATGCCCTTGAGGCCCGTGATGCCGGAAGCGGCTGTCACCGTCAAAGACTGGTCACTGTCGTAATAAGGCTGGGCAAAGGTAACGGATGCCAAGCGCTTTTCGGTGATGGTGATCGACGAGATGGCCATGTTGATGCGACCGGACTGGACGGCAGGAAACAGACCATTGAATGGCGTATTGACGAACTCGACCGACTTGCCGAGACGCTTGGCGATTTCGTTGACGAGATCGACTTCAAAGCCGGTGACCTTGCCGCTGGCGTCTTCGAATTCCCATGGGACGTTGCCGATATTGGCACCGACCGTCAGATCGGCGGCCTGAACGTTGAACACGCCGAGCGCCGAGACGATCCCTGCGAGAAGTGTGCTTTTGATGCGCGAAACGTGATGCATTCGAGAACCCCTTGTTTTATGTTTTAAGCCAATCTACGTTGGTCTAACTGGTCAGACCAGTCCGACCAAAGAAGCACGCGCTTTTATGCTTTGCAAGATGTTACTTAAAAAATATATCGGAAGGGCCGGGGCGGCTTTCAGGGAAACAGGGATCGAATGCTCAACAAAACGCTTGTGCCACAATCGGTTGCCCGCGAAATCCAGGCCATGATTCAGGCCGGGCAATTGAAGGCAGGCGAGAAAATCCCGTCCCAGCGCGAGTTCTCCCAGAAATTCGGCATCAGCCGGGCGTCGTTACGCGAAGCACTGCTGACCCTGGAAACGCTAGGCCTTTTGAAAACGGAAGCCGGACGCGGGACATTCGTGGCTTCTGGTGATGGAGCGGCCGGCCAATCGGGCATGGCACCGTGGCGTTATTCGGAAAGCTATTCCGTCTTCGACGTTTTCCAAACCCGCATCTTGCTGGAGGGCGAGATCGCGCGTCTCTCCGCTGGGCGACTGTCCCAGACACAGCTGGAAAAGATGGAAAAGGCGACCAAGACCATGGAGGATTGCTGGGCGAACCAGGATTTGCTTGCCAATGTCGATGCCGATCTTGAGTTTCACGGCACCATCGTGTCTGCCTGTTCCAACACCATGCTCAAAGCGCTCTACCAGACCGTTCGGGATCAGGTTACCGAGACGCAGCGCCAGCCGATCCCCATCACGGACCCGGAACGAATGCGGCAATCCATTGCAGAACACCGTCGCATCATCGCGGCGCTTAAAACCAATAACGCCGGTTTGGCGCGCAGCGAGATGGAGGCGCATATCCGCAATACCGCACGGTGCGCGGGCTTGCAGCCATAGGTGCGCGCAATCTTAGAGCTCGATTTGTCGCCCGTGCTTCAGAGGCCTCGTGATCTCAACTTTCGTATCCAAAGTCTCCGACATTGAGAACAGAGCTTCCCAGCTGTCACCAAAGGATGACCTTAGAATAACGCTATTCAAGTCTTTCCAAGGCGCAACAGAATGCCGACATGCTGATTAAACGATGTGGATCATTGCCGCAGATCCGAGTGCAACAGCCGCGAATACTTACTTCAGCACCGCTCGGATATCCACAAGAGACCCCGCCACCAGATCGAATGGACGTTTTCCGTCGTTGTCCGCGATGTTCTTGTCAGCTCCGCGGGCGATAACGCTTTCGTAATTTGGCTTGGAACCGTCGTAGTCTTCTCTTTCCGCAGCGTAGTGAAGCATTGTGCGCCCTTTGTCGTCGCGCGCGTTGATATCTATGCCCAGCCCGATCAGAAAATCCATGAAGGCCACTTCGTTCGGGAAGGTTTGGCGAGGGAGCCAGTGGTGGCTCGTCAGATTGTGAAGAAGCGTTTGTTTCCCCGGTTGAAGCGTCATCGGATCGACACCTCTGGCGGAAATCATTTTGAAACTGACTTCATCGAAACAATAGGCGAGCGTTGTGCGACCGTCGGCGCTGAGACGTTTCGGGTCTGCGCCGAGTTCGAGCAGCGCGGTTATGGGGCTGTCTCCGCTCAGCTTCTGAGACAGCAACGCAGATTGAAGAGGCGTATATCCTGAGCTGTTCTCAACGTCCGGCGAGACCTCAAGCGCGTTGATATCGGCACCGGCGCCGACCAGCAAGCGCACTTTTTCTCCAGTGCGGGCGAAATGGAGAGGCGTGGCGCCTCTTGTGTCTCGTATGTTGGGATCGGCTCCATGCGCGAGCAACACCTTGGCAGTAACGTCACCGCCCCAGGCGAGCATCGTCAATCCGTTGTCCCACCGCGCATCGGGGTCCGCACCAGCGGCGAGCAGGGCTTCCAGCATCTGGATGTAATCCGCCCGGCTGATATGCCATTTAAGTTGCTTCTCAATCTCTGAATCCAGCGACGAACCGCTGACGCTGTAGCTCTTGCGAAGCGTGTCGTGATATTCCTCTAGCGTCATGGACGCGACCACGCTGCGTGTCACGACAAGATCGTGCAAGGGCCAGTATCGCTGGTTTTTCCACCCATTTACTCTAGCACCATGCTCGATAAGCCAGCGAACGGTTGCAAGAGAACCTTCTTTAACCGCAACATTCAATGGCAACAGTCGGGTATTCAGCGTCGCGCCCACTTGCAGCAGGCGTTCGATCATTGCCGTATTGTCGTTACGTATCGCGTAAGATATCGCCGTGTAGAACTCTTCGCCCCAAACCATCTCCTCCATCAGCCTTTGACTGGCGGGCACGCAATCCGGTTTTGCGCCTGCCAGAAGTGCGGCATTGACGCCTAAGAGGGAGTTCGCCCGCGCCGCCTTGAGCAAGGCTACATCTGCGACTGTCTCTTCGACCACGACAATCGGCGGTTCGTCCGGCTCGGTGCCATTCGTGTCGCGCCTTATCCAAGCCAGCCATCCCTTCGCACCGGGTGTGTCTGCATCCAGATAAAACGTGTCGTTCACCTGACCTCGGCTGAAGCGCATCCATGACGCCCATTCCGTGCCCGCGAGACCAAGCTTCGACATCTGCGTCATGAAGGTGAAGAAATTCGGAGCCAATGCCAGCCCGTGGATCATCTCCAGATCATGGGAAAAATAGCGAACCGGCTGCTTTTCAGGGTCCGCGTCGGACGTATCGATCGTCAGCCAGTCACCGTTGATGAGATTGTAGAATGGAAACTGATGCTCCCACATCTCCGGTTTGTTAGGTGCTTCCGACAGGTCCTGTGACGCGAGATCCTTTTTCCATTCCAAAAAGATCGGAATAGCCATCTGCTCGATGTGGGATAGGCTCCAGATCGCCCCGCGATTGAAGCTCATCGTCGGCATCTCGTCTCTCTCCATGGAATGAAGATGGGAAGGAACGTACCAGCCAAATTCCACTTCGCCTGATAGCTGCGTCAGAACAGCCCGTAATTGAGACGGTACAGGAAAACCAAACCGGCTCTCAAGGACACGAACCTGCAACTCTGACGCTGGCGGTCCGATCCGAAGAGGCGTCACCTTCCATCTAAGGTCGGTTGTCCGTCTCTCCATCCACCGCCAGTCGGCTTTCCATTCATCCCAAAGCTTCAGCAAAGCTTGTTTCTCCAAAGAGTTTGCATGAACCCATGTTGCCGATGCCAAAAGCATGCCTGTCGTACCAAGCAGACGGCGTCGCGTCATGTTTGAATTCAAAACCATGTGCCTGGCTCAACTCCCGTTTTGCAGCTGCGAAAAGATGCGTTTAGCGAAAAACAACTGCTCTGAAAGCACAACCAAAGGCTTAACAATTCGAAGCTTTCGTGTCATCTGAAATAGATAAGGATGTGTTGGAAACCTCGACGTCACCAGAGCAGCAAATGCCGAAACTGGGTTACGCAAGTTGAAAAACTTTTTAATTGGCATCGGCTGCCTCGCCGTGGCGCTGTTTTCGATAGGGGCAATCGTGCTTCAACAGATCGGAGAAATTCAGATCAAAAGGACACCGCCTGACAAGGCCGCGGTGTTACGTGACATGGATGATGAAGACTTTCGACAGGTTTTCGCTGCTGCAAATCTGGAAAGCTCCAAGGATATGGGGTCCATGGACAACGCTATCGTCTCACGCTGGTGCGGCGTTTCCGAGCAAGCGGTGAAAAGCTTGATCGATAGAAAGATTTTCATCAAATCCGATAGCGATGCCTTTAACCGCCTACGTTTATCGGCGCCACGGCAGTTCGATGAATATGCCATTCGTTCCAGTGGCTACAGAGAATTCGGAATCGGTCGTGATCAAGGGTCAGATTGCGTCGAACTCCTCATTATGGGTTAGCGTCAACGAGCGCTTTCGGCTTGCGACTGATGAAGTCCGACTTGCAAAGATCGTCGCGGTACTCACGTTCCAAGAGAGTTGCATTTTTGGCTTTTACTGTAGAAATTTAATGCGGGCGTCAGGGATATTGAGATGGATTGGAAATGGAAGCTTTTGATCGTTTCGATTGTGCTTTATCAGGCGCTTCTGACATGGTGTCTGTTCAGCCTCGTTAACGTCGCATCATACCTTGCCCGACCAAACTGCGGGGACTGGTGCGTTGACAGAACTTTCGGATTTATCCTGACGAACCAGGGAGCTCTCGATACGGCGCGGATTTTCATCGGCGCGAGCATTGTCATCGCTTTGGCGAATGTGATTGCCTGGATTATCTCGATCGTTCAGCGAGGCAAAGCTTGATGAAGGTACTGCGTTTAACGAAGACCGCAGGGTTGGCTGGGCCATTATGGGTAGGCAGCGCTGCGCTTGTGATCCTGTTTTTTCTCTCGTGCCACGTCTTTGCGGCACAAGACCGCACGGCGGAGACCCGCGCGCGTGAGATCGGCCAGCGAGTCAATCAACTTTCGGAAACTGATGCCGACGCAGCCAGAGCTTTGGCATGGAAGACAAGTTTGGACTTTCGGAAGGGCGGTCAAAGTTTCTTGGCCGGGCGCTTCGGGCTTCAAGCGCTCAAGCTCGACGCCATGGTGGGAAACTGGGACCGTGCCGCTCGCGATGGTCTTGCTGTTCAAGAGTATTTGGACAAGGAACTCGACCGCGAAGAGCTGGCTGTTTTCTACAACCTTCTCCTCAACGCGGTAGGCGCAACTGGTGATCGCGCCACTCAAACGCGGTTGATGGAAGGCTATATCACCAGGGCCGCAGCTCTTGCCGGTAAGGGAAGTGTCTTTGAGACAATGGCTCGTATTTTCGGCGCGTACAGCTTTCTTCAGACGGGTGACATCGACACGGGCCTTCCACGGCTTCAAGCGGCCCTGAAATATGCCGCAGCGGGAAAAAATCACGGCCTTACCCTTGATGAATACAGGCGGGCGGGGCAATCCTTTGCTGATAGTGGGCAGACCGAAACGGCCAAAGCTTTTTTCACAGAAGGCCTCGGTACGACTGCCGCAAAGAAGGAGAGCCGGGAACTTGCTACCCTGTGGTTCGAATATTCCCGCTTCCTCACCAAATCCGGCGACGACATCGATACGTCGATTGACGCAGCCCGCATGGCGCGCGAGTTGCTAGACAGGCAATTCGGCAAGACATCCGAACAAGCGATCGCCGGTGGGGACAACCTTGCTTCCTTGCTTGTCGCCAACGGCGCCGTTGCATCAGGCCTCAATATTCAGGAGGAGGTCTATACGACCGCTCTTGCCTCCCTTGGTGAAAACGCTCCGCTGACCTGGCGCACCGCGAACAATTTTGCGGAGGCGCTGCGCATGGTCGATCATCCAGAGGTCGCGCGCGGTATCGATGAATTCCTTCTCAAGGTGCGTATCGCGCATTATGGTCGGGCCAGTATTCAAGCACTCGTCAGCGCCTCCAATCTTGGTTTGGACCTCCTCGCTTTGGGTGACAAGGAGGGCGCCCTCAAGGCCTTTGAGGAGCAGCGTCAGATCGGTGAAGCGCTCGCCGACCCGACGTCGGAACATGCAGCCCAGGGCGAAAAGTGGAAGGCCTATGCAGACGCCTATTTCAGCCGGAACGCCCGGCTGGACAACGCGTCTTTGGCAGCAATGGCTGCCATCAAGGATTGGCGGAGTGCTCCCGACTTGATGCGGGTCAAGACTGCCCAACTGGCCGCAGAGCAGTTCGAGATGCGTGACGACACGAACCAGGCCCTTGCCCTTCGCGAAGAGGCCTACGACATCTCCGGCAAAGCCTTCGGCGAACTGCATCCGATCACGTTCGATGCCGCACTGGAGGTGGCAACGGCGCATCTACGGCGTAACGATACCAAGACTTTGGAGTCGTTTGAACAGCTCGATGAAAAGATGTTTTCATGGATGCTGCGGGAGGTCGGCTCTTCCGGTAACCGATATGTCGCGGAAACCACGCGACGCCTTGCCGATGACATGCTGCTGGCATTCGGCGAGTTTGCGCAGTCCAATCCGCAGGCCGCCTCTGCCTATGCGAATGCCGTCACACGCTGGAAGTCGATGGAAAGCGGGGAGCGGACCCGTCTGCGCATGGCTGCCGAAACAATCACCGATCCAAACCTCAAACGCTTGACTGAAAAGGTCGTGCGGCTGATGGGGCAGCAGCAGGAACTTCTGTCATCTGGCGATGTGGACAGCGATATCAGCAAGATGCTTGCGGAGCTGAAAGCGTCACGCGAACAGCTGCCGGCCTCGCTGGTGCAGGGCGGTACACCTGATACCATTGAGGATACGCTGGCCCCGGATTCAGTGATGATCGATTTCTTCGTGAATTCACGTCGCACCCGCAATGGTGATGACAAAAGTGACGATGCACGGCTCGAGGCCATCATACGGCAACGGGACCATGTACCCACCATCGTCAACCTTGGGTCACTATCGGCCATCATGGCGCAGGCCGGTGCGGAAGAAGATGTGGAACAGCGCTTTGCCAAGCTCTATGCCGGGCTCTTCGGCCCGCTGGAGAGTGTGATTGCTGGCAAAAAGCAGCTGTACATCGTGCTGGATGCGGCACTTTACAGCATCCCGTTTTCAGTCATGAAGGCACCTGATGGACGATATCTCGACGAGGCGTTCCAGCTGCACTTTCTGACAAGAGCCGACGCGATTTTCTTCGCCGAGAAGCGCGACAGACCGGCGGCGGGCGAAAGCGCGCTCATCGTAGGCGATTTGAGCTATCGAAACGAAACGCCGCTTCCATTCACGCGCGACGAGATGCGCGATGTCGCAGACAATCTAGGGGAAGCCGGGATGGCGGTGCAGTCGCTGAGAGGCCGCAAGGGCGACGAGGCATCCATCCGCCGGGCGTCTACCGATGCATCGATTGTCCATCTCGCCACCCATGGCTTTTTCAACGAGGAAAATGGTCCAGATGCCGTTGACGCCCTGTGGCGCAGCGGTCTGATTGTTGCCGGGGCGCAAAACGCGAAAAAGCCCGGCATCAGCGACAAAGACGGGACGCTCTACGCGCGTGAACTGATGACCTGGGATTTGTCCTCGGTCGATCTCGTCGTGCTCTCAGCATGCCAGACCGCACAGGGTGATCCCAGCCGTCTCGGAAATGTCCGAGGTCTGCCGACCGCACTGGCCATCGCCGGTGCGAGGCGTTCTTTGCTTGCGCTGTGGGATGTCAACGATGAAGGCACAGCCAATTTCATGGCCTACTATTATCGGGTGCTGTCCAAGGAAAAACTCGATTATGCTGCTGCGCTTCGCAAGACGCGGATCGCAGCCATGAAAGGCGAGATCAACAAGGCCGAGGATCCGTCGCTCTGGGCGGCATTCGTGCTTTTCGAGGGATAATGTTTATGCGGCGGCATGTCTCCAACCGTTATGGACGTCTAGGGACGCGGATGAATGAGATTGAGGGCGAATATCGACCAAAAGGCTGAGGTCCTCAAAGGCCCAGCATTTCCTTGAGAGTTTCAGTAATGAGCGTGTGATCCTGGACGTCCGGAAGTCCGCTCACAGCCACCGAACCCACAAGCGTGCCTCCCGTCAGGATCAATGGAAACCCACCGCCACTGGCGACGTACTCCGTGATCGGCAACCCGAACTTCGCGTTGAAATCGTAGCCCCTAGAGGCGGCTTCCAGCCTGACCCTGAGGGAGCTGCGATGAAAGCGATGGACGACCGCGCATTTGCGTTTGGTCCAGCCAAAGTTGTCGATCGTCGCCCCTGGCAGAAGCGTGGCGAACACGACGTCGTTTCCGTGCCTGACTTCGATTGCGACGGGGTACTGTTTCTCTGCCGCTTTTTGTCGGATCATGCTCCCAAGCGTCCAGGCGAAGTCATAATGGAACGTCGGGATATGAAGCAATGCTTCTTCGGCAATCACGCTGTCGATGGTCGGGGTCGCTTGGGTCACAGTCATGTTCCAATTTACTTCTTTGCTGCGATGATGGCGGCTTGAACGTCATCAGCGAATTGTCCAAGAGCGGCTTTCTGATTGCGGTAATCGATCCCCTGAACCACACTCACGGTCATTTTCTCGACTTCAATACATTGAACGGTGAAGACACCTTGACCTTCCTTTCCTCCGCTAACAAGGACGAGCTGTCCCGGAAAGTTTTGGACATTTGCCTCGTAGCCTGCCTTGGCGGCTGCATTTTCCACAGCCGCGCCGCAGGTTTTAATGTCCAGTGCAGCTTCCGGCGTCCGCTCCACGTAATACGTGAGGTTGAAGTCGTTGCTTCGTGCAAGGACCGGCACGCTTGCTCCCAAAATAGTCACCGTGGAAATAGTCAGTACGAGTAAAGCGTCTTTCATCGAGATTCCTCCTGCACGATGTGCCTAATACGGAGAGTTATCATCGCTGAACAAGCCTGTCATGAGTGAGGTCAGAGTGTTTCGTTGAACCGGTATCTTTACAGTCTTTTATTGAGCGTGAGACCGGTTTGCGCAAGCGGTGTCAGCGGGCACTTTTTGGTTATTAGCTTAGTGGGGGCGAAGGACAATTAAACGGCTATAGCAACGATGTTTCGTTTCAACGGCCCCAGTTCGTTGGCTTTCGTGTGCGTTGCACACGCGCAGCCTCTGCAAATGGTAGGGGGTGAAATCTCATACGTCCTCTGACAAGATTAACCAGGAAATTCATCCAAAGCTATGAAAAGAAATTTATTTTAGGATTGTATGTTATTGAATCTTTTGGTCGTTTTAAGTCAGCTCGAAATTTCTTCGGGTTCTTATCGTCAGCTACTTGTCATTTTCCCCTCCCTAGTTTGTGCGGTGCGAATAATCGCTTCAGTGAGGCGGGGGCCGTCACAGGGCCTCGTCTGAACAGAGGAAGGATACAAGCAATGGACGATTTGCTTAGGGGTCTCAGCAGCTTTCGGGATGACGTTTTTCCGCATCAGGCATCGCTCTACCGCCGTCTGGCGAAAGAGGGCCAGCAACCGCAGGCGCTGATCATTTCCTGCGCAGACAGCCGGGTCATGCCGGAAACGATCACCCAGGCCAATGCAGGTGATCTTTTTGTGTGCCGCAATGCCGGAAATATCGTGCCACCTTTCCAGACAGCCAATGGCGGGGTTTCATCGGCGATTGAATATGCGGTCGTTGCCTTGAACGTTCGTGACATCATCGTCTGCGGACATTCCGATTGCGGCGCGATGAAGGGGCTCTGCCACCCGGAGCGCCTTGGCAGCATGCCAAATGTGGCCGCTTGGCTTCGCCACGGACACGCCGCCCACTCCATCGTCTGCCAGGCCTATCCCCCTGATATCGATGAGGAGCAGCGCGTGCGTGCGGTTGCCATGGAAAATGTCGTCATCCAGCTCGCGCACCTTCAGACGCACCCATCGGTCGCCGCAAGCCTCGCGCGCAATGAAATGACACTGCATGGCTGGTTTTTCGACATCGATTGCGGCAGCGTGCTGGCCTATGACGGCCAGAGCTCGCGCTTCCGGGATGTCGCCGATAGCGAGCCGATTCCCGTTGCCGTCAGTGGTCGTGCGGAGCCTCATGTCGTTCCCGAACCCGCAAACCTTGCAATGGCGGGGTGAGAACAATGAGCAACAAAGCGTGGACTGAGAGCGACGAAAGTCGCCCGCTCACCAAACCGTTTGCAACGACGATTGCGGATTTTGCGGCATCGATCGTTGTCTTCCTCGTCGCAGTTCCCTTGTGCCTTGGCATTGCGATAGCGTCCGGCGTGCCTGTTGCCATGGGTCTGATATCCGGCATCATCGGCGGCATCGTGGTCGGTACCCTTGCCGGGTCTCCCCTCCAGGTCTCCGGACCCGCTGCCGGACTTGCCGTCATTGTGTTCGGCTTTGTCGACCAATACGGCATTGCCGCTCTGGGTCCCGTGCTGGTGCTTGCCGGTATTCTGCAAATCCTGGCGGGCTTTCTGCGGATCGGGTCCTGGTTTCGTGCCATTTCGCCTGCCGTTGTCCACGGCATGCTGGCGGGTATCGGCATTCTGATCATCCTCGGTCAGATCCACGTGCTCATGGATGCCAAGCCTGCCGCTGGCGCGATAGAAAACGTGGTGGCTATCGATGAGACTGTCGGGCATCTCTGGCAGGACGGCATGACCAGCCACCTCAGCGCGTTGCTGATAGGACTGGTCACACTTGCATTCATGCTTGGATGGGAAAAACTGCGTCCGCATTCCATGAAGCTTGTGCCCGGCGCATTGATCGGGGTGTTTGTCGCCACCCTTCTTGCCGCAATGCTTGATCTGTCGATCCGTCGTGTCGAGCTTCCGGCGTCTCTCTTCGATGCGGTGACAATACCGGGCGTGGAAGAGTTTGCACGATTGCAGGAGCCCGGCCTTCTGATTGCCGCTATCGTGATTGCGGTCATTGCAAGTGCGGAGACGCTTCTGTCCGCGGCCGCGGTGGATCGAATGCATGACGGGCGACCCGCACGCTTCAACAAGGAACTGTTTGCTCAGGGCATCGGTAATGGTCTGTGCGGCATGCTGGGCGGTCTGCCAATCACCGGCGTCATCGTGCGCTCTTCTGCAAACGTGCAGGCGGGTGCCAAGACGCGGCTTTCGACAATCATGCACGGCACATGGATCCTGTGCCTGATAGCGCTGGCGCCGCAATTGCTGGCAATCGTTCCCCTGACGGCACTTGCGGCCGTTCTGCTCGTAACCGGTTGGCGTCTCGTCAGCCTGCAGCATGTGCGGACGCTTTTTGGCCATTACGGCTGGATGCCTGTTGCGATCTGGACTGTAACGGTCACCATGGTCGTGGTGCAGGATCTGCTGGTGGGTGTCACCGTGGGGCTTGCTCTGTCTCTCGCGCAGATCATTCCGCATCTACGCCGCCGTTTTCGCATCGACCGTCAGGACAGCGAGGATGCCGTGGTGCTCAATCTGGCAGGTGCGGCAACATGCACGAATGTGCCGTCGATCCTGTCGGCCTTCGAGAGTGTTCCGCCGGGTCACAAGGTGGAACTCAAGGCCCAGGACCTCCAGTATCTCGATCACACCTGCGCTGAAACCATCAGTGAATGGCTGAAAAGAGAAAAGCGCAGCGGAAGAAAGATCGAAGTGACGGTCGGCGGATCGGAACGTCATTCAAGCGTTGCTCCTCAGTTCAAGCGTTTCTACGCAGAGGTTGCCTGAGCGAATTTGTAAAGCGGAAGGGCAGGGCACGGCCTTGCCCTTCCGGCAACTACGTACCGAACCCGATACGAACGTGCAGCCCTGACGTTCTGCGGTTGTCGATGGACAGAGCAAGCCCATAGACGTCGCAAATTTCTCTGACGATGGACAGGCCGAAGCCGGTTCCGGGCACCTTCGCATCCAGCCGCACACCACGCTCTGTCAGGGAGCCGATCTTATCGAGATCGACGCCGGGGCCATCGTCGCTGATACCAAGACTGTTGTCGGCATAGGCAATGACAATCTCCGAACTGGCCCACTTGACCGCATTCTCGATCACATTCCCGACCAGCTCTCGCAGATCGTGGGGATCAAGCGGAAGGACCACCGAAGTGGGGATATCGATCCGCCAGGTCAAAGCGTCGCCCTTCGGCGTTCTCTGAAGGGTGCGGACGATCTGGTCGGTAATCTCCTGAAGATTGGCGTCGGATTGGCGCATGCCAGCATTCGTCGCGATCCGGCTGCGCGTCAATTCTGCGTCGACATGGCCTTTCATGTAAGCCAATAGCCCATCTACCTCGTCCGCCATCTCGACTTCACCCTTTTCCCTGAGGGTGAGTGCATCATTGCCGAGTATTGTCAGCGGTGTCTTCAAACCATGTGCCAGATCGCCAGCCCTCTGGCGCGCTTTTTCGAGCGATTGAGCCTGAGCATCGAGCAGGCGATTGACGGCCTGTTCGACGGGCTGGAACTCTATGGGCAGAACGTCGTCCAATCTCCCTGTCCGACGTTCGCGGATGGTGTTGAGCGCAGATGTCAGCGATGAGATTGGCCTCAGGCCGAATATGACCTGAACGAAGGATGCAGCAATCAGGAAGATCGCAAGCCCGGCTAGATAGGGGGCGAGATCTGCTGCGAATTGGTACCCGGCGTCTTCCAATGGCTTTTTGTCTGCTGCAACAGTGACGTTGAGCGTCGTGAGACCATTAACTGTCGGTACCATGATCTGGCGCAACTGGGCTGCAAGCGTCGTTCCTTCCGGGCCTGCCAACACAAAGCGATGAACCGCACCATCCGACGCCAAATCGACTGGCACATCCAGAGTAAAGTCCCACAGTGACTGGGAACGAAACCTGTTGTTCGACGTGGCGTCGCCGATTTGCCAATAAAGCCCGCTATAGGCATCGGTAAATCGCTTGTCGATGAAACCGTTCGGGCGTTGCAGTTGGCCTTGCTGCGATACTTGCAGGGTCGCGGCGATGTTGTTGATATGGCCCGTCAAATCCGCGTCCAGCCTGTGCTCGACATTGGTGGAGAACACGGAGACCATGAACACCCCAGCCAAGGTCAGGGCACACGGAACGGTAATGAGTGAGACGATCAGGAAGCGACTGCGGATGGACAAAGGCCGCTTCCGGTGCGATGTGTTCATGCTTCTCCGATCCGGTAGCCGTAGCCTCGCCGGGTTGAAATGATGTCCTTGCCAAATTTCTTGCGTAACCGCCCGATCAGGACTTCAACCGAATTGCTTTCGCGCTCGAAGTCCTGCGCGTAGAGTTGTTCCGTCAGTTCCATTTGCGAGACGTGGCGTTCCCCGTGCGCCATCAAATAATTCAGGCACCGATATTCGAGCGGAGTCAGTTCGACCGGCACGTCGTTCAGTGATGCGACTTTTGTGCGGGGATCAATGCCGAGGCGACCGGCGCGAAGGATAGGCGCGGCCTTTCCCTGAGATCGCCGGATAATAGCACGCAAACGGGCAAGGAGCTCCGGCATTTGGAAGGGTTTTGCGAGGTAATCATCCGCACCAGCATCAATTCCCTCGACACGCTCCTGCCAACTGCCACGAGCGGTCAGAATAAGAACGGGCAATTCCCTCTCGCTTTGGCGCCATCGCTTGAGCACGGATAGGCCGTCTAGTTCGGGCAGGCCAAGATCAAGTACAGCCGCCGCAAACTCCTCGCTGTCGCCGCGAAACCAGCCTGCCTCGCCATCTTTCTCGTGCTCAACCACATAACCGTTGGTTTCGAGATGACGTTTGACGTCTCGGGTAATCAGTGGGTCGTCTTCGATAAGTAGAATACGCATCCGGGCTCAATCGTCGTCATTATCTACGTCAAGGACGCGGGCGTCCCGCGCGTCCATTTCAATCTCGACCAGACGGCCGTTTGCCTGGAGGACCTTGAACTCGTAGATGAACTTGCCGTCATCCTCTTCCAGTTCGACCTTGACGATCTCACCCGGAGCCACGCGGTGCACATGGGCTTGAAGTTCGGAAAGCGGCATGACCTCCCCCCGTTGAACAGCATCACGTAGCCTGTCCAACTCGCTATCATCCGCATGTGCAGGTAGTGCGAAGGCAAAAGCGATCATCAGAAACGCAAATGTGGAAACGACGCTGTTCATTGTCAGTCTATAGCAGGCTCTGGCTGAAATTTCGCTGACAGACCGTGTCAGCGGTTCCTCAGCGGGACATTCGTACTGTGCGATCAATCCATGAGCAAGACGCCTGGATCAACACAGCGAAGCCCTAATAGAGGAACATCCCATGAAAATTCTCGCAGCAACCGCTATCGCACTCACTGCTTTTGCAACCACGGCGCACGCAGATGACGACCGTCGTTGTGGAAATGTGCCGATCGCCGATTGGATGAGCGAAGCCGACCTGAGGGCAAAAATTGCACCTCTCGATATCGACGTGCGAGAGATCGATATCGATGACGGATGCTATGAGGTCGAGGCCCGCAACAAGGACGGACGGGAAGTCGAAATATCATTTCATCCACAGACGGGCGAACAGGTTCATATCGACGCAGATTGAGCCTTGTGGAGGCTCAGTGGACAAGGGAAAGAATCCCTTGTCCAAACCCTCTGTTGCCATACCTTCCAATCAACACGCACGAAGCCAACAAAACCGATTATGTTCAAAGCATGTTGGAGATTTGAACCGACTGGTTGCTCATTGCTCTTCAGAGAGTATCTTCGTATCGGAGGAGGAAGAGCATGGCCCACGATCAAACCTATCAAGTGGCGAAATACAGCCGGTTCTCACGCGTTCTGCACTGGATCGTCGCACTGCTCGTTTTCCTGACATGGCCGATGGGGTTGATGATCGGCTTTGTAAAGGAAGAGGTGAAGCTCGATTTTTATCTCGTCCATGAAAGCCTGGGCTTCCTCGTGCTCTGGGTCATGTTACTGCGGGTCGGTGCCCGGTTGTACACACCCGCTCCTCCGATCCAAGGTCCGGCGCTGGAACGCATCGCCGCACATACGGTCCATGGCTTGATCTACGTCTTTCTCATCGTCATGCCGGTGTCGGGATTTCTGGCAACCAACGCTCACGGCTTTCCGTTGGAATGGTTCGGGGTGGTGCCGGTCTGGAGTCCCCTCGGTAAATCTCCGCAGATCGCTCCGACACTGTCCGCCATCCATGAATGGAGCGCGTGGATCGTTTTGGGGCTTTTTGCGTTACACATGCTGGCAGTGATCTTCCATCATCTGATCCGTCGGGACACCACGCTCTACCGTATTCTCTAGACAGGAACGTCGATGCGCAATCTTCACATGACTGACAGAATCTGGGCACGGCTTCTTTCCATTCGTGACGGCAAGGATGTGGTGAGGAGAAAAGAGGCGGATGCTGCCCTTACGCTCTACGGCCCTATCGCCTCGGCAACAGGAGGTTTTGTTCTGGCACAGGTCGGTCAGTCCCTGGATGGCCGCATCGCTACACCGAGCGGAGACGCGCGGGACATATCCGGGCCCGATGGACTTGCGCATCTCCATCGCTGTCGCGCTCTGGTCGATGCCGTCATCGTGGGGATCGGCACGATCAAGAACGACAATCCACGCCTGTCTGTGCGTGAGGTCAGTGGCCCAAGCCCAACCCGTGTCATCATCGATTGTCGCGGTGAACTAACAGGAAATGAGGGTCTGTTTCATGATGGCGGCGCGCCCGTCATAGTCATCCGAGGGCATGACGCGCCGCAGACTTCACACCGTGGCGATGTAGTGACGCTGAAGCGAGGACCTGTGGGGCTGGACCCTTCTCATATTCTCGACGCTCTCGCGCAGCGCGGCTTGAAGCGAATTTTGGTGGAAGGTGGAGCAAGAACGATCGCCCGCTTCATCGACGGAAATCTCGTGGACCGCCTCCACGTTGCCATTTCACCCTTGATCATTGGATCTGGCCCGTGCGGCATATCCTTGCCGCCGATTGCCAAGCTCTGCAATGCCCACCGTCCCACCGCCGACGTTTATGCGCTCGGCAGTGATGTGCTGTTCGACTGCCGCTTGAAATCGGAGGTGAATTCAAGCGTCCGGGAGAGCAAGGAAATCCGTATGGCCGACGATGCAGACGCTGCCCTTTTTGCCAATGTTTGATAGGCGGAAGTCGAGCCATTCTTTGAAGTCTGCGCTGCTGATGTTTCCGATTTCCTGAATAGGCTGGCGGAATCCTAAGAGAAACTCTTTCTGCAATTCGGCTGTCTCAGGCCCAAGTCGCCACGGGCTTTTTGCCGTTTCCACGATGAAGCCGCGCGCTTCGCACAAAGCAGTAAGACGATCTGAGGCATCTGGGCCCAGCGCCGGACCAAAACCTTTATCGGACTGCTGGTGACGATTGAAATCTTTCACGATCTGCTTATCCAACGGGTGCTTGAGCGACCACTCCATGATGCCATCGTAGTTGATAGCGGCGTAGAGTCCGATCTTGCGTCGTGCGAGATGATCGACGAACCGGTTACAGAACTCCTCCGAACAGAGATCGAAGAGCGCCGATGCTGTCACCAGAGCGACGCCGTTAAACAGTGTCTCGTCCAACTGGTTTAGGTCCTGACAGTGAAACTCGATGTTTTCACTGTCTCCGATTTGACGCTTCGCCTCGTCTAAAAGGGCTGTCTCGTAATCAAGCAGCTTCCATACGGCCCCCGGCAAAGCAGGAGACAGCGTTCGATAAGTCGATCCCGTGCCGCATCCGATATCCATGATGATGTGAGGTAGCGGATGCGGACCGAGATACGTGTTGACCGTATCAAGCAGGACTTTCGATCTGGCGTCTCGGTCCGCTGCTTCCCGAAGTGTCAGCCAGTTCTTGTCGAAGCCGCTCATGCAAACTCTTTCAATGCGTTCGAAATGATTTCCGATGTGTCAGCCCAGCTTGGCAACAGCGCACCAGCGCGCGCAGCAGCCTCTGCACGACGTCTGCGTTCCAGGGGATCGCTCAGCAGCGCCCTGAGTGCGGCCGCCATCGCGTCCACGTCGTCCACCGGCACCAGAAAGCCCGCATCGTCAGGCACGACATCCGGCACCGCGCCCGCTTTGCAGGCTACAATCGGCAGACCATGCGACAGGGCTTCAGCAAAGACCATGCCATAACCCTCATAGCGGCTGGCAAGCGCGAAGATGTCTGCGTTTGCGTAAGCGGGGACGAGGTCGTCAGACTCCCCAGCCAGAATGATGCGATCCGAAAGCTTCAGCGTATTGATTTGCTCTGCCAGGGCATGGGCTGTGGGTGGGTCCAGATGCGGACTCCCAATGATCGTTGCTTGCCATGGAAGATCGGCGACTTGTTCAAGCGCTGCAATCAGGATGTCATATCCTTTGCGCTTGGTAAGGGATCCAACTGAAAGGATTTGCGGGGTCTCGTTCCGCTGCTTATTCTCAACAGGCGGCTTAATTGTGCCTGGAACTGCCACCGTGATTTTATCAGGCGACACATTGAATTTCCTAGCCAACTCGCCCGCCGTCATCGTAGATGTCACCACGACATGGCGCGTTGCAGCCAGCGCTGCTGTTTCGCTGACGTGTAAGCGCACCTGTTGCTCTTCGCTCAATCCAGTCTCAAGTACTAGCGGATGGTGAACGAGGGCTATGATCCTGAGGCGCTCGGACTCCTGTTTCGCCCAATCATCCATAATGCCGAAAGCTAGGCCGTCGACCATCACCAGTTTACTGTCCTCAAGTGCTGAAAGGCGATCTCCAGCTTCCTGCAGCGTTTGCGCGGAAGGTGAAGGAAATCCGTCCCCAAGCGCGAGAAGGTCTATGTCCCAACCGAGATCACGCAAACCCTTTATGATTTCCCGGTCGTAGCCATATCCTCCTGTCTTGAGCTCAAGATTTCCGGGGTATGCAAACGTGAGGCGCTTTTTCAAAGATCAGCCTCATACCAGCCGCGTGCCGCGTGAGACTCATGCAGCGTTATTTTCAGACGGCAAATTCGGTGGCTTCCGGGACCGAGGCGCTTTGCGGCAACCGCAGAAGCAAGCTCATCGAAGACATGTTTCGCGATGACTTCCGTCGTGCTGATCTTGCCTGTGAAGATGCTGAGTTCATCCAGATTCTTATAGTTCAAAGGCTTTAAAACCTCCGAGAGGACAGTGGTGGCTGCGCCTATGTCAACGGCCAGTCCGTCCTCATCGACGTCTTTGGTGAAGAAGGCCGCATCCACGACGAAGGTTGCGCCGTGCATTCCCTGTGCCGGGCCGAAAACCGGGCGTGGAAGGCTATGGGCAATCATGATGTGGTCTCTGACTTCGACTGCGAACATGGTCTCTCTTTCGTTAGTAGTGGATGCGATGGCAAAGCGTGTCTTGTGATGACAAAATACGTGGATAGTCCTCTGCCAGATCAGCAAAGGCCGTCTCGCCGGAAATGAGGTTGTCGAGGCGGTCGTCGTGTAGCAGATCAAGAGCCTTCGCCATTCGCCGCGCAAAACTCCAGCGTGCCTTGCGCGTCGCAGGAATGGACCCTACCTGCGAACTGATGAGAGAAAGCCGCTTGGAATGAAACGCACCGCCTAGCGATATGGTAACCGGTTTGTCGCCGTACCAGCTTGCTTCGACAATCCGCGCTTCGATGCCCCCATGCTGAATGGCATCTGCGAGGGCGGCGCCGGACGCTGACGCATTGATGAGCACGTCGAATTCGCCATCTAGCTTACCCGCCTCTGCGAAGCTGATGCCCATCGCTTGCACGTGCGCGCGGCGCTCGGGGTTGCTGTCAACGAGAACGCTCTCTGTCCCCGCAATCCGTCCGATCAGATTGGCAATCAAAGTCCCGACAACACCACCGCCAAACACCGCGACACGGTCGCCGGGTTGGATGAGAGCATCCCAGACGATATTGAGCGCAGTTTCCATATTGGCCGCCAGCACGGCGCGGCCTGACGGAAGATTTTCCGGCAGCACGGAAACCATGTCTTTCGTCGTGATGAAGTTATCCTGATGGGGATGAAGGCAAAAGACGTTTTTGCCGATCAACTCCGCTGGCCCGACCTCGATGACCCCAACGGAGGAATAGCCGTACTTCACAGGAAACGAAAAATCGCCTTCCATATGAGGGCCGCGCATCCGCGCAAATTCACTTGATGGGACCGCGCCGTTGAAGACGAGGGATTCCGTTCCGCGACTGATACCGCTGTAGAGACTGCGGACGATTACCTCGTTGTCATCAAGCTGTCTGAGGCTATCGTCTCTTATCTCGCAATGATTTGCGCGCGCAATCCATAGCGCGCGACTTGTTCGTTGCCGATTCTGCGCTGCGGTGCCGATAGAAGATGCCAAAAGCGTGATCCCACAAATGCTTATTCAATGGAGCGTATCGCTGAGAGGCGCGTTTTGTTCCGTGCACAATGCCGAAATAAATTTCTGCCCCCCGAGAAATCCAAGAACGATCTTCTCCGTAAAAAATAAAAACGTCTAGGGAGAGCATGCCATATGTCGCCTATTAGCCAGTCACCTTTTCAATTCACCACGCCTGAAATTGAAGTCGAACGCGCCGTTTCGGAGCTTCGTTATGGTCGCCCGGTTCTTCTGTCTTCCAATGAGAGAAAGCTTGCCGTTTTGGCGCTGGATGCTGTCGCGCCCTCGCTCTATGACCAGTTTGCCATGGCGACTGAGAACCGGCACTCATTGTTGCTAACGGCTCCCCGCGCCACGCGGCTCGGCATCGTCGGCAACGGAGATATCGTGACGCCACTCTCCGGCGTGAATTTTGAGCAGGCCTCCACACTATCCTACGTGCTCGGTGCTGAAAGGCCTGAAAGGTGGATGGAGGCTGACGCGCTCGCATCGCAAACCGCAGAACTGGCGCGCATCGCGCTTCTTCTCCCAGCCATGGTGATTGCCGACGTCTCGAGCTCGCACGGCAGCTTTGATGGGTGCTGCGAATTATCCGCAGATCGCTTGAAGGGCACAGATGTTGCACGTCAGCGCTTCGAGAAGGTCGTCCGCACGCGCGTTCCCCTCAAGGATTTGGGGGACTCCGAATTCGTCGTTTTCCGGGGTGGACTTGCGCAAAAGGACCAGATTGCCATTGTCGTCGGCAAACCGGACGTATCGCGCACCGTGCCTATCCGCATCCACTCTTCCTGCATCACCGGCGATCTTTGCGGTTCGCTGAAATGCGATTGCGGCGATCAGCTTCGCAATGGACTGGTGCTGCTGAAACAAGCGGGCGGTGGTGTTCTCCTTTATCTCGATCAGGAGGGACGCGGCACGGGTATCGGCGCGAAAATGCGTGCCTATGGATATCAGCATCTTGGCCTAGATACGATCGATGCAGACGCTGAACTCGGTCTAGAAGCGGACCACCGACACTACGAGGCGGCCATCGCAATGCTGCAGCATTTGAATATTTCAAAGGTCGCCATTTACACCAACAATCCGACAAAGATCAGTGCGATCAGGGCAGGGGGTATCGAAGTGGATGCGCGTGCTCCGGTGACGGGAACGGTGACGGCGGAAAACGAGAACTATCTTCGCACAAAGACCCTTCGTGCCGGGCATCTCATGGATTTGAAGGCACTTGTTGCGGCTGAGTGACATATGTGGGCGGGTGAATGAATGACACTGATCGATGGCGGTACGCCCAATAGTCTCAGGGACCGAAGGCCCCTTTTTCAAAACACGCTGGCACATCTCGCCTGTCTGATGCTGGGCACGATCATTGTTGCGCTGCTCGTTCGCACAGAAATGTCCTTGGGTTGGGATTTCGTCGCCTCTGCCGTGATTTCCCTGTCGGTCATCTTCGGCTTCGTGGTGTATCTTCTCCCGAAATATCCACACCGCAGGTTCGGCTACGCCAATATCGTGACCGCCTTTCGGGCCTCGCTCGTAAGCCTCACAGGCGCGATGGTGCTGTGTTTTGAAAGCCTGCACACGGCGGATACGGTTCTCTGGATATTGGTCGGTGTCGTGGTCGTCGCGCTGGCGTTGGATGGTATCGATGGGTATCTTGCCCGCCGATACCGTCAGGAATCCGAGTTAGGCGCTCGTTTCGATATGGAGGTGGATGCGTTCCTCATCCTGATCCTCTCGGCAGCAGCCGCCATGCTCGATAAGGCTGGCGCGTGGGTTCTTATGATCGGCTTGATGCGATACCTCTTTGTGGCAGCAGGCTGGGTGGCTCCGTTTCTCTCTGGTGATCTTCCACCTTCGCTGCGGCGCAAATTCGTTTGCGTCGTGCAGGGGGCAATACTGTGTTTTGTTCTGGTTCCGGCTGTCACGGCGCCGGTTTCGGCCTATCTCGCCGCCGCCGCTCTTGCAATGCTGGTGATCTCATTTGCCATCGACATCGTTTATCTGCTACGCAAGCGGATGGCAGCGTGACCGTCGCAGCCGACTTGCTGTCTTGACAGATCGCGCACTCGTGATGCCTGCCTCAGGCGTGGCTTGGCCGCTTTCGCAATACCGCTGTGGCGAGGAAGATGGCTCCGGGTGCTGCACCGGCAAGCGAGAGCCCTCCATACGTAATGCTTGCAGCAAGTCCATCGACCGACGCCGCCCCCAGCATGGGCCAGAGTACCATGGCCGCAGCTTCACGAGTACCCCAGCCGCCAAATCCGGTCGGGATCAGCATCGCCACGAGACAGAACGGAATGATCGTAAAACACGCGATCCACGGCAGCCCGGAATCAGCTGCCTGTGCCGCAATGAAGAATACGCCGATGTAAGCAGAGAGAATGCCGATGCTCGTGACGGTGTGAAAAAGCCAGGCCTTGCGCCTGACGAAAACATCCAGAAGGCTCTCGCGCAGAGCGCTTCTGGCCTCACCACGTCGCTTCTTCAAAAGCAGCACAATCACAGCCGCCGCAATCACTGTTGCGCCGAAAACAAGGTAATGCCGCGTATGTTGGCCGAAATTGGCACCGGTGACGATGGGCCATATGGCAAGCCCCACCAACGCCAGAACGAAGAGCGCAATCTGCCCGGAAAGTCGCTCAAAGAGAACGGCTTTGGCAGGCTGCTTCCATCCGCCCGGTTCATCACCCCGCATTCTCCACGCGCGCACGGCATCACCGCTCATTCCTCCCGGAAGCGTCTGGTTGAGAAGGCTCGCGACGTAATATTCACGGATCGCTTTCAGCGGCGCGATGTCCTGCCCTAGACGCTGCGAGGTGAAGCGCCATCGCAGGGCGGAAAGGATGATCTGCACCTGTACCAGCGCGATACAAGAAATGATGGCCGCCCACGAAACGCGCGCGAGGGATTGCTGAAGCGCGGTCAGCTCGGTGCGAACCACAATCATGGCAAGGATTGCCAACATCATGACGGACACGAATATTCGCAGTATGTTCAAGCGTTGCGGCCTTTACAGTATGTCGGCTTCCATCAGATTTTACGTGCGATAAACAGGAGCAGTTTGGTTTGATGGGAAAATTCGGGACAGGTGGAGAACACATTAACTTGAAAGCGATGGTCGGAGCACTCCTTTTCTCTGTCGCTGCTTTCCTTGCCTTCACCCTGCCTGATCATCCCGACGCACTGGGCTACGGGGCCTTTGCGCGCCTACCGCTGGAATGGCCTCTCATCGCGATTCTGGCACTGATATTGCGGGGATGGTTGAGGCGTGTCGTTATCCTTTTTTCCGGCGCTGTTGTCTTTCTCGTTCTCTTCCTGAAGCTTTCCGATATCGGCGTGCAGAGCGCATTCCAGCGGCAGTTCAATCCATATCTCGACATCAAGATGCTGAGTGACGGCTGGAACCTCATATCACGCACATTGGGCACGCCCGCCGCCGTGGCCGCACTGGCAGGCGGAATAATCCTCATCGTGGCAGTAGCGGCAGTCTTTCTCATGTCGCTGCGGTGGATGGCGCAGGCGCGAGGACGCTTACGGCAGATGCTGCTCGGCGCTTTCGCAGCCATCCTTGTCATCGGCGGATTGGCCCTTCTTCTCGGCAAGCCGCAGGTCGAGTTTGAAACGCCAACTTATCTTTCGGCAAGACTTGCTCTTATCGTTCGTTCTGCCGCGGATATGCAGGTTTTCGAGCAGCAGCTCGCAAGCGGACTTGGCCCTCGCCATGGAAAGGACCTCTTTCAGGCGGTGAAGGGCAAGGATGTCGTCCTGATCTTCGTGGAATCCTACGGGCGATCAGCAGTCGACGACCCGCGATACTCAGGCGTGACGCTCCCTAGGTTGTCCGCAATCGATAAACAGATCGAAGCGGCAGGACTCCATGCGGCAAGCGGCTGGATCACCTCTCCCACCGTTGGTGGGCTAAGCTGGCTGGCGCACGGCACATTGCTATCAGGCCTTTGGGTCGATAGTCAGGCGCGGTACGACCGCTTGATGATCAGCCAGCAACCGAGCTTGAACCGACTGTTCTCTCAAGCTGGCTGGCATAGCGTCGCTGTCATGCCAGCCATTACCATGGATTGGCCGGAGTCTGACTATTTCGGCTATGATCAGATACTTCCAGCGTCGGGTCTCGAATATCGCGGCAAGCCCTTCAACTGGGTCACGATGCCGGACCAGTACACAATGTCCGCCTTTGATCGCCTTGCGGTAAAACCTGCCCACGCCCGTGAACAAAACGTGATGGCGGAAATCGCACTTATCTCAAGCCACGCGCCTTGGACGCCAGTGTCAAAGCTTATCGACTGGGATCAGATTGGCGATGGATCGGTTTTCAACGACCAAGCAACCAGCGGCGATCCTCCTGCTGTCGTCTGGGCCGATCCAGACCGCGTGCGCAGCCAGTATATCCAGACCATCGATTACTCGCTCGCCACGCTGGGCGACTTCATGGCGCGACAGGGGCGTGGCACTGTCTATATTATTCTCGGGGATCACCAGCCCGCATCCATCATCACTGGCCCAGCCGCATCAAGAGCCGTACCGGTGCACATCGTCACGGACGATATGCAGCTCCTCAACCGATTTCAAAGAGAAGGCTTTACCGCGAGTATGACACCCATGAACGCGACGCGCGAGTGGCCGATGAACGAACTGCGTGAACTGTTAATCGATGCACTCAGCGGGCGGTAGGGTTCGCGCCGACGATTTCAACGCGATGAACGCCCATCGGTTTGAATGGCAGAAATTGGTCTTCGCCCAGCAGCTTCGCGGCCAGCCAAAGGACTGACATCCACATTTCTGTGCCCTGTAACCCAGGAGAGTGTCCTTCCGCAAAAGCAAATCCCCTGCCTTTTTGCCAACGCTCCCTGATCCGTCTCACAGTTTCGCGGGCAATATTTTTTGCCTCCTCTTGTCTGTGATTGGTCTGTTTCAGGCAGAGAAGAAGAGGATGGATCGTGTCGAGCAGGTTGCAGGCGTTGTAATCCTTGCCCTGAAACGCTCCATATGCGCGGTAGTTTGCAATAACGGAATCGATTGCCGCCTGCGGATAGGGAACGGGCAGACCGAATTGGGCGTAGGAACCTCGGGTCAGCCGGTAGAAGCCGTTGACCGGTTGCAGCAGACCCTGCGTGGTCGTTGGCTCACCCCACAGCCCTGTCGTTTTATCGACATTTAGCGCCAGCCATCCGAAGAGAACGGCAAGGTTGTCGCTGGATGTGAAATATCGCCTGTTGAAATGGTGCGCCGTGGCGACGGCGTCGACCGTGGCACCACAGTGCCAAGCGCGGCTTTGCCATGGCAGATTGTCCAGAAGGCGAATAAGGTCGTCGGCAGTCATATTCTCCACGAACGCGATAGGGTGCTTGGGCGCAGCCTCGAAACATTCCAGCGCATATCCGACCGCCAGAATATTGTAGAGAACATTCTGGTCTTGTTCCGGCGGCGAGGAATGGCTGTGGTTGGCGTCGAAAAACAGCCCCGTTTTGCTATCCTGCATCGCCTGAAAGTCAGCTACGGTTTTTCTGGCGTCGAAGGCCGTAGCTTCCTCTCCGAATGCTGCCGCGATCTCGATTGCGTCGCACAGATGCCTCACGCTTTCGACGTCATTGCCGGATGCATCGGGTGAACGATAGACGCCGCCCTTTTCATGTGAGCGAATGACGGTGCGCCAGTCGCCCGCTATCTCTACTCCGATTTCCCGCAATAGACGCTCGGTTTCCGGCAGTTTTGTCGCGTGCGTCTGCTCGCCGCGATATCTCAAAACCCGGGCGGGAACGCCACCTGCGATGGCCATGGCTGGAATGTCCTTTGCCACCACCGCGCCCGCTGCAATGATCGCTCCGCGTCCTATCTTCACGCCGTCCAAAACAACCGCATTGGCACCCATCCAGACATCGTCGCCAATCTCTATGCCGAGCGAGGTCAGCGGCTGGCGGTAGATAGGGGTCTCGATATCATCGAAGCCGTGATTGAAGCCGACGATGCTGACATGAGATGCGATACGCACGCCGTTACCGATCTTCACCTTCCCTGAAATACAGGCATAAGGGTTGATCGATACGTTGTCGCCGAGTTCAATGTCACCGCGCACGATTGCATGACCGGCAATCCACGACTGCGCACCCATTATCAACCTGTCCGTATACACCTCAGCTTTGTCGGCGATGTAAACGCCTGGCCCGAATTGAGCATTGGCGCAGTGCTTCAAACTTTCTAGACGGGCCTGATGGTCAGGGCTGTCGATATCTTCCTGTGTCCGTTCCCAGGTAACGATATTCAGCCGATCCGACCGTTGGGAATTCATCTGCGTCAGCCTTCGCGATTTTCGTTCAGAGCAAAGGCCGCAACCCGCCGTCCATCGCGCCTGAACGTCTCTTCCAACGCAGACAGATCAGCAGTAACCGGCAATTCGGCCAATGCCGCTTCCGCTGCCGTGTCGGCGGGGAGAGCCATGCAGGCCGTGATAAGATGCGTCTCGCCTGTCGCGATCGTGCCTCGTAACTGCGGAACAAGCGTTCTGGCATGTATGAGATTGGTGTTGGCGATGGCTTGGTGGCATAGACCGACCCGCCGGGTGCCAGTCGATAGATCGAAGATGGCGCTTGTATCGGCCTGCCCGTAACAGACAGCACCGCCTTCGCCCTCTTCCGTCCGGTCACGATTAAAATCGGCTCGTTCGATGGCAAATCCACCTTCGGATATTTGCAGAGGACGTGGGGTGCGGATGCGATGCAGCCTTATGTGCCAAGGGTTGCGCGGCACGAGCCACGTCTCGATATCGACATCCGCCCATGGCCGCCAGCGCGAGTAGAGGCATTCCCCGGCAATCAAAGCCTCCTCCATCGTCTCACGCGTGCGAAAATGCACGCCGTCATCCGATAGCCCCAGCATTCCGTCGAAACTGGCCGCTGCAAAATGCCGGTCGTCTGCCTCGATGTTGAAGGCGTAGCGCGTCGAATAGACGAATTTTGAATATTTCTCCTGCGCGCCGCGCATTTTGTCATGCTGCTGGCCCGAGGAGAGAACCACGACATTGCCGGGCGTGTGGAAAGCGACCATGCCGGGTTTCGGCAAGGGCACCGGCTCGGCAAATGTTTCTGGCTCTGCTTCTTCCGCAACCCAGAACGGATGGTCGCCCGGCAGTGCCAAAGGCAGGAAGAACTTCAGCGCCCAATAGGGCGAGCAGGGCGAGTTGTAACTCTCGCTCATCAACAGGTTGGGATAGCCGTAACCGATGGACAAGACGCCGTCGCGGTCACAAATCGGTAGCTTCGCCCACCATCTGATGTGACGCATGTAATAGCCTTTGACCTGAGACCACGGCAGAGCTTCCAGATCTGCAAAGGCGAGCCCGCCCCAGAAACCGCCCGCCGCGAAACGATAGGTCTGGCTGCGCCCGAAGGCGAGCGAAGCGCCATCCGGGCCAAACCAGTGGCGGATATCGCTGGCGAAGCGTTTGGAGCGCTGGAGCAGCCGGGTTTTGCGCGCATCATCGCCCTTGGCCAACACCGTATAGATTAGCCCGTAGAAATGCATGGCGAAGGGCACGTAGTGATCGACCCGCCGCACCGGTCCGTCGCGGTACCAGCCATCGCCAATGTCGAAGGCCTCGAGTTCATCGAGATAGGCGTGCGTCTTGGTTTTGTCGAAAGCAACGCCCACGCGCTCCAGACCGAGATCGATCAGAACGCGGAAGAACTTCCAGTTATTATCGACGAATTCCCGTTCGCGCGCTGCCAGCAGATAGGCGGCAACGACTTCTTTGTCCGCATCCCTCAAGGGCTCCCAGATGTGCTCAGGCACCATGGCCAGCGCAAAACCGATCGCGGCCAGCTCCACAAGCCGCTGGTTGCGGTCTGAAACATCGCCCCAATATTCGGCATGATCCGGGTTGGTGCCGTTCGCCAGACCGCGCCGGTACAGTTCCCAATACGGGAAGTCATATCCGCCCGCTGACAACGGTACGATTCCCCAAAGCGGGCGCGCAAAGCCTTCCAGTTCCGCTGCCGGATAATCGAAGATCGCGCCCGTGGCACTCAGCCGGACCCGCGCCCCACCTTCGGAAAAATACGGTAAAAGCGGGTTGAACAGATCCATCACAGCCTTTGCGAGATCGTCTCTCGTCAAAAGTGGATTGTTGAAAAGCGGGTTAGCCTTGGCGTTATCGTGATGCACGGCATGTTATCCAAAAACAGATCATAAAAACGGCGGTCGCAAGAGACCTGCGACCGCCTGATGCTTACTTAATGGCTTTGACACCGTCGTCCATGTCCTTGATGCCGTCATCGATGGAGATGTTGTCGGTCATCAGCGCATCGTGGACGCGGTTCAGAACCACCTCGATGCGGGCAGCATTCGGGTTGACGGCCATTTCCAGATAGGCCTTGCCAGCTTTCAGCGCATCCTTGCTGTTCTGGTCCTGCGGAAAGCCGGGAAGTGCGGCAATCGTCTGCGCAACCGTGTCCGATCGCAACGCCGGGAAGGTGCCGGTCGAGGCGACGATGGCCGCACCCTCCGGCCCGGTCACGAACTTGATGAAATCAAGCGCCGCTTCCTTGTGTGCGGAATTGGAATTGACCGACAGGCCGGAAATCTGCGCTGCCGTCGTACCCGCTTCGACGCCATCGGGGTGCGGAAACTTGACGATACCCCAATTGGCGCTCTTGGATTCGCCAGATTTCACTTTGGCGATCTGCGTGCCCATGAACCACGTTCCCATCGGCATCATCCCGATGGTGCCGTTGAAGAACAGCGCGGAATAATGAGTGTTGGAGGTTTTCAGCGATGCATAGGACGGGATTGCGCCGCTCTTTTGCAGGGCAAGCGCCCGCTCATACCATGGCTTTAGAAACTCGTATTTGCCATCGACCAGCGTCTGCTTGCCGTCCTGAATGCCGGGTAGTTGGACCGTGGAGCGCCATGTGTGCAGCAGCGCGCCATAGACGCGGTTCTGGCCCATGCCGCCCTTGAGCTTGGTGGCGATTTCATCGAACTGCGCCCATGTCATGTCATTGGTTGGATAGGGGACGCCCGCCTTGTCGAAGACGTCCTTGTTGTAATAGACGATCCAGAAATCCGAGCGGAACGGCAAAGCAAAAATCTTGCCATCCACGCTCAGTTCCTCGATCAGCCCGCCATAACCCGCCGGGTCGATCTTCTGGTCTTTCATATAGCTGCTGAGATCGGTGATGTTGCCAGCACGCACGAGGTTGGCATAGCCAGGCACATCCTTGATGGTAACGATATCGATGTCTTTCGAACCGCCCGTCAGTTGCGTTGAAATCATCTGCGTGTAGTCCTGCGAACCCAGATCGACAGGCTCGAAACTGACATTGGGATGCTTGGCTTTATAAGCATCCATCAGCGGCTTGAAGTAGGCGCCCTTGTCGAGATCCCACAGCGCCCATTTGAGCGTCACCGGCGCATCGCTCTGCGCAAATGCCGCCCCTCCCATACCAATGGCAAAGCCGATGCCTGCGGTGGCCAGTGCGAATGCACGTCGTGTCGTGTTGAATTCCATAGTCGGTTTCCTCCCGGACTGTGTGGTTTATTGATAGTGTCGGTCAGCGCGTCCCTTTGAGGTCAAAGACCTCGATATGCCTTGCTGCAAAGCAGATAGCGAAGATGCCCAGCGAAAAATTAATGGTGGCAGGCATGAACACCGACACCGGATAAAACAGGATATGCGCAAGCCACAGCGCTGCGACGAAAGCCAGTGCTGCCAGCATCGGAAGCGGCTTCACCAGCGCCATTAATGCCGATTGCCGAAACAAGCTGATAAGCGGTAGATCGCGCGTCACCGTCAGCACGATGGCATAGGCGGAGACGAGACTGACAAACAGCGTCATCACGACGCTGATCGCCAACGGCAGGCTATAGATCAGCCCATCCGGCACCGCTTTTGCGTAGGTGATAACGGCATAGGTGCTGGCGGCCATTAGCGCTGCACTGGTCAGCATCAGAACCGTGCCACGCACCGCATAGCGCTGAAACGCCTCTAGAAAGTCGCGCAGCAGATAGGTGTTTTCATCCGAGACGATGGAGCGGGACACCCGCGCCATGGCGAATGTCGCGGCAGGGATTGTCACCACTGGCAAGCTGGCAATCAGGAACAACAGGTTGAGCTTCACCAACTCCCACCATTCGCGTTTCAGGATATCGAAGAACAGGGCAAGGCCGGTGGCGCGCGGGGCATCCTTTTCGATCCCGGCTCCCTCCCTTGTCCAAAGTCCTTCAAGCCATTGCATCATGCGCCTCCCAGCGGGTTAGTAGAGAATGGAGCGTTCGGTTTCCGGGTCGAACACCTGCGCGCCAGTCAGGTCGGCAATGAGGGTGATATCGTCGCCCAGTCTGCCCTTGAAGCGCGGCGAGACGCGCGCGATCAGTGCCTTGCCGTTTGCGACGAGATTGAGGTGAACCTCCGATCCCATTGGCTCGGCCAGCTCCAGCGTGGCATTGAATGGCACGGTGTTGGCTGCGTCGATATCAGCAGGTGCAAACTCGTGAAAATTCTCAGGCCGAATGCCGAGAATGACCTCCTTGTTTTCGTAAGGGCGCAGCCGCTCAATATCGATGCTGGCGGGCAAGGGCATCGGCTTGCCATCGAAGACAGCCGTGAAACGCTCACCGTCGCGCTTCAAGGTTACCGGCAGCATGTTCATTTGCGGGGCGCCGATGAAACCGGCAACGAACATATTAATAGGCCGGTCGTAAAGCTGTTGTGGCGTATCCACCTGCTGAATGTGGCCATCCTTCATCACCACGATGCGGTCGGCCATCGTCATCGCTTCGATCTGGTCATGCGTCACATAGATGAAGGTCGCATCCAGCCGCTTGTGGAGCTTGCTGATCTCAGCCCGCATCGTGCCGCGCAGCTTGGCATCGAGGTTGGATAGCGGCTCATCGAGAAGAAAGACCTCTGGGTTGCGCACCATGGCGCGGCCCAGCGCCACACGTTGCCGCTGCCCACCGGACAGCGCCTTCGGTTTGCGGTTCAACAGATGTGTGATGTCGAGAATATTGGCGGCTTCCTTCACTTTTTCATCGATGAAGTCGCGCGGTGCCTTTCTCAGTTGCAGCCCGAACGCCATGTTTTTATAGACCGTCATATGCGGATAGAGCGCATAGTTCTGGAACACCATGGCGATGTCACGGTCCTTGGATGGCACGTCATTCATCACGTCCTCGCCGATGCAAAGCTCGCCGCCGGAAATTTCCTCCAGCCCGGCAATCATCCGCAACGTGGTGGATTTACCGCAGCCGGACGGGCCGACCAGAATGATGAATTCCTTGTCGGCAATCTCCAGATCGATATCGTGGACGACCTTGAGCGCACCAAAAGTCTTGTTGAGTTTTTTCAGCGAAATGCTTGCCATATGTCCCTCACGCGCTCACCAGTAGGAGGCCCAGTTGCGCGACAATCGCGTCAGTGCTTCCAGATAATAATAATCGCCCCAGGACACGCACTCATCAACGCCTTCGCCGCGGCAGGTGTTGTGCTGCGTTTTCTTCGAATAGGTGCCGTGCAGAAGCTGCCCATTTGAGATGCCGGGGTCCTTGACCGAGTAGCTATCGACAAGACTTTTCACCA
Source organism: Agrobacterium vaccinii (assembly GCF_021310995.1). Taxonomy (NCBI): domain Bacteria; kingdom Pseudomonadati; phylum Pseudomonadota; class Alphaproteobacteria; order Hyphomicrobiales; family Rhizobiaceae; genus Agrobacterium; species Agrobacterium vaccinii. The sequence goes on along the minus strand of NZ_CP054151.1, from coordinate 67,138 downwards.
TGCGTCGGGCCAGATCGCGATACTGCTGCGCCTTCTCAGCCTCTTCCAGATCGGCCATTTCCAACAGGCCGCAAGCAACGATGGACGCTGCCGAACTGTCGCGTGGCTCGCCGTCTTTTTCCGTGAAGACAAGGTCCCAATAGGGCACGAGATCGGACGGTAGGCGTTTCAGATAGAAGGCCAGCAGTCGCTCGAAGGCATCGCGGTAGGCGGACAGGCGCTCGTAGCGGTAGGAAAACGCCATTCCCGCAATGCCCCAGGCCTGGCCACGCGCCCAGTAGCTCTCGTCGCTATAACCCTGCTTCGTCACACCCCGTACCGGTGCGCCGGTATCCGGGTCCATATAGAACGTGTGATAGGTGGAATCGTCGGGCCGTACCGAATGGGCAAGCGTGGTGCGGGCATGGGCCAGCGCAACATCGCGGTAGTCCTCGCGCCCCGTCTGTTCAGCTGCCCAGTAGAGCAGCGGCAGGTTCAGCAGGCAGTCGATGATGTAGCGATATTCATTCGGGTTGCCCTTGCGCCCCCATGCCTGGATGAACTGGCCGATGGGCTGGAACCGCTCCATCAACTGGTCGGCTGCCATCAGCGCCGCACGCTTGCCGTCCTCATCCCCCACCAGCTTCCAGGCGGCGATACAGGAGGGCGAATAGAGAAAGCCCATATCGTGATGGTCCGTCTCGATGCGGTTTTCGATCCGGTGCAAAAAGCTCTGCACCTGTATCTGCGCCGCATGCTGAAACACCTTGTCGCCCGTATGCTCGAAGGCCAGCCATATCTGCCCCGGCCAGAACCCGGCGGTCCATTGGTCGTTGGCAACGGCCGGATAAAAATTGCCAACGCTGGAATGGTTCTGTGCCTTGTAGGTAAACACCGGCAGGTTGCGCCGCACCTGTTCAACGGCCTTTGCCATCGCCGCATCGACTTCGGCAGAGGTAATCGGGTTCGGTTGGGTGTTGGTAAAATTCAGCATGGCATCAACCCTTGATCCCTGAGGAAGCGACGCCTTCGACGAAGAAACGTTGCAGCGCCAGGAAAACGATGAGAACCGGGATCAGCGCCACCACGGACGCGGCCATGATCAACCCGTATTCTGCCGAATATTGCGAAATGAACATGCGAAGCCCGATCTGGATGGTCTTCAGTTCGGTTTTCGTCAGATAGATCATCGGCCCGAGAAAGTCGTTCCAGGTCGTGACGAAGGTGAAGATCGTCAGCGTCGACAGCGCTGGCTTGGAGAGAGGCAGCATGATCTTCGCCCAGATCTGGTATTCGTTCATGCCGTCGATGCGCGCCGCCTCGCACAACTCGTTGGGTATCGACATATAGAACTGCCGCATCAGAAACACGCCGAAGGCGGTAAAGGCTTGCAGCAGGATCAGCGCCAGATGGGTGTTGTTGAGGCCGAATTCCCGCATCAGCAGGAATTGCGGCACCATATAAACCTGCCACGGCATGGCGATGGTAGCGATGTAGCCCAGGAACAGCGTGTTCTTGTAGGGAAAGTGCAGCTTGGCAAAGGCATAGGCAGCGAAACTCGATGTCAGCAACTGCATGATCGTGACGATGATTGTCAGCTTCGACGTGTTGTAGATGAACAGCGCCAGCGGGATTTTCGTCCATATCTCGGTGTAGTTTTCCCAACGCGGCTGCGCCGGTATCCATTCGATGGGGAAGGCAAAAACATCGCGGCTGAGCTTGAGCGATGCCGAGAGCATCCACGCAAACGGTAGCAGCATGACGATGGTGATCGCGATGACCGTGGCGTAGACGGCAATCGTTCCCACGGTGACTTTCCGGCCCATGATTCGCATCGTCTCAGTCCTCCCGCTGCCGTTTGAACTGGACGACGGTCACGGCCAGCACGAGGAAGAACAGAACGAGCGCAATCATGCTGGAATAACCGAGATCCCAGGAAATGAAGGCTTCGTTGTAGATGTGATAGACCAGAACCAGCGTGGATGTGCCGGGCCCGCCCTGCGTTATCATGTAGACCTGATCGAACACTTTGAAGGATTGGATCGTCAGCATGACGGTGACGAAAAACGTCGTCGGCGCCAGTTGCGGCAGCGTGACGTGGATAAACTTCTGCCAGGCATTGGCGCCATCCAGCCCTGCCGCCTCGTAAAGCTCGGAATTGATGCCCTGAAGCCCGGCGAGATAGATCACCATGTAGTAACCCATGCTCTTCCAGATGCCGAAGAGAATGACTGTCACCATCGCCCAATGCCGGTCCGCTGCCCAGCCGGGCATATCGGCAGGGTCCATGCCCAGCGTATAGAGCAGCATGTTGACCGGCCCCATTTCGGGGTTGAAAATCATGTTCCAGACGACGGCCACTGCCACCAGCGACGCGACGTAGGGAAAGAACATCGCCGTGCGGAAGAAGTCGCGCCCGAGAATTTTCTGGTTGAGGAGCACCGCCAGTCCCAGCGCGCACGCCAGCGTCGCAGGCACGGAAACGACGGTATAGACGATCGTATTCCAGAAGGCTGAAATGAACGCCTTGTCTTCGAACAGGCGCCAGAAATTATCCAGCCCCGCAAAGCTCATGGCATTGGAGCCATCCCAATGCATGAACGCGAGCGCAAAGGCGAAGAGAATAGGGCCGAGCGTGAAGATGGCGAAGCCGAGAAAGTTCGGGGCGATGAAGGAATAGGCGATCAGCGCATTTTCGATCCGGCGTCGTCTCTTGGAAACGATCCGGACCTTCTTCTTGCGGTATGGGGCTGCCTGTGTGTCAGTCGCGGTCGCAATGGCCACGGCATTCCTCCCATTGTCGGCCCGCCGTCATCATGACCGGCGCACACTGTTGCACTCTCTCCTGCCATCAGATTTTCACCTGATGCCTCCTGCCGTTTTGATAGCACAAAATCCGCATTGGTCAAACAACTTCACTTAAAGTCAGACAAATTCTCTGGAGATTCAAAAAGACGTATGATAGGAGCCTTGCTATCGAAGATCGAACGCGCGGGAGGTCAGGGCGTGTTTGCAGAGTTGATACCGCTCTTGCCGAATAGGCTGGGTGATTTTGCAGCCGATGTCACGGCTGAACGCATCCGCCGCTCCGCATCGCAGGCCAGCCGCGCAGAGCTGATCGATGCTGCCGTGAAGGCGCTCAATGAGCCGTGGTCCACCATCCTCGCCAGCGACTACATGGAGTACACTCAAAACGGCAACCGCTCGCGCTTCGAAGCACTCTATTTTGCGCGCCGCCTCAAGCTGAACGCGCTGATTCTGGGAGAATGTATCGAGGGTGATGGACGTTTCCTCGCTGAAATCGTCGACGGCCTGTGGCTCATCTGCGAAGAAAGCGGCTGGCAGTTGCCCGCGCACAATTCTCATGTCCGTGGCGGTCCTCGCACCCCGCTTCCCGACCCGCAGAACCCAGTGATCGATCTCTTCGCGGCGGAAACAGCGGCCAATCTGGCGCTCGTCTCGTTCCTGCTCGCCTCCCAACTGGACGCCACCCTCTTGGCGCGAATATCGAGCGAAATCGACCAGCGCATCACCCGGCCCTACCTCTCGCGCCATTTCTGGTGGATGGGCAGTGGCGATGAGCGGATGAACAACTGGACGGCGTGGATCACGCAGAACGTCCTCCTATCCACATTTTTGCAGCCCACCGATCAGCCCACCCGCCGCGCCGTTGCCGAACAGGCCCTGAAAAGCCTCGATGCCTTCCAAAAAGACTACGCGGAGGACGGGGCCTGTGAAGAGGGCGCACTCTATTACGGGCATGCGACACTGTGCCTGTTCACAGGACTAGCGGTTCTAGAAGAAGCGGCCCCCGGCGTGACAGCCGCGCTTTTGAGCGAAGACAAGCTCCGCAACATGGCCGAATTCATTCGGCATATGCATGTCGCCGATGACCAGTTCTTCAACTTCGCAGATGCCCCAGCGCGGTTCGAGACTAGCGGTCTGCGTGAATATCTCGTCGGCAAAACCATCGCATCCCCTGCGCTTCAGGCCTTCGCCATAGATCGCTGGCAGCGTTCGTCCAAGCGCTTGATGCAGGACGAATGGAACCTCTGGTATCGCGTGCAAGCGGTTCTGTCAGAGCAGGAACTGTCCGAGGCTGCTCTCCCGCCACCCGCCAAAGTCGATATGTTCTACCCCGGCATAGAACTCGCCATCGCCCGCGATGCTGTCTTCGATTTGGCCGTTAAGGGTGGCAACAATGGCGAAAGCCATAACCACAATGATGTCGGCAGCATCACGCTGTACAAACGTGGCCGTCCCTTCCTCATCGATGTCGGCGTGGAAACCTACACTGCCAAGACCTTCTCGCCGCAGCGTTATGACATCTGGACCATGCAATCGGCCTTCCACAACTTGCCGAGTTTCGTTGGCGTGATGCAGAAGGATGGCGAGGCTTTCGCCGCCCGCGATTTCCGTGTCGATTTCACCGAACAGCATGCCGAAATCTCTCTTGATCTCGACGGTGCCTATCCGCCGGAGGCCGGTGTGCAAAGCTACCTCAGGACCGTCAGACTGGTCCGCGGCCAGTATGTCGAGATCATCGATGAGCACGAAGGCGAGCGAGATGCCGTTCTGTCGCTCATGACGGTCGAAAAGCCCCGCATTGCTGGCAACATGATGGTTCTGGGTGACCTCGGTTCCATCGATATCGAAGGCGCGGCGGTGCCAACGATCGAAACGATCGAGATCGCTGATCCGCGCTTGCGCCAGTCATGGCCAGACACCATCTACCGCACCCTCATTCCGCTCAAAGGCAAACGCCTTCGCCTCGTCATCCGCTAAGGGAGAATGCCGATGAAGCTCACATTGAAAGTCGTCAACGCGGCAGGCATGGTCCTGTCAAAAGCCAGTTGCGACGACGAGGTCTTTCTGGTCTATCGCAGTGAGTATGCGCAAAGTGACAGGATCGTCATCGAAGCGGCAGAATCAGGCCATGTCGATCTCAGCCTCGATGCCGGCATGCCGCCCGCCCGTGTCTTCCTGGCGGGCACTGAGTTCTCGCTTCCTGTTCCCTCCGGCCTAACGCGCAAGACCTATCCGCCACAGGCTTTCCTTGGAAACCTCCACCGCATATCCGTCTGTCGGGTTCACCCAGATGAGGCTTTGACCCGCCGAAACCTCGCCTTTAACCCCTTCGATCACCACGACAACACAACGCTCTTTCCCCATGCGAAAGCCAATGTGGAAACGCGCGGCGAGGCGGTCTTTGCCGCCCGCAATGCCATCGATGGTGAAAAGGCAAATACCGATCACGGCTTCTGGCCCTATACAAGCTGGGGCATCAATCAGGATCCGGCAGCAACGCTCACTCTGACGTTCGGGCGTCCGGTGCGGGTTGATCAGGTCACGCTGTATCTCAGGGCAGATTTCCCCCATGATGCCTGGTGGAACGAGGCCAGCATGACCTTTTCAGATGGCCACGTGCTGACGGTCCCCTTGGTCAAATCCGGTGCCGCTCAAGCCTTCGCCATGCCGCCGCGCACGGTCGAATGGGTGCGCTTGCATGACCTGAAAAAGGCAGATGATCCATCGCCGTTTCCAGCGCTCACCCAATTCGAGGTGTGGGGCGCAGACGTCGCCTAGTTAGCAGCAATCCCGCGCAGATCGCGCATCATCTCGCGGTAGCGAAGCTGGCTGCCGCGCAGATGCTCCTGCATGGCCAGCTTTGCCGCCTGTTCGTCCCGGTCTGAAATCGCAACGATGATGGCCTCATGCTCCCTGTGGATCAGGCGTCGATAGGCGGTCTGGTCAACCTCCTGCTGCTTGGGAACGAAGCGGGATTGCGGAATGGCCGCGGGTCCATGCAGTTCCAGAAATTGCGTGAACAGCGGATTGTTGGTCGCCGCCGCAATCGCAAAATGCAGCGCCAGATCCGCCTCGCGGATGGACTGGTTGTTCTCGAGACAGTCCAGCACTTTGGCGTGGCACTCGAAAATCGCCTCTTCCTGAGACGGCGACCTGCGAAGTGCCGCAAGCCCCGCTGCCTCGATTTCCAGCGGGGTGCGAATTTCCAACACTTCGAGATCCGAAGACAGTCTCGCTTTGTCTATCTTTACCGGAGCGCCGTCTCTTTCCTTCTTGAGAACAAAAATTCCGGCCCCCTGACGGACCTCCACCAACCCGTCGCAACGCAACGCCGTGACCGCTTCTCTAACAACGGTACGGCTGACGCCATGCGTTTCCGTCATTTGAATCTCGCTGGGCAAGCGGTCTCCAGGGCCGTATTGACCGGATGCAATGGCGTCTCTGAGACTCACGCTGACTTTGGTGACAAGAGACCCGGAGGATTTGCTACGTTTCTGCTTTTGGGGCACGCGGTCACCATCATTGAAAATCGAGCGAAGAGTAAGCTCCTACAAATATGTATGATGAATTTCAGGAAAGTTCAATGATCATACCAATTTACTGGATATTTGTGGAAACGAACTTAATATGATCTCAAAAACTGTGTTGGCTATCCCTAGGAAGCGGAGAGTGGTGCCGTTACAGTTGGCAAGTTCGACGTCATTAATAGACGCTACGTGTCGTCCCAGCCCCAACCTATAGATGCCGCGCTCAGCCGGCTAAGCCGCCCCGGCAGCGTTTCTATCGTTTCGGATACCGGTAGCTCAGGTGATTATCCAGCTTCGTGCGCTGAGGATAAGACGTACCAGTCCACCAAGCCCGATGCCACTTCGGTGGCTCTATCATTCGTTTTGCTGAGGTTATTTTCTTCGCACCAAGCGTTGTGAAACCGATCTATTTTTTTAGGTCGCTTGATGAACACGGGCAAAGCGGCATTCGGAGTGTATGGGTCCTTTTTATACCGGAAATCATGTTGTATCGGGTCGTTGGATAACAACAGCCGCTGAACCGGTTTGTTCAGTTGGTCGTATAATGTGCCCCCGTGGCCCATAGAAACCGGTTTTCCTGGTATGTGCCAGCACGTGGTTTCGCGTTGAGTCTTCGCCCTTCAGCGCTTACCGATCCGCCTTCGCGTGCTAGTCAGCATTCTGACGCGGGACCAGTCCTTTGTTCTTTCTTACCAGATCGGTCCGGCGAGATAGTGGAGTGATCGAGTAACACGCGTAGTCTCGCGTCAAGAACAGGTTTCTCCAAAGAGGTTCAGATATGTTACCTTAGGCATTCATCAACCGCCTTGAGGCCATTATGATTCTTTCCCTTTCCGGCGTTCGCAAATCCTATACGACCACTGAAGGGACAATCGAGATATTGAAAGGTATCGATCTTGATGTGTTGGCAGGCGAAAGCGTGGCGCTGACGGGTGAGTCTGGCAGCGGCAAGAGCACGCTCCTTCACCTAGTGGGAGGGCTCGATCATCCAGACGGTGGCTCGGTGGTCGTAGGCGGGCAGGATATTTCGTCTTTTGACGATGGAGGGCGTGCAAGATATCGCAGAACGCAAGTCGGCCTCGTGTTTCAGCAATTCAACCTGATCCCGTCGTTGAATGTCGCGGCGAATATTTCCTTTCACGCGAGACTTGCGGGTCGACACGACCCGGCATGGGAAGCCGCACTCACGGAAGAATTGGGCTTGAGTGCTTACCTTGCCCGGTATCCAGAGCAACTGTCTGGTGGGCAGCAGCAGCGTGTGGCGATTGGGCGGACGCTTGCGGTCAGGCCTCCTCTTATTCTAGCAGACGAGCCCACCGGCAATCTCGACGAGGCCACCGGCGATACCGTGCTGGATTTGATGCTTACGCTTGCACGCAACGCAGGCTCTGCGCTTCTCCTCGTTACCCATTCATCCAGATTGGCGGATCGGCTGGATCGGAAAGTCGTCCTGTGTAGCGGGCGGATTGCCGGATGAGGTTTGTTGCATTCATGGCCCTGCTGTCCCACTGGCGGCGTAAGCCACTGCAATTGCTGACACTGGTGATGGGTATAGCGCTGGCAACAGCGCTTTGGTCGGGGGTGCAGGCCATCAATGCTGAGGCAAGCGCCAGCTATGCCCGAGCCGCATCCGTTCTTGAACAAGGCGCTTTGGACCAAGTCGTATCCAAGGATGGCACCGGCATTTCGATCCGGTCCTACGGCAATCTGCGCCGTACAGGTTGGAACGTTTCTCCCGTCATCGAAGGTATTCACCGGTTCGGCCAAGCACGCATCAGGTTGATTGGCATCGATCCGCTCAGCATGCCGAAGGAAGGGCAGGTGGCGCCGGTTTCTGATGGGTCCGATCTTCTGACGTTCCTCTCGCCCCCTGGCCAACTTGTCGTCTCAGCTGCAACGGCAGAAAAGCTGCGCGGCAAAACGGATATGGATATCAATATCTCCGATAGCGTGCCGGATGAAGCGGCCTTCGTAGATATCTCGGTCGCCGACCGTCTGCTGGAGACTCATGGCAAGATCACCCGGCTCGTCGTCGCTGGCGCGCAAAAGCCGGGATTGGCACCCGTTGAAAACATCGCGCCGGAACTGACGCTGCGGGAAAACAACGATCAACCGGACGTCGCTCGCCTCACGGACAGTTTCCATCTCAACCTCACCGCGTTCGGTTTCCTATCTTTCGTCGTCGGCCTTTTCATAGTCTATTCGGCAACCGGATTGACGTTTGAACAGCGGCGTGGAACGTTTCGGACATTACGGTCCCTCGGTGTCTCGCTGCCAGCGCTCACAATCATGCTGGTCATCGAACTGGCCGGGTTGGCGCTCATCTCCGGCCTGATCGGCGTCATCATGGGCTATTTCATCGCCTCCGCTCTGATGCCGGGCGTGGCGGCAACCCTGCGCGGTCTCTACGGCGCAAGCGTGTCAGGCTCCTTGACGATACGACCAGAGTGGTGGGCGACAGGGCTGGCGATAGCGTTTGGCGGGACGACGATCTCCTCAGCGCAGAGCCTGTGGCGGGTCTGGACATTGCCCATTCCGATGTCCGCTCAGCCCAGAGCCTGGGCAAGAGCTTCGGCAAGAACACTCACCTATCAGGTCACAGCGGCGGCAGCGTTGCTGGCTCTCGGGGTCATCTTGGCCGCTGGCGGGTCCGGGCTTGTCGTGGGGTTTACAGTGCTGGGCTGCTTGTTGTTAGGGAGCGCGTTTCTGCTCCCCGGTATGCTCGCCATCGGCCTTTCTCTGGCAGAACGCTTTTCCCGCGGGGCTTTGACGCAATGGTTCTGGGCGGACACAAGACTGCAACTACCGGGCCTGTCGCTCGCGCTGATGGCACTTCTGCTCGCACTATCAGCAAATATCGGCGTCGGAACAATGGTCTCAAGCTTCCGGCTAACATTCCTTGGTTGGCTGGATCAGCGCCTGGCAGCGGAACTCTACGTGACCGCACAGGACGTGGAGCAAGCCAGACGCCTCCGCGAATGGCTCTCACAGCACGCCGCAGCGGTGCTCCCAATCTGGAGCGTGGAGCGCGATGTGCTGGGAGAGCAAATGCAAATCTTCGGTGTGGCTGACGACCCAACCTACCGTGCCCACTGGCCCTTGATCGTGGCGGATGCAGATGCCTGGGACAAGATTGCTGCGGGCACTGGTGCTCTCATCAATGAGCAAATGTGGCGCCGAGGCGATGTAAAGCTTGGGCAAATCCTTCCCATGCCAGGCGAATGGAGCGTTACTGTAGTGGGGACCTATTCGGACTACGGCAATACCAAGGGTCAGGTCATGGTCGGAATAGACAGCCTCGTCGCCTATTATCCCGATGTGGCCAAACTCCGCTACGGCGTCCGTGTGCCGCCCGAACGCGCACAAGATCTCAAGCGGCAGATCGTCAGCGAGTTCGGCCTTCCCGAAACCGCCGTTATCGATCAGGCATCTCTCAAGCAGCAATCAAGAGCCATCTTCGAACAGACATTCACAGTCACCGGCGCCTTGAACGTGCTGACGCTCGGAGTTGCCGGGTTCGCGATGTTCGCCAGCTTGCTCACACTCTCCGGCATTCGCCTTCCGCAATTGGCGCCGGTCTGGGCAATGGGCATCCGGCGGCGAGATCTGGCACTGTACGAAATCGCCCGCACTCTGGCGCTCTGGCTCGCCACCTTCATCGCCGCCATTCCTGTCGGCCTCGGATTGGCGTGGGTGCTCTTGGCAATCGTCAACGTTCAGGCATTCGGCTGGCGTCTACCGATGATGGTCTTCCCGCTGGACTGGGTATGGCTGGGCGCAATTGCGTTGATTGCCGCTCTGCTATCGGTCGCTGTGCCTGTCCGCCGCTTGGCGACGATCAACCCCGCCGATCTGCTCAGGATATTCGCCAATGAACGCTAGAAAGTCGGTCGCGATCCTGTCCGCCATATTCATGGCCGTCTCCGCTGGTAGCAGCCAGTCGCAAGGCTTCGCCGGGCTGGGTTCAGATGCAGACGGTTTTGCAGTGCCCCAGCAAGGACACGCATTATCCTTCCCGGCAGACCACGGCGCTCACCCCGATTATCGGATCGAATGGTGGTACGTAACAGCCAATCTTGAAGGTGAGGATGGCAAAACATATGGCGCGCAGTGGACACTGTTCCGGTCAGCCTTGGTGCCGGGAAACAGCGAGGGATTTTCAGACCCACAGGTCTGGATCGGCCATGCCGCCCTCACAACGGAAGACCAGCACTACTTCGCTGAGCGCCTCGGTCGGGGAGGCGTCGGGCAGGCAGGGGTCAGTACCGCACCTTTTGAAGCTTGGATCGATGACTGGAAAATGAAGGGCGCAACATCGTCGCGTGGGGATCAACTGGCGGATCTCACCCTGGTAGCCAATGGAAGCGACTTCAGCTACGACCTGAACCTAAAAGCAATTGGACCTCTCGTCCTGCAAGGAGATCGCGGTTTTTCCGTAAAATCCGCGGCGGGCCAAGCTAGCTACTATTACTCGCAGCCGTTCTATCGGGTAACAGGGGCGATCAAGCTTGCCGGCTCCGACGTAAAGGTCACCGGCAAGGCATGGCTGGATAGGGAATGGTCATCTCAGCCGCTCGCCAGCAATCAGACTGGGTGGGATTGGTTCTCAATTCATTTGGAAGCGGGTGAGAAGCTGATGGCGTTCAGGCTGCGCGATGACAAGGATGGGTTCATTTCGGCAAACTGGATTGCCGCTGATGGGGAGACGACACCGCTGTCGAAGGACGACGTTCGTCTGGAACTCATCCGGCGGGCTGAGGCAGGCGGGCGCAGTATACCGGTTGGATGGCGTATACAAATCCCTAAGAAATCGCTCGACATCACAACCCAGCCATTAAACGACGGGTCTTGGATGGCGACGTCGCCACCATATTGGGAGGGTCCGATCAGCATCAGCGGCAGCACGAAGGGAGCGGGGTACCTCGAGATGACCGGCTATTAGAGAAACCAGTCGGTATGTGGACAGAACGCTGGGCGGCTCGCTTGCGGTTCACTGTCTCATTTTCCTTCTTTGCCTGGTCGTGATGCCACTTTATGGCGAAGTACATACCTGTTCCCAAAACTAGAGGCTTGAGCGGTAAGCTCGAATGTTGAAATTAGAGATCGCACATCAGCACAATCTTAACGCCTTATAATTTAGTATTTCGAAAATAGCGGACATGGGATGATGACGGATGCCGACACAGTGCAGTGGTTGCCACGATGGTGCAGCATTCGACGTGCCATTTTCAATGGCGTTTCAGCCCATCGTAGATATCACCACGGGTAAAGTCTTTGCTCATGAAGCATTGGTGCGCGGGCCGAATGGCGAAGGCGCTGGTTCCGTTCTTGGGCAGGTCAGGACTGATAATTGTTATGCATTCGATCAGCAATGTCGTGTCAAGGCGATTGAACTGGCGTCAAGCCTTTACAGCCCGGCTGACGATGTGAAGCTCTCGATCAATTTCATGCCAAACGCCGTATACGAGCCTCGTGCCTGCATTCGCCTTACACTGGCCACCGCCATGAAAACCGGGTTTCCACTGGATCGTATCATTTTCGAGTTTACCGAAAACGAAGTCCTCGACACCAAACATGTGCTCCATATTTTGAGAACATACAGGGACATGGGTTTCAAGACGGCAATAGATGACTTCGGAGCAGGTCACTCAGGATTGGGTCTTCTGACCCACTTTCAGCCAGACATCGTCAAGCTCGACATGGACATAATCCGTGGCATCGATATCGACCCGGTCAGACGCACGATCGTCAAGCACACGTTAAACATGCTGGAAGACTTGGCCATTGTCCCACTGTGCGAAGGTGTCGAGACAGTGGATGAGTTGGCCGTGCTGAAGGACCTTGGAGTCTCGCTTATTCAGGGCTATGTGCTGGCAAAACCAAGCTTCGAAGCCCTAGCAATTCCAAATATGCCAGCAGCACTCTTTTCAAAGGTTGCGTGATTGCTATAGCAACTACCAAATGAATTCGCTCACGGAACCTGCGTGCCAGTCGCTGGAACAGAAATCGCTTAGAGAGATTGGCTAGCCGTGGTCAACAACCTGCCTCGACGATAGAACTGTCTGAAAAAAAAGGCGGATACCCGAGTCGCCCTAGCCTGATGGCCATATAGTCCCGCACACAAGCGGTAAAGGCAACATCCTTCGAAAACTCATCAATGACAGCGCGTTAAAGCGTGCAGCGGCTCAGCTTGACCGATGTGGTCGAGAAGCGCGCATTTTTTTCGCCTTGATTCAGTCGGGCACCCAATGCCGACGGGTTCACCAACCCAATGCTTTTTGAGTGGTCAAATGCACGATTGTTAGGCAATGATAGAATATTGTTCAACAGTATAGACATGATTGTTCCGCTTTGGTAGCGTCTTAATTAGCAATTCATTTCCTGTTTTTGGTGGGTCGGGACCGTAAGGGCGCATTTGATTGTAGCTCAATGTCTTCGTACCCATGACGGATTTGAAATTGAATAATATGGTGCAAGCGCCGCTGGAGACGCAGACATGACGAACGCAATGGACAAACTCGCGCCGCTCCTTTCGGTTGAGGGGTTGAGTGTCGAGTTTGGCGCCAGTCGCGTTGTCGATGATCTTTCCTTCTCCGTTGCAGCTGGGAAGACAGTTGCTATCGTAGGAGAGTCGGGTTCAGGAAAGTCGATAACCTCGCTTTCGACCATGCTTCTGGCAGATATGATGGGCGCGAAGTTTCCGACCGGCAGGATCATGTTCGGTGAGAAGAATCTGCTCCAGGTTTCGCAGAGGGACATGCGCTCCATCAGGGGCAAAGACATCGCCATGATCTTTCAGGAGCCGATGACCTCGCTCAATCCTGTTTTCACTATCGGTGATCAGATTTGCGAGGTGCTGATCCTCCACGAAAAGATGGGCAAGACGGCCGCTTCCGCAGAGGCGCGAAGGCTTCTCGATATGGTGCGTTTGCCGGATTCGGCCGCACTTCTGGATCGCTATCCGCACCAATTGTCGGGCGGAATGCGACAGCGCGTGATGATCGCCATGGCGCTGGCCTGCCGCCCAAAGCTCCTGATCGCAGACGAGCCGACCACGGCTCTCGACGTCACCATTCAGGCGCAAATCCTCAACATCATGCGCGACCTTCAAAAAGAACTCGGCATGGCCATGGTCTTCATCACGCATGACATGGGTGTCGTTGCCGAAATGGCCGATGACGTCGTCGTCATGTGGAAAGGCAAGAAGGTCGAGGAAGGCCCCGTTGGGCAGATATTCGCCAACCCGCAGCATCCCTACACGCGCATGCTTCTATCGGCCGTGCCGCGTCTCGGCAGCATGGCCGGGGAGGAGTTTCCCAAACGCACGCCGCTGACGGTTCTGGAAGATGGTGAGCCCAAAATCATCGGTGAAGAGCGCGTGCAGGACACCGCGAAATACGATGAAAAGCCGCTTTTGTCGGTCAAGGATTTGCTGGTTCGGTTTGATGTGAAGAAGAACCTTTTCGGCAAGGCGACCCATCGCCTCAGTGCCGTCCAGAACGTCAGTTTCGACATTCATCCGGGTGAAACTCTGGCGCTGGTCGGTGAATCCGGTTCCGGCAAATCGACCATCGGTCGTACGATCCAGCAGCTTCAGGCGTCAATGGGTGGCGAGATCGCCTTTGCCGGGCGGACCTACTCATCCATGTCTGCGGCGGAACGTTTTCGCATGCGACAGGAAGTTCAATACATCTTCCAAGACCCATTTGCCTCGCTCGATCCGCGCAAGACGGTTGGGTTTTCGATTGCCGAGCCGATCAACACGCATGGCTTGATCTCCGGCAGTAAGGCGGTTCGCCGTCGGGTCGACGAACTCCTCGAACGCGTTGGCCTGAGCTCCGCCGTGGCCGAGCGTTATCCTCACGAGTTCTCGGGTGGCCAGCGCCAACGCGTCTGCATTGCGCGCGCATTGGCATCCGATCCGAAGCTGATCATCGCCGACGAAGCGCTGTCGGCGCTCGACGTGTCCATTCAGGCGCAGATCATCAACCTGTTCATGGATTTGCAGGCCGAACGCGGTCTCGCCTACCTGTTCATCAGCCATGACATGGCCGTGGTTGAGAAGATCAGCCACCGCGTTGCTGTTCTTTATCTCGGCCAGATCATGGAATTGGGCAGCCGCCGACAGGTCTTTGAGACACCGACGCATGATTACACACGCCGGTTGCTGTCGGCAGTGCCGGTCGCTGATCCTGCTGCCGTCAGGCACACCGCAATGATCGAGGGTGAAATTCCCAATCCTGTTCGTCGCGTCGGCGATGAGCCCGCAATTCTCGTTCACGAGGAAATCAATCCAGGTCACTTCGTCGCAAGAAGCGCCTGAAAAACCGCGAAAAATCGCATCTATCTGAGAGGAACAGATCAATGACCAGAATAAACAGGGGGCTGACGGCCTTCGTGGCGCTTGCCCTGTCAAGCGTGGCTTTTACTGCCGCACCGGCAATTGCAGCCGGAAAAATGACGATTTCCACCCCGCAGGACCCAGGCAGCTGGGACCCCATCGATACATTTCTGGTCCAGTGGGCTGCCGTTGCCACCAACATCTTCGATGGCCTGACCTATCGTGGCCCTGATCTGAAGCTCGTGCCGGGTCTTGCTGAATCCTGGGAAGAATTGGACGAAGGCAAGCGCATTCGCTTCAAGCTTCGCCAGAACGTTAAGTTCCACAATGGCGAGCCATTCAACGCGGAAGCCGTCAAGTTCACCTTCGATCGCCTGCTTGGCGAACAGGGTGCGAAGGGGCCGCAGCGTTCCAACTACACGGCCATCGAAAGCGTCGAGATCATCGACGAGAACACCGTGGACATGAAGCTGAAGGCTCCCGATCCCGTTCTGCTGACCAAGCTTGCCGGATATGGTGCCATGATCGTGCCGCCAAAGTACATTCAGGAAAAGGGTGAAGACAACTTCAACACCAATCCTGTCGGCACGGGTGCATTCAAATTCGTGTCCTACGCGCCGAAGGTGAACATCAAGCTGGAAGCCAACCCGGATTACTGGGGCGGCCCGCCGAAGTTGTCTGAGCTCGATTACCGCTTCATCTCCGAACCGGCGACAGCCGTTGCCGAGCTCCAGGCTGGCCGTGTCGATCTCGTCATTCCGCCTACGATCCCTATTGGCATGCTGCCGGTCATTCAGGGCGATTCCAAGCTGGAAATCGTGAGCGTTCCCGGCCCAACCGTCGATGCTCTGCGCTTCAATACGCGTGATGGCATCACGGCTGATCCGAAGGTTCGCAAGGCGATCATCATGGCAGTGGATCGTGCGACCATCGTCAAGTCGATCCTTGCAGGGCAGGGCTCTGAAATCGCAAGCTTCCAGGGCGCGTTGTCATTTGGTTACGACTCAGAACTGAAACCGCTTCCTTACGATCCAGAAGGCGCAAAAAAGCTTCTGGCAGAGGCTGGCGTAAAGCCGGGTGCAACTGTTCAGATCGATATTCGTGGTAATGACGCGACGATGAACGAGGTTACGCAGGTCATCGCCAGCTACCTCCAGATGGTCGGCATTACCGCCACCATCAAGCCTTATGAAACCAACGTTCTGCTGAATGATATCATTCCGCAGGGTAAGACCGGTGCCATGTTCCAGCAGAAGTGGGGCGGCTGGACCTTCGATTACGACAACACCGCCTATTCCATGTATCACTCCGGTGAAAAGTGGAATCCTTACGAAAAGGACGCTGCGCTGGACAAGCTGCTGGAATCCCAACGCCCGCTGACGGACCGCGCGGAGCGTGAGCGCATCCTGAAGGAAATCGGCAAAGCGACTGCCGAGAAGGCTCTTGAGCTGCCGCTCTACAACAGCAACGCGATCTATGGCGTCAGCAAGAAGGTCAAGGGCTTCGTCGCCCCGCCGGATAACCGCCTGAAACTGACCGACGTCACCGTCGAGTAAAAATGAATGTTTGACGCTGCTCTCAAGGGGCGGCGTCACCATCCCCATTGCAAGGAAAAGAACGTGGCCGGTTTCCTCATCAAGCGATTGTTGCAGGCGTTATTCGTCGTCATCGCCATCACGCTGCTCGTCTCATTCGCCATTCGCCTGACCGGCGACCCTGCCGTTACCATGTTTCAGGGCGGTGGCAGCATGACGGAAGAAGATTTGATGCGCATACGTGTCGCGCTTGGCACGGATCAACCGTTCTTCGTGCAATACATGAACTTCTTAAAGGGCCTAGTCACGTTGGACCTTGGCAAGAGCTTCATCGGTGGCACGCCAGTCTCGCGCCTGATCGGTGATGCGCTACCGGCAACGCTGATGCTGGCGTTCATTTCTATGATCGTGTCGATTGCGCTGTCGATCCCACTGGGCATCAAGGCGGCGACCTCGAAAGGGAAGGGTGTCGATCAGGCCATCAGGATATTCTCGCTGCTCGGCCTGTCCTTTCCGAATTTCTGGCTCGCGCTGATGCTCGTCCTGCTGTTTTCGATCACACTCGGCTGGCTTCCGCCAAGTGGTATGGGTGGCGCGGTCAGCTACGTCATGCCTGCGGTGACGATGGGCGTTATTCTCACCGCCACCAATGTCCGTCTCGTTCGCACGGCCATGCTGGATACTCTGCAATCGCAATACATCATGGTTGCGCGTGCCAAGGGCTTGAGCGAAAGCAAGGTTCTTTACAAGCACGCGCTGCGCAACTGCGCTATTCCGCTCATCACCTATTTCGGTTTGCAGTTCGGGGGGTTGCTGGGCGGCATCGTTGTCATCGAGCGGGTGTTCAACTGGCCGGGCATGGGCTCGCTGGCATTCGATGCCGTTGGTGCACGCGATTACCCCGTGTTGCAGGCCGTCATTACCGTGCTGTCGCTGATGATCGTCGGCATCAATCTTCTGGTCGATATCGCCTACGGGCTGGTCGATCCCCGTATCCGCACGGAGTAACCGACATGGCAACCAAAACCTTCCGCCTTTCGCGGTTCTACAGCCTTGAATTCGTGCTGGGTGCAACCTTGACCATCGTCATCTGCGCTGCCGTGCTGCTGTCCGACGTGCTTTTCCCCGGCGGTGCGGAAAAGATCGATCTGATGGCGCGGCTTGCAAAACCGTTTGCTAGCGCGGCACACCCTTTCGGCACTGACCCGTTGGGCCGTGATGTTCTGGCGCGTGTCGTGGCAGGTGGCAAGATTTCGCTGCTGGTGGGCTTTACGTCTGTCATCGGTGCCGTGGTTTTCGGTGTGCTGATGGGCCTGATTGCAGGCTACTACCGCGGCTTCTGGGATATGGTCGTGATGCGCTTTGCCGATATCCAGCTTGCCATGCCTTTCATTCTGCTGGCCATTACATTCATTGCCATTGTGGGTGGCAGCCTCACCAACACCATCATATTGCTGATCGTGTCGCAGTGGGTGCAATATGCGCGCCTCGTGCGCGGCTCGGTGCTCACACTGCGTGAGCGGGAATTCATCCTGTCGGCGCGCGCTATCGGCGTCAAAGACTGGCGCATCATCTTCCAGCATCTGCTGCCAAACCTCATCGGCCCGGTCATCGTGCTGATGACGCTGAATGTGGCCAACAATATCCTGCTGGAAAGCAGCCTTACCTTCCTTGGCATGGGGGTCGATCCAACCATTCCAAGCTGGGGCGGCATGCTGGCGGATGGTCGCACCTATTTGCAGATCGCCTGGTGGGTCAGCGTCTTCCCTGGTCTGGCAATCCTTCTCACTGTGCTTGGCCTCAATCTTCTGGGCGACTGGCTGCGCGATAGCCTCGATCCGACCGGTAGAACTTCAAGGTAAATGCCATGACAGAGATATTTAGACAGACATTCAAGCGCACTCTTGATGATTTGGTCGAGCAGGCGGTTCCCGGGCAGTCCCTGGAAGCATGGACATTCGATGACGTGAAGAGCAGACGTGATGCCGAGCGCCGCCTTGCAGAAAAAGGCGTGACGGCACGCATCCGCAGTGCCTACAAGCCGTTGCTCCATAGCTTTCTGGAAGAGATTGACCTGGAAGGCGTCGAGAGCATTCAGATCGCATATCCCGTTCACCCAGACGCACCCGAAAATCGGTTTCGGCTCGAGGCCTATCCGTTGGCCGCTTTGGTCGGAGAGATCAAAATTGACTTCGTGCCGCGTGCAGATGATGCGTTTTTCTATGACGTTTCTCTGAAACGGGCAGCTGGTACCGAGACACTGAAGGTATTCGCGCCAAATCGCGTCCATGTCGATATCGTTGGAGAAACCAATGTCTCGCCAACCGGCTGGCTGCGCCACGGCGAGCATGATGAGCGGCTTGAAACGGACTACGAGCGTTTGTTCGAGAGCGCGATTAACGCAGTCGCAACACACTATTGGGGAAATAAAGAGCCCTATTTCGATGAGCTCAATATTCGCGTCCTTTATCCTTCCGAGGATCTGCCGCTTTCCATTGGCGATGAGATGGTCAGCCTGCGGGAAGCCCTGCATGAGGATTTCTACTTCTCACTTCTCGAATTCTTCCAGAAAAAATCCGGTCGTCCACTTGGTGATCGTGGCTTGAAACCCGGCCAGATCGTCCCGGAAGTCATCAAAAGTGACGCGGGAATTTCGGTGCGTATCGAAACCAGGCCATTGGGCACGGCATTTCTGGATAGCGCGGACCAAGCAATCGAAACAGCTGCTGCCCCGCTATCGACAGATCAGATATCAAATCTGCTGACCGAAATAGGTGGCGACGCGTTCACTGCCCGCGCCAGATCAGGCAGGCAAGTGACCGCACGCTATGTCAGCGGAAACGACGCCGCCGTCATGATCAGCGGCGGACAACACCCGAATGAAACGACAGGCATCGTCGGGGCTCTCCGTGCGGCCCTTGAATTGCAGACGAAGGCGGGTGCGCACTTCACCATTTCGCCGCTGGAAAACCCTGATGGTTACGCCATCCATCAACGGCTTCGCGTCGATAATCCAAGACATATGCATCACGCCGCGCGCTATACCGCGTTGGGAGATGATCTCGAGTATCGGACGCCTGAGAATTCGGGAGCGTATCTCAACGAAAAGGAAATCCGTTTCAAAGCGCAAGACTTAAGCGGAGCTACCTTGCACGTCAATCTTCACGGTTATCCCTCGCACGAATGGACCCGTCCGCTCTCGGGGTATGTGCCGCGTAATTTTGCGATGTGGACTTTGCCAAAAGGCTTCTTTCTTGTCATGCGTCATCACGCTGGCTGGACCGAACAGGCCGAGGCCTTGCTCGACAAGGTTACCCGCCATCTTGGCACAATCCCCGGTCTGCTGGACTATAATGATCGCCAGATCGCACTCTACGAAATCCACGCCGGCGAGACCGGTTTTCGCATCATCAACGGTTTTCCGTGCCTTTCATCGGTCGATGATCGACACACGGTACCGATGACGCTGATAACCGAGTATCCAGACGAAACGATCTACGGCGACGATTTCATAGCTGGTCACACCGCGCAGATGCAGACGGTGGTGTCTGCGTACGAGGCGTGGCAGGAGATTATGAGAGGTTATTCTAATCGATCAGGCGTATAGATTTGGCTGAACCCGTATGAAAAATCATATTGGAGATTTATTCCTATGGATCGGATGGGTTCAGATATGTGTCACTTATACGGCTTGAAATGCCTGCCCGGTTATCGGGAAACTCGTCCTCGCGGTAGCTTACGAGCAGGCTGAAGAGGTCTGCCCGCAGACATTTACGTGGCGTAAGTAATGCTTCTATGCGTTGCGTGATGATTGTTTGATTGCGCGAGAGTGCCTCAACTGATTCACCCTCGATTAGGACCACGACATTCACAGTGTCCAGGTCAGTCGTCTCTTCCTGTGTGAAAACCTCATAATTCTGATTAGGTTCTGCTATTGTGGCTCGGAAGCACACAATTTGCGCTTCAATGAGCAATTGCCTCAACAGAGTTTCGAGCTCTGACATTGATGCCTTGGCCTTGGTACGCTCTACAGCATATGCTTGGACGATTGCCGCTCCACCGATGCCTTTACCGCCGATTATCGCGATTTCGCCTGGAATTCTCAGAACTCTTGAAAAATGCTGGCGCATTTTAAGCGACCAAGATGTCGGGTTGCGGACAAGATCGAAGTAAGCGTCTTGCTCAATGACTTTGATGTCTTCAAGCTCGTAAAGCGTGAAATATCTTTCGCTGTCGACCGAAGAAACGTAGCGGCGTGCAGCTCGCATTCCGGGTACTGTCAAGCGCTCTGGCACGTGTTCGAACGTGTGCCAGGCCGCGTATTCTTCGGCGAGGTTTGAAGGGTAATCGTTCCAGAGTGCTAAAATGGCAGCGGCCATCAAACGTCTCCCATGCGTAAAATGACTTTGGATGCTTCACGGCTGCGCGCAGCCTCAAAGCCCACTAACGCGTCAGTCAAAGGTAGATTGTGTGAAATCAGCTGCCGCATCAAATCCTGATGACCATCGAGGAAGGAGATGACGTCATCCCAGCTATCGGCAGGTGCTCTGTAGGATCCGCGTATTTGCTGATGCATCCGCACGAGCGAGGTAAGATCGATCTGCGCAGGAGTGGCGTGGATGCCGACAACAGTGAAAATACCGCGCTTCTTCAGGAATGGCAGCGTAGCAGCAACAAGCGCTGGCACGCCTGCCGCTTCGATAATCGCGTCGAAGGGCCCAAACTCAGCAAGCGCCGGTCCCATCTCGACATCACTTGTATCGATCAGATGTTCAAAACCTGCAGCTCGGAGGCGGTCGAGGCGCGGACTGTCGTCGCGTCCCATAATCACCACTTTCGCTCCTTTGTGGCGGGCAAGGATCGCAATGCCTTGACCGATAAAGCCAGGCCCGATGACCAAGATGGTCTGACTTGGCTGCACCTCTGCTGTCGCAACAGCTTCCGCGCAAACGGTCATCGGCTCTGTTAAAGCAGCGACATTCATATCGATACTATCAGGTAGAGCGTGGCAGTTCTTGAAGGGAACGCTGACGTAGGAGGTGAAAGCACCGTTCCGGCCGATACCGACACCCTTGCGGTCGGAGCAATTGTCCTCGTCACCTTTCAGGCAAGCATCGCACTTGCCGCAGGTGGTGGAGGGTCTTGCTGTCACACGAGTGCCCACGGCGTTTGCCGGGACATCTTTGCCAACCCGTTCAATCGTGCCGGAAAACTCATGGCCCAGCGTGACGGGCATTGCCCGCTCCATCGATTCGTATCCAGGTGTCCATTGCGCGATATGCAGGTCGGTACCGCAGATGCCAGCGGAATGCACACGGATCAACACTTCGCCCAAGGCGACGTGGTCGGGCTCGGCCAGAGTGTTGAATTGCACGCCGCTGCCGGGCCGGACCTTTTGCAATGCCAGCATATTGAATCTCCGTTGGTGAAGTCTGGGTGTCAGCCGCGCCAGCTTAGAAAGCGCTTCTCGACCTGTCCGATTGCAAAATTGACGATCAAACCCATGACAGAGAGTATCGTCACACCGGCGAAAAGCTTTTCGAGATCATAGAGTGAGCCTGCCTCCAGGATGTAGGAGCCAACACCATATTGAGCACCGAGCATTTCGGCTGCGACGAGGAGGATAATGGCAATGGAAATCGACACACGTAGGCCGGACAAGATGGCCGGAAAAGCGCCGGGCAGCACGATCTTTCTGATGATCGACCACCAACTCAGACCAAAACTCTGGCCCATGCGGATCAGCGTGCGATCGACGTTGTCGACGGCGCCGTAGGTCGCGACCACTGTCGGCGTGAATGTGCCAAAGGCAATCAACGCGTATTTCGACGTTTCATCGATGCCGAACCAAATCACGAACAGCGGTAAAAGCGCGATCTTGGGGATCGGAAAGAGCGCAGCGACCAAGGGCACCAGACCGGCACGGACATAGCTGAACAGACCGATCATGACCCCAACCGATATGCCAACCGCGATGCCAAGGAATGCCCCGACGAACAGTCGCTGTAGCGATGGCAGCAAGTGTTTCCACAGCAGTCCGGTTTGCCAGAGTTGCACGAAGGTATCCAGAACGGCGGATGGTCGTGGCAGGGTCAGGTTGGAAATGATGCCGCTACGGGTACCGATTTCGGCCAGCGCGATCAGGACGACAAAGACAGCAATGCCCATGCCACGCACAGGCATTGGCGCAAAACCACCGCCGCGAAACTCGACTGATCGCACCGGTGCTCTCTTGTTTTCTGTCCCGTTTTCGACGGATAATTCGGCGGCATTGGCAAGTGTGTTAATGTCAGACATTGACCAACTCCTTGTCAGCGGCCATGGCTTCTTCACGCATCAGGTCCCAGAGTTGCTTCTGCTTCTCTTCCAGCACGGAATCTCCGAGATGGCGCTCGGACAGTGGGATGTCGATATCGACGACTTCGCGTATCTGTCCAGGTCGGCGAGACAAGACGACAACGCGGTGGCCGAGCCGAACGGCTTCGTTGAGATTGTGCGTCACATAGACAGACGTGAATGGCTGGCGAGTCCACAGTGAAATCAGATCATCCATCAAAAGTTCACGGGTCTGGCTGTCGAGCGCTGAAAGCGGCTCATCCATCAACATCACGGCGGGGCGTACGGCAAGAGCGCGGCTGATCGCGACACGCTGGCGCATGCCACCCGACAGCTGTTTCGGGAGTGCCTGCCTGAAATCTGATAAACGGGTACGCTCGAGAACATCCGTCACGATGTCGTCCATATCGCGTTTGCTCAGGCCGTGATCTTCGAGAACGAGCTTGATGTTACCTTCCACGGTACGCCAGGGAAGTAGCGCAAAGTGCTGAAAAACATAGGTCAGAGGATTGAGAGACCCCTTCGGCGGATTGCCGATTTGCAACACTTCGCCCGAACTCGGTCTCTCTAAGCCGCCTAGAAAGCGGAGCAAGGTCGATTTACCACAACCGGATGGCCCTATCAGACAGATGATCTGTCCCTGCTGTATATCGAGGGAGATATCTTTGAGAACCTCGACCGATCCGTAGGAATGGCTGATGTTTTTAAGCTTAAGGTCCATACGGGCCTCCTTGGCGGAGGCGCGATGCCTCCGCGAAAAATCGCAAGCTGATTAGATTGTCTTGACGTAGGACGTGTCGAACAACTGTTCATTGGTTATGGCATCCTTGACCATGCCTTCGGCCTTGAACCATTCCAGTTGCTCGACACAGCTACCGAGCGACAGTGCGAGATCAGCGTTGATGCGCATGGCTCCATCGATCAGGTTCTGCTTGGCAGTCTCGAACGGGCTATCACTTTCGACATATTTGTGAACGATTTTTGCCAGAGCGTCACGTTCGGCATCGTCAGCCTTGTTATCCATGAAAGCAGCATTGTAGTCTGCAATAGCTCGCGAATAGGCTTTGACAAACGCCGCCGTCATTTCGCGTTCATTGGCTGCGTTCTTGGTCGAAGTGAAAGCGGTCGTAACCTGGTAATCCGGCGCATAGTCCGAGACTAGGCCGATCTGCTTGGCGGCGCCTTCACGGATCATCTTTTTAGCGACATTTGGCTGAATCGCCCAGGCATCGATCTGCCCCGTCGTGAGAGCGCCGACGATAGCTCCGAGCTTTTGCAGCGGGCGGAGTTGCATGTCAGACAGTTTGATATTGTTGGCCATGGCAATCTTGTGGGCCATGAAGTGGAAGGAGGAGCCAGCCGTGGTGATGCCGAAGCTTTTTCCCGCGAGCTTTGAAGGATCGGTAAGCCCAGCGTCATAGGCTTTGTTTGAAGCAAGAATGATCGCGCCTGTAACGCCCTTTTGTTCGGTCAGCGCCCCGCCAATAACCTTGATGGCGTCTTTCTGAGCAAGGCTGATGAGGCCGCCGCTCATCGCGGTCACGCCGAAATCGGCATCACCTGACGCAATTGCAACGGCCATAGGCTGCGCTGCTTCAAAGAATTTCAGTTCAATGTCCAGTCCGGCTTCCTTGTAGTAGCCGCGCTCGAAAGCGATGAAGCTTGGCGCATGGCTGGCAAGGTGAAGCACTGCGAGATTACGCGTTGCGGCGCGTGCTGGCAGGCCGAAAGCAGCAGCGCTGCCGACAGCGCCCATACCGATAAGCGCCTGACGGCGGCTCAAAAATACATTCATTCGATATCTCCTCCCAAAATGACGTGTCTGGAACGCCATTCGCATTCATTGCCACCAACTGAAAGGGAAGACAACGAACAATGATTATGCCTCCCATGCCTTTGAGGCATGGAGATGGCTTCTTGCCTCATGTGAGTGGTGCCAGATCGGCCAGTCTGCGGCACAGTATCTCAATCAATTTGCGCAAATTGGCAGAATGCGAGCGGCGGCGGTTCCAAAGAACCGATATCGAGAACTGTGGCGCGTTTTCAATAGGCCGAACGATGAGATTGCTGCCAACGGGTCCGAGTGTCGTGACATAGTCGACCAGCACGATGCCCATCGCCTCATTTGCCAGCGCCAATGCCGTGTCAGAAAACCGCGCGACGGCACGCGTATTGACCTTCAATTTTTCACGACTGAGAAAACGATCGACGACGGTCTGATGAGCGCCGCCCGGCGCGAATGCAATGAAATCCATATCCGCAAGGTCGGCTGCGCGTATCATAGGAGCACTGGCAAGGCTGTGATCCCTATGGATGACGGCCACAAGATTGACCCGCCCGACCTGTTCGACGGCAATCAGCGGATGATCTGGCGATGCGATGGTGACCACCGCTTCTCCACGTCCGGTAATCAAATATTCCTCGATCTGGTCCACGGGCAGCACGTCGAAGAAGAGCTCTATGCCCGGAACCTCCACAGACAAGGTCCGCAACGCCTGTGGAACCAGTGCACGCGCGACGCTCGCAGTGGAGCCGACGCGGAACACGGCGGTCTCTCCGCGGGCAATTCGCCCAATCTGCGTGCCAACACCGGTCAACTGTCGGATCAGTGGATCAATCTCCTGGAAGATTTCCAACGCTTCCGACGTGGGGACAAGGCCGTTCCTGTCGCGGGCGAAAAGCGCAATGCCGAGCAGGTCTTCTATACGACGAATGGTGCGGCTGAGAGCAGGTTGAGAAACGTTCAGCACCTTCGATGCCCCGGTGATCGATCGGGCCTGCATCACCGTGTGAAACACTTCCATCTGTCGCAGACTCAGCAGTCCCTCGCCAGAGCCATGCGTGACGTGGTCTTCGGCCTTGCCATCATCTGCCATATGAAACTTTTCCCAGAAAAGGTAGCAAAGCGTCTAACACTTCCGGCGCAGCAGTTTCGGGCAGCAGATGCCCGCCGCCAATCCCTCTGCCTTCGACATGTTCTGCCCAGTCCTTCCATATATCCAAAGGCTCTCGACCACCGCCATAACGCCGACCTTCTTCCCACAACAGCAACGTCGGAACCTTTATCTTGCGCCCAGCCATGCGATCGGCCAGATCGTGTGCCTCGTCTGTGTTGGCACCCGCTCTGTAATCTTCGCACATAGCATGACGGACATCGGCATTGTCGAACGCCGATCGGTAGTCTTCAAGGGCAATGGGGTCAAGCAGATCGATATTCGTTGTCATCTTGGCAAGCGTTAGATCGATGAGGAAACGCGGATCTGCGGCCATCAATGTTTCTGGCAGGGGCGCGGGCTGGGCCATCATGAACCAGTGCCATGCTCCCATACCGAAGGCCTTGTTGGCTCCCTCCCACATTTCGGGTGTCGGCACGACAGTGACGGAGACCAGCGCAACAACAGTCTCCGGAAAGTCGAGCGCTATCCGATAACCGACGCGTCCACCACGATCATGACCGACGACGACGAAACGATCATGCCCAAGTGCGCGCATCATATCATGCAGGCTTTTCGCCATCGCCCGCTTGGAGCCCATATCCAGCGCCGCGTCCTTCACGCGGCTGTGGCCATAACCGGGCAGATCGGGAGCAACAACGGTATAGGATTCCGCCAGTGCAGGCGCGATGCGGTGCCAGGCGGCGCGCGTCTCGGGGTAGCCGTGTAACAAAAGAACTGCCGGGCCGGTCCCTTTCGTCAAAACGGCAAAATCCACCTCAGGCGTTTCAATGCGTCTGTCTTCAAAACCGGGGAACAATCCATTGGCCTGTCTATGCATTGGTTGAGCTATCCTGCTTCGGTTTGATTGGTGGCTGCGGCTGCAATATCCCGCAGCGCGTTGATCAGACTATCAACGCCCTTCTGCCGTGGGCGCAGATGGCAGACATGGACATATGCAGAAATGCTGACGCTGTTTTCGATTGGAATGGCGACAAGCCCATGGATATCGCAATCGATGGCTGAAAATGCATCGAGAATGGTAATGCCAATACGCTCTGTAACGAAGGACAGTGCGGCTTCGACAAAATGAACGTATATGGCGGTTTTGCGCGGGACATCCCAGCGCCGGTAGGTCTCTTCGATATAAACACCGTGGGTGGTGCTCGCCTCGAAGGAAATCAGGGTCTCTTCGGCAAGCTCTACTGGCGTGATCGACTTCCGGCTGGCGAGGTGGTGATCTTTGGGCACGACACATACTAGCCCGGCGCTGGCGATGCGCGCCGTCTCAATCATGGGATCTTTCACCTCGGCAATCGTTGCAACGCAAGCTCCCTGACCGAACAACAAATAGTCGCGCACATCGCGTTGGGATAATGAATCGCTGTAGTAGGTTCCAGCCGTGCCCTCTTGTTGCAAACGTCTCAACGCCTTTGGTATCAGCCGCATGCCAAGGCTTGGCGTGGAGCCGAAGCGAAACGTGGAGGCATTGCCGCGCGCGATGGCGTAGATCGCATCCGAGAGCATTTCCGATTGCTGATGAACGCGTTCGACTTCTGCAAGAATCAACTCTGCTTCCTGCGTTGGCACCAACCGACCTGAAATGCGGGCGAATAGCGCAACGCCCAGCTGATCCTCGAGCCGCTTGATAGCAATCGAAAGGCCAGGCTGCGAGACGCCAAGATGACGAGCCGCTGCCGTCAACGAGTTCGTCGCCATGATGGCGCGGAAAATCTCGACTTGCCGTTCTTTTAGTTTTGGCTCCCTGAGCTTGGAATTTGTCATCCGCAGCGCACATCAATCCTATAAATTGAAGTTATATCATCAGCCAATAATTATATTGGCGTCAATAGGAACCATCTTCTACGCTCTCCACAAATTGGGAGAAACGCTTATGATTGGCAGCGAGACACGACTAGTGGCGATCATCGGCTCACCGATTGCCCAAGTGAAGTCGCCGGATAATTTCAATCGCTACTTTGCTGATCAAGCGACAGATCGGGCAATGATCGCGGTCGATCTGCTTCCAGAAAGCGTGGCGGACTTTCTGTCCACAGCACGCGGTTGGCGCAATCTCGACGGCTTCGTGGTCACCATTCCTCACAAGGCTGCGGTTGCTGAACTGGTGGATGATCTCAGCGATACGGCACGATTCCTCGGCGTGGCAAACGTCGTCAGGCGACACACAGACGGTCGCCTCTCCGGGGACATGACCGATGGAACCGGCTTTGTCAGCGCATCGCGACTGCATGGTTTCACCCCTGCCGGCAAGGCCGTGCTCCTTGTCGGCGCTGGGGCTGCCGGAAGTGCGATTGCCTATTCCCTAGCTGCGGCAGGTGTGGCTTCATTACTGATTTCGGATCGCAATGATGATCGCGCTCAAAGTCTTGCAACACGTCTTGCCAAGGCTTTTCCAAGCGTGGATATCACCTCGGGTCCAATCCCAATCCGCTCGTTCAATCTTGTCGTCAACGCGTCGTCTTCCGGCATGCAGGCGAATGATCCACTGCCCATTCCTGAAGCTGTTCTCGATGCCATGTCTGGGCACGGGCTTGTGGCGGATGTTGTGACGAGTCCGACAATTACCCCTCTTCTTGCACTTGCCGTCGCACGTGGCCTCACCATCCAGAGCGGAGAAGAAATGGCGAAAGCACAACTTTTCGCCCTAGGCAGCGCCATGGGAATTATGGGTGGAGGACGATTCAATGACTAACACGCGCAACGCCCGTTTCGATGTCGTGGTCGTGGGAGGAGGAGCGGCAGGAATGAGCGCGGCTGTGGCTGCTGCCCGCCTTGGCGCAAAGGTTGCTCTGATAGAGCGCTATGGCTTTCTCGGCGGCGCGGCCGCAAATTCACTTGTGCTTGCCTATTGCGGCTTCTTCCTGAAAGGTGCTGATCCTGTCTTTGCCGTCGGCGGAATCGGCGCCGAACTTCTGACTACGCTTGCACAGATCGGGCAAGACGTCGCGCCGATCAAATCGAGTAGCGGCAACTGGATCGTCATGCTGGATCCAGAAGCCGTCAAATTCGGCTTCGACCGGATGACCGACATTTCTAGCATAGAGGTCCTGCTGCACAGCCTCGTCACTGCGGTCTTCACCAAGCCTAATGGGATTGCTGCGATCACCGTGACCGACCATGTAGGCAGCTACGAGATCACAGCCGACGCATTCGTTGATGCTAGTGGAGAGGCCATCGTCGCGTCGCGAGCCGGACTTGAGATGACGAAGGACAGCATTGCCGGTGACCATGTCCAGCCTGCCTCGATGCCGGTCCGTATCGGTGGCGTAGCTGCCGATACGATCTTCGACCGTGCGCGAATGACACAACTTATCACCGAGCACAACGCCAGCTCACAGGCACCGATCCACCGCGCAGATGGCGGCGTGATGTTGCGGTTGCCGACATCCAATGATTACTGGTGGATGACGATCGATCTTGAGACCGACGGTCTGAGCGGTGCCAGTCTGGGCGCGGCAGAACGTCAGGCGCGGCTGGAAGCCTGGCGGAACTTGCAATTGCTGCGGCAGCTGCCGGGCTTTGAGGGCGCTTATATCTCAGCCACGGGGCCACAAATTGGTATTCGCGAAACACGCCGTCCACGTTCTCGTGAAGATTTGACTTGTACAGCTTTAACCAATGGAGAACGCCGTGATGATGGCATCGGTCGTGCCGCTTGGCCGATGGAGGTTCACGAAGCGCCGGGAAGGGCACGTTTCATCGACGTTGGTGGTGATGGATATGCCGACATACCGATCGGAGCTATAGAGGCGGCAGGCACCGACAATCTTTTTCTCGCGGGCCGGGTTGCTGGCGCTGATTCAAGCGCGTACGGCTCTTTACGTGTGATGGGAACATCTTTCGCTACCGGTCAAGCAGCCGGAACCGCTGCGGCTTTACGTGCGTCATCAGCCACCGTTTTAGCTCGTGATGTCAGACGCCATCTTGCACATAACAAAGCATTGATCTGAGCGCGAGTTGCTTAAGCGCTTTAGAAGCCACAGTTTTAGAATGTCTGCCTGATGGACACCATTGGGGACCGTATCCGACCAAGTTGTAAGGCAACTTAAACGAAGAAGGATCAAAACTAAATTCACAGCCTATGTTTAAGGGTATTGTTATGTTTGATGGATTTTTTTTCTATCTCGGCCTATATTTGCATGCCACGCCGTTTGTTGGGAACACTTTGTTTCAACTGTATTTGCGCCAGTAGCCTTTAATCCGCGCACACAGGTCAGCAGGTTTAACAGGGAGCTAAGAAACAAATAGGAAATTCGTTGAATATTTCAACATCGCACCTCCTTATTTCAAATCCGGATGCCGGTCGTATCATCGAATAGATGTAGCGTTACAGGATCGATGGCGAAACCAAGCTGTTCACCGGCTTTGACAGTGCTTCGGCCCTGAATCACCATCGAGATTTCCGGCTCTGTGGCGGTCGTGATGAATGTCGCGGACCCTGTCGTCTCGACTGCAGCAACGGGCAGGCTAAACTGGGCCTCATCAGTCGCGGTCAGTTGAATGTGTTCCGGGCGAATACCGACAACGACACGAGAACCGGGCGAAAACGATTTTTTCAGCGGAATGCTTCCAGTCGCCAAACCACTACCGAATTGCAAAGAGATATGATGCCCATCATTTTCAACGATAGCAGGCACAAAATTCATGGCAGGCGAACCGATGAACCCAGCCACAAAGCGATTGACCGGTTTATCGTAGAGTTCGATGGGTGAACCCTGCTGTTCGATGATGCCATCCTTCATGACGACCACGTGATCGGCCATGGTCATGGCCTCGATCTGGTCATGCGTGACATAGACAGACGTTGCATGAAGACGATCATGCAACGAGCGGATTTCTTTGCGCATATGCACGCGCAGTGCCGCATCGAGGTTGGACAAAGGCTCATCGAACAGGAACGCTTGCGGATCGCGGATGATGGCGCGGCTCATGGCTACGCGCTGACGCTGGCCGCCAGAAAGCTCGCGGGGATATCGTTTCAACAGTTGTGAAAGGCCAGTGGTGGCTGCTACTGCTTCGGCAGCCTTGCGTGCCTGGGCTTTTTTCACACCCCGTATACGCAGCGAGTAGGTGAGGTTTTCCTCGACTGTCATATGCGGGTAGAGCGCATAGGACTGGAACACCATCGCCACATCGCGCTTGCGCGGCGGCACGCCGTTCATGAGCTTGCCGGCGATGCGCATATCGCCAGCCGATATGCTCTCCAACCCTGCCAGCGAGCGTAGCAAGGTGGACTTGCCGCAGCCGGATGGGCCGACGAGTGCGACGAAGGTGCCTTTTTCGATGGATAGGTCGATGTTCTTCAGCGCATGAAACGCGCCGTAATATTTGTTCACACCGGAAAGTTCGATCTGAAGGGTCATTTGAGTGCTCCCGATGTCAGGCCGGAAACGATGCGGCGCTGCAAGAGAATGAAAATGGCGAGAATGGGCGTCACGTACATCGTGGCGTAGGCCATGATGTTGTTCCACTCGCTGGTGTTTGGCCCCATGAAGGAGTTCAGCCCCACGCTTGCGGGCTGCAATTCCACTGCCTGGATGATGGATTTCGAATACACGAATTCCCCGAAGGCCTGCATGAAAATGAGGATTGCCGAGACCAGAATGCCGTTACGGGCAAGCGGCAGCACAATGTTGAAGAACGCGCCAATGCGCGAATTGCCATCGACAAGTGCCGCCTCTTCCAGCTCCTGCGGCACGGCCATGAAAGTGGCGCGCACCAGAATGACGAAGAACGGCATGCTTTTGGCCGCAATCGCCAGAATGACCGCCAGCCGCGGGTAATCGAGAAGGCCGAACTGCGAGAAACCGACAAAGATAGGCGTAATCATCAAGGATGCAGGCAAGACCTGAAGCATGAGGATCAGGAACAGGCCGACATCCACCCAGCGATTGCGATAGCGTGCCAACACGTAAGCACATCCCACACCCAAAATGGTGATGAGACTGACTGCCCCGGTCGCGATCAGAATGGAATTCCACAAATACCGGCCCATATTGCGGCTTTCCCACACATAGGTGTAGGTTTCCCACTGTGGTACTGAGGGCCAGAAGCTCGGTGGATTGGCGAACATTTCCGAGCCGCCCTTGAGAGATGTGACATACATCCAGTAGAGCGGGAACAGATAGATTGCGGCCATGACGAGGGCGATGGCCAGCATGAAGCGATTGCGTATGACAAGGCTCATCCGCGCACCTCATGACGTGTAGAGCGAACATAAACGACCGACGCCAGCATGACGAACACGATCATGATGACCGAGATGGTCGCGCCTTTACCGAAATCATATTGGCGGAAGGACAGGTCCCAGGCCCAATATTGCGCGACGTTGGAGGTGTTGTTCGGCCCGCCATCGGTAATGGCTGCGAAAAGATCGAATTGCTGCAAGGTGAAGATCAGCCCCAGCGCCACGATGGCGCCGATGGTGGAGCGCATCATGGGAAGCGTGATCGTGTAGAACCGCTGCCATGCATTTGCGCCATCCAATTCCGCTGCCTCATAAAGATCGCCGGGAATGGCGGCAAGACCAACCGAGAGGAGGATCATGTTGAAGGATGTGCCCAGCCATATATTGGCAAGCACGACGGCCCAGAGCGAGAAATTTGGGTCCGAACGCCAGAAGATGTTCGCATCGATCATTCCGCTTTCGCGCAGAATAAAGTTCAGTACGCCAAAATCGCCCGATAATATCCAGTTCCAGATCGCGCCGACGACGAGTCCTGGCATGACCCAGGAGACCAGAAAGAGGCCACGCAACCAGGATGCGCCGGGGAAATTTGTCCAGAAGAACAGCGCCAGCCCGAAGCCGAAGATGAACTGACCGGCAATGGAAGCCACTACGAAGATCACCGTGTTGGTGAGAATGGGGATCGTCTCAGGCTGTTTGAATAGATCGATATAATTCTTCAAGCCAACGAATGGCCGCACGAAGCTACCGAGGCTGAACATATCAACCTCCTGAAAGCTCATGAGGATATTGTAGAGCAACGGCAAGCCAGCCATGACGAACAGAAAGGCGAGCGGCAATGCCACCAGAATGATATCGAAACCGCGGCCATCGCTCACGCTGGAAAATAGCTTCTTCATGAGACGCCCTTGTTTCCACACAGGATATGTCCGGACAGGCTGCCTGCTTCCATGGGTGACAGACAGCTCGCCGGGAGGAACTGGTAAGGTGAGATGCCGCAGGCTGATCCAACCCGTGGCACAAGCACGATCAACCTTCGACGAGCTTGATCTTCTCGGCGGCCTGATCGAGTGCTTCCTTGGGTGACATCTGGCCAGTCAAGGCAGCCTGGATTGCGTCCTGAATGGCTTTGGAAATCTTTGGCCATTCGGGAGACGGGCCGCGCGGCTGGGCATATTTAAGCTGTTCCACGAAGACTTTCAGTGCTTCATCCTTCAAAGCATTGCCAGTGGGCGGAATGGCGATGTCCGAGCGGGCGGGCAACTGGCCGAACCTCTTGAACATGTCCTTGTCCTGCGAAGCAAAATACTCGACCACCTTGAACGCTTCGTCAGGATGTTTGGTCTTGGAAAAGATCGCCCAGTTATAGTCACCCATCGCCGATGAACGCGGAGCATCAGCCGTTGGAACCGGCAACAGGGCCACGCCCCAATCGAACTTGGCATCCTTCAGCATACGGTCGATTTCCCACGGACCGGAAATTGCCATGGCGGCGTTACCCGCGTTGAAGGTTGCGGTCGCATCCCACTGGCTTCTTGTGAGCGTGTCTGGAGAGGCCAGCTTCTCGCTCATGATCTGCTTCCACACTTCCAGCGCCTTTACCGCGCCATCCGTGTTGATGTTCTTGTATGTCGCACCGGCCATCTGCGCCCAAGGCAGGAACTGGAAGGTGCCCTCCTCATTGGCCTTGGCGCTAAACGCAATCCCGTAGACGTTCTTGGATGGGTCGGTCAGCTTCTTGGCATCGGCGACAAGTTCTTCCCATGTTACAGGTGGCTTTGCGGGATCAAGACCGGCGGCTTTGAACAGATCTTTGTTATAGTAGAGTGCAATGGTGTTGGTGGCTTTCGGTATGCCGAAATATTTGTCGTCCCATGTCGCGGATTTCAGCGGACCGGGGAAATAGTTTTCGGGTTTGATCGCATCCGACTTGGCAATCTTGTCCGTGATATCCAGAAACGCGCCCCGTGCTGCGAACATCGCATGGTTGGGATTATCGATGGCGATGATGTCTGGCGCATTGCCTGTGGAATAGGCGCGCATCGCCTCGCTCACCACATCATCAAACTGGATATAGCGATATTCAACTTGAATACCGTTCTTCAGCGCGTTGAAATCCTTGATGAGATTGGGCGCTGGCTGGATATCCCGGTCCAGCGACCATACCGTTATCTTGACGTCCTCAGCCTTTACCGACAGTGCGGCAAGGGAAACGCCTGCAAGCGCGAGTGCGCCCATCATCATGCCCTTAGCGATACCCATGGTCTCCTCCTCTGTGGTTATCGTTATTGCATTTCTCACGCGCGGCCCACCTCCTGAGCCGCGCTCTTAACTCACACCGGATCGACGATGAAATCACCGCCACGGCATGCTTTCAGATAGTTCAGGCCGTGTACCTGACCGGTCATTTCCAGCGCATCGCGATAGACCGGGTCGTGCCAGCCTTCGATATCGATCGAGCCGGACCAGCCAGCCAGCCGCAGTTCGGAAATTATGTCTGTCCAGTTGCTGTCACCAAAACCCGGCGTGCGCATGAAGACGAATTTCTCCTTGCCGAAAATGCCATGCTCCTTGATGACATCCCAGCGAATGGTGGCATCCTTGCCGTGGACGTGGAAAATCTTTGGCGCCCATTTGCGGATCTGCGGCAGCGGATCGATGAGATAGACCATCTGGTGGCACGGTTCCCATTCGATACCGATATTGTCGTCCGGCGTCTCGTTGAACATCAGTTCCCAGGCATCCGGATTATGGGCAATGTTCCAGTCGCCGCTTGCCCAGTTGCCGTCCATGGCGCAGTTTTCAAAGGCGATCTTGACGCCCTTGTCCGCTGCACGTTTGGCCAGTTCGCTCCAGATTTGCCTGTAGCGTGGAAGGCTTTCCGGCAGCGGCTTACCGCGCAGGCGGCCGGTGAAACCGGCAACGCATGTGGCGCCGAAATGATGGGCATTATCGATGCAGTCTTTCCATCCCTGCAATGTCTGAAGATCGATATCAGTTTCTTCCAGGGGATTGCCGAACATGCCCAGCGTGGAAATGGTGATATCGCGATCGCCGATGGAATCGAGGCAGCGCTTGCCCAGTTCCGCGACGTCCTGACCGCTGGTGGTCTGCCAGAAAAATGGCTCGAAGCTCTCAAACCCCTTATCGGCGATCTGGGCGATGCGTTCTGCCGCATTTCCCTTTGTCGCGCTGACCATGGTGCCGATGCGGATGGATTTTGCCGGATTGCTCACTGTTATCGATCCTTACGCTGCAATAGGAACCCGCTGGCGAAGGCGCGCGCTTTCAATCGCTGCAATCACCATGGCGAGGCTGTTGATATTGTCGAAAGACGACGTTTCCGGCACGCCACCGTCACGGATGGCCGAGATGAACGAAGAAATCACGCTGGCATGACCGTGGGTTTCCTCGTCATGGGAGGCATTAGGAACGTTTACGGGTTTCGACCCGCGAAGAAGCCCCGGTTCCGTTCCCGCAAGCGATGCAACGAATTCTTCTTCGCCATCCCAGGTAATCATGCCCTTGGAGCCGACCAGGCGCCACTGGCTTTCCCAGCTGGTGCGCTGTCCTTCGGCACACCACGAGCCGCGATAGGTGAAGACGACCTCGTTAGAAAATTCGAATACGGCATTGGCAGCAGCGCCGTGCGAATACCACGACCCGGACGGGTTGGTTTCGAGGCAATAGACACCGAGAGGCTTCTCGTCAGCGACGAAACGTGCGGCATCGAAGGTGTGGATGGCCATATCGAGCAGCAGCACATTTTTCATTTCTTCACGGAAGCCACCGAAGTGGGGAGCGAGGAAGAAATCGCAATGGATGCCTGTAAGAGTGCCGATCAACCCTTCGGAGACGGCACGGCGCAGGCGTCGGACACCAGAGATGAAGCGACGGTTTTGAACGACCGCGTGCACCTTGCCAGCCTTTTCGGCCATGGCGATGAGTTCCCGAGCCTCTTCCAGCGATGACGCCATCGGCTTTTCGCTGAGCACATGGCATCCCGCAGCCAGACCGGTTGACACGACATTGAACCGCGCCACGGGAACGACCACGTCGAACAGGATATCGGCCTTGGTCGTCTCCAGCACATGGCTAAGATTGGTACCGATGACGACATCGGTCAAGGAAAACTCTTGCGCCAGCGCTTGCGCCGTGTCGCGGCTCAAATCCACCAGGCCCACAATTTCGATGGAAGCGGTCAGTTCAGGCGTCGAGGCGATTGCCCGCAGCCAGCCTTTTGCCATAGCTCCGCATCCGCATAAAACGGCATTCAATATGACGATTTCCTCCCCGGTTTTCGCACCAAACTCCTCAAGGTGCGACATTCCGTAAACGTTTACGACGCTATGATGGAAAGGCTAGATGTGTCAAGAGGCGTAAGCGAACGCAGATGCGTGATTAGACGGAGACGGATAAGACATGAAGGGAATACGCCAGCTTGCCGAGCATCTCGACATCTCCATAGGCACGGTTTCACGGGCATTGAACGGCAAGCCGGATGTCAATGACGAGACACGTCGCCGCGTGCTTGAGGCTGCCGAAGAGCTTGGGTATGTCGCCAACCAGTCGGGTCGCAGCCTGCGCCAGGGTACCACAAACGTTATCGGCTTGATGATGGGTAGCAACCCGGAGACGGTGGAGAACTCGGATAATTTCTTCATGGGCGTAACCGACGGATTGCAAAGCGTTTTTGCACCTCACAAGCTGGACCTCGTCATCCTTCCTTGTTCCGACGACGAGGACCGCGAGGAATATTTGAAGCGCATGGTGGTGCGGCGGTTAGTGGATGCGATGATCATATCCTCCACCCGTCGCATCGACCGGCGGATTGATTTCCTCGTCAAGACGGGCGTGCCTTTTGTCGCGCTCGGGCGGTCGCAATCAGGCGGGAATTATCCGTGGGTCGATCTGGATTTCGAAGGCGTTGCATTCGCATCGATCAACCGGCTTGCCACCAATGGACATACACGCATTGCGGTGGCGGTTCCCGATAACGACATCAATTTGGGCTATGTTTTTCTCGATGGCTACAAAAGAGGACTGAAGGAGAACGGGCTTTCCTTCGATCCATCGCTTGTGATCAAGGCCAAATCCAGCGAGCAAGGGGGCTATCATGCGGGCAGCGAATTGCTGCACATGCCGCAGAGACCGACAGCTGTGGTATTGATCTACGAATTGATGGCGCTTGGTCTCTACCGCAGATTGGCAGAAGTCGGCCTCAAAGTCGGTCGTGACCTTGCCGTCATCGGTTTTCGAGAAGAGCCTCGGGGGCGATTTCTGCAGCCGCCACTCACTAGTTTCCGGCTGTCATTGCGAGATTTGGGTGTTTCGGTGGGGAAGACGCTACTTTCCAAAATGCCCGCTTACGCTTCATTTTACCCAGACGAGAAGCAGCAAATCATTTGGCCACTGGAGCTTGTTGCAGGAGAAAGCGACGCCAAAGTAGCAGGTGATACGAAGCAATGAACCCGGGATTGGAGACTCCGATCCTATCAAGCCCTTGAAAGTGTAACTCCACAAGATACGACGCCCGAGGCGAGATCCTGATACGGGATCAACGAGAAAATCGTAGGGCGGCGGCGGACGTGACTAGGCGTCGATGATGGAGCGTCTTTGATCGACTTGGGCCACGCGATACGAAATTTGCAAGGCGCTGCTTCAGTCGCCTCAAGGGCGTGCGTCGATCTCGATTATTTCCCTGCCCACGAGACTCCAGAAGAGAAACTTGCGTGGTTGACGGAGCGCGTCAAGCTTTTACGCCACGGTGGTTCCGATGTATGTGAGGAGATGCTGTCGGAAGTCTTATCGCCTTGAGATCGCGGGGGGACAAGAAAATTTGCTCACTTCACTCAGTCCTGAGCGGTGTTGTTGCAAAACATCTCCTTCTTCTATCGCCCACGCATATCTAAGCTTGACAGAATTCATTTTGCAAACGGGATTGTTTCGTCCCGTGTGCGAGTGCCGGGTGGAAGGCCTTTCCGGTCGTCGTCAACCACCATTCCTCGGGTGGAGTAAGTCAGGTTGAGCCAAAGGCGGTCCCACATCGGGGAGCGTACCCCGGCGCGATATCCTTCCTGTTCGCTCAAAGCCTTGTCGCGCCAACGGCCGGCGATCTCGGGAGGCACGAGCGCAAAAAACATCGTGTCACCGTCCGTCGCATCGATCGACAGAAGAACCTTGCCGTAGTCCTGGATGTTCTGCTCCAGTTCCTTCGTAGCTAGGGCATATTGCGACCAGACGAGATCACGATAAGCGTTTATCGGTCCCGGCGGTTGTTCTCCAACTATAAGAGGGCCAAAAACGGCATTGGCGACAGAACCTAGCGTGGTCTTGTTTATGATGCCGCCTTCCTGCCAGATCGAGAAAATATCGCTGGTGTACTTGTCTTCAACAGAGTGCAGCTTTCCTGCGTTGTCCAGCAGATTGACGGTGGCGAGAAACAATCGATGACGCGCAGAGTAATCCTCTGCGCCGTAAAATCCGATGGTCTCCATATCTGTAGGCGGGTTGACAGCCATCTCCTGGACCCGCTTTACGATGGTAGGATCGGCTCCCGAGAAATCGGACGCGAAGGCGATGACATCGGTATAACCTTCAGATGGCATTTCGGCTCCTTCAAATTGCGCTGTAGAAAGAATGCAGAATAGGACGGCGATCGGGCAGGTGTACCGCGCTAACATTTTAGTGTCCTGCAGTCCGGGCACCCTCCGGGTGAAGTGGCGTATGCCGGAAGACGACTTGTTTGTGTTCGACAAGCGGCATTAGCGTTTGAGCAGGGGGGTGGGATCGTGATCGCGGTCCACTCTGCTCCGTCGAATGTTTGAACGCCGTGGTTCCTGTCGAAGAAGTAAAGCGTGTTGCCAACAGTTTGCACACTGAGCGGATTGGGGACGTTTATGTTGATGGAAGGATCAAGGGTCGGTTTCAGCGGGGACAGGATATGTCCATCAAATGAATAGAGTCCGTAATCAGAGCCAATTGTCATCCTGTCACCAAAACGGGTTATCGATCTCAGGTCCTCGTCGTCTCCCTTGAATGAAACGTCACTGAAGCCGCGCTCTGCGTTGCCATCCAGAATGACGCCGTTTTCTCCGACCGTCCATACCCTGCCCGGATTTTCTACGAAAACGTCCGACATTACCGCTGGCTGGGCGTAGTGTTGACCGTCTCTCGGGGTGGCGACCACCTTCCAA
The DNA here is from genome assembly GCF_021310995.1 of Agrobacterium vaccinii. Lineage (NCBI taxonomy): Bacteria > Pseudomonadati > Pseudomonadota > Alphaproteobacteria > Hyphomicrobiales > Rhizobiaceae > Agrobacterium > Agrobacterium vaccinii. The sequence goes on along the minus strand of NZ_CP054151.1, from coordinate 28,275 downwards.
TCGGTTCCGTTCCAGTGGTAAAGCCGACCTTCCATGACCTTGGTCTCGCCTTCGGCCGCATGGTGGATGGCGAGCGCCTCGTCGGGTCGTCCCAGATCGAACAGTTCCGCTGTCCGGTCCTCCTCTTCCTCGGTCAACTTCCTTCCCGAGGCCTTAGGGATGCAGGTGACTGCCATATAGAGATCGTCAAGCGAAGGGCCAGCGAGCGCGCCGAACACGAGATGGTCGAACTCCTCCGATGGCATCGGCAGTATGTCCTGTTGAACCATTTCCACTGGTCGCGTTCCCGGATGTAGAGCTGGGAATTATGACCGGTTACCAGCAACGTGTCGCCGATCGCAACGATACGGTTCGTGCAACCAACCCGTCGATATTCAAGCACTGCGCGCCAAGACTGGCGGACTGACACTGGAGAACGATTTTCCTCAAAGAACAGCAAGAACGAACGGACCTATGACATCGACACTTTAAATTAGCAATCCGACATGCAAGTCTATGGCCGTTCTGAGTCCATTTCTTTCTAAGGCTGGGAGAGAGTTATGAAAAAGTCATTGCTGACAGGAGCCACAGTTGTTTCATCCCCACACAGTATGGGGTTTTACACTTGGCATGTCGCAGAGAACAAACTTTACGGTGACCCCTACTTGGCTAAACTCTATGGCTTTTCCATCGAGGAACTCGCCAAAGGAATTTCAGTCGAACAGATCTTTGCAATCATGGTGGAAGACGACCGCGCTGTGATCGCCAGTAACGTCCACAGTGCAATCCTGAACGCCGAACCATCGATTGGTCGCTTCCGTGTGCGGCATTCCGACGGTTCGACGCGGACCTTGATATCTTTTGGACGTTGTCTTCATGATGAGATGGGCGTCCCGACGTTCTATACCGGAGCTGTTATGGATGCCTCCTCACCGCATATTGCGGAGGGTAGCGATCCTTTGCAGGCCCATTGTCGCGCGGCGTTATCAATCGCGGAAAGAAGAGGTAACCATCTGGCTGCCCGTTATCTTTCTTCAGCATTGAACACGGTCTCTCCCGGTCATTAGAGACAACAGATTGCCGAAAGATCGTTCCGCCTAGATCGGGTGAGCAGAAACTTTAAATAGCCCAAGGACACCAAGGCCCGCTGTGGTACCCTGTCAAATAGTTTCGCGGAGCTAATCCATACGCCACCGGGGTACAGAGCTTACGGTTCATTTCTTTGCTCCATCGAAGATGCGGTTGGGTTTTACCAGCGCGAGTGCACTTCATATTCCCAGCCTCGCGATAGTCAGCGCTGGAAGACCTATTAAACGCGTGCATTTTCGGCAGCTCACTGAGTTGAGGCATCCTTGCACGAGTAAGCTGAAATTTCGAGATGCTGGTTTGTGCCTAACACTCAGGTCTCGGAAGAACTTTCCATTTGTATGCAAGAGGCAAACTTCCTGATTGACCTTACGTGAGTCCGAGATTCCAAACCTCTACAATTGCAACTCTGCCTAGTAAATGGGCATATTGAATTCTTTGTATGCAAAAATAACGAAATTTCAATGGTTTATTATTATATGACTGACGTAATTCTAGCAGATACGCTATTCATCATCAGAGGCCAAACGTGAGCATATTCGGCAATCTAAAAATCAGGACTCGCATCATCATCGTTGCGGCCATCCCAACTATCGCCTTGGTTGGCGCAGCCTTGCAAGACAATGTGAAGCGTTTGCAAACAGCATCCGAAGCGCAATCTGTTGCAGAAATTGCCTCAATGGCCCCCATTTTGGGCGCCACGATCCATGAGGTTCAAAAAGAACGCGGAGCTTCCGCCGGTTTTGTGGGTGCCCGTGGGCAGGGCGAGTTCGGCCCCCTTCTTGAAAAGCAAAGAGGTGCTGCGGACGTGGCAATTCAACGCTTCAAAACACTGGGCCTGACAGACGAAAATAGCAATCTGGCGCCAGCCCTTAGAGAACTCGCTTCTGCCGCTCAAGCCAAGCTTGATAGGCTCACAGCCATGCGGCAGGACGTGACGTCGCTCAAGGCCGGTGTGCCGGAGATTGCCTCCTACTTTGCCGACACGATCAGCAGCCTCATCAAGATCATCGAATCGATGAGTTCCTTGACGACGGACAGCACCATATCCAACAGAATTGTCGCTTACTCGGCACTGCTGCAAGGCAAGGAAAGGGCGGGACAAGAGCGAACGATTGGAACTGCGGCCTTCACATCCGGCAGCTTCAGCCCTGAAAGCTACCAGCTCTTCGTAAAATTCGGTGCGATGCAAAATGTCTATTTCTCTGATTTCAATAGCTATGCGGGCGCAGACCAACGAGCTGCATTGAAGGATGCGTTGAGCGGTGATGCAGGCAAGCTTGTCGAAAACCAACGCAACATTGCAATGGCCAGCCCGTTTGGGGGGCAACTGAACAGCGTAAGCGGTGAAGAATGGTACAAAGCGTCGACCAATCGCATCAATGCCCTGAAAGCTGTCGAAGACAAGACAGGCCTTGACCTGCGCGACTTCGCCGCCGCATGTGCTGCGCAACAGCACAACAGCCTTCTCATCTCCCTGGCGATATCCTTTGGCGTTCTTGCACTCGTTGCCGTGCTCGCAACAATCGTGACACGGTCTATCACAAACCCTGTTACCCGTATTGTAAAGACAATGCGCGAACTGGCGAATGGCCATGCGGAAGCCGAATTGAGCGTCGTTGCCGACCGTAGTGAAATCGGCGACATGGTGAAATCCGTAGCCGTGTTCAAAACCAACGCACAGGAACGGTCGAAACTGGAAGCGGAAGCGCAGGCCAACCGCGCGCTGTCTGAACGTGAACGGCTGGAGCAGCAGGAAAGAGAAGCAGCGGAAAGTGCAGAAGTGCAGTTTGCGGTCGACACTTTGGCTGCAGGTCTGGGCGCTATGGCCAATGGCACCTTGAACTACCGCATCAACCACACCTTTGCGACCCGTCTGGATAAAATCCGGGTGGACTTCAACGGCGCAATAGAGCGCCTTGAGGACGCCATCGTCAATGTGAGCGGCAATGCGCAGGCCATTTCTGCCGGATCCAACCAGATCCGCGCCTCGGCGGACGATCTTGCCAAGCGCACCGAACAGCAGGCGGCATCCGTCGAAGAGACAGCCGCTGCGCTGGAACAGATTACGACAACGGTTGCCGACACCAGCCGCCGCGCTGAAGAAGCCGGTCGCCTCGTGACCGCCACGCGTGAGAATGCAGAGCATTCCGGGACGGTGGTAACGAAAGCCATCAATGCGATGAATGCGATCGAGACGTCCTCCAACGAAATCTCCAATATCATCGGCGTCATCGATGAAATTGCATTCCAGACCAACCTACTTGCCCTAAATGCGGGCGTTGAAGCGGCGAGGGCGGGTGAGGCCGGCAAGGGCTTTGCCGTGGTTGCCCAGGAAGTTCGCGAGCTCGCGCAGCGTTCGGCCAGTGCGGCGAAAGACATTAAAACGCTGATTGCCAAATCAGGGGATCACGTCAAAAGCGGCGTCAGCCTTGTTGCACAGACAGGAGAATCGCTCGGCAAAATCGTCGAGCAGGTGAAAGAAATCAGCGTCAACGTGCTGTCTATTGTAGAAGCGTCGCGCGAGCAGACGACCGGTATCAAGGAAATCAACCAGGCTGTGTCCCAAATGGATCAGGGCACCCAACAGAATGCCGCAATGGTGGAAGAATCCACCGCGGCAAGCCATGCCCTTGCACGAGAAGCGGAAGCTTTGTTCATTCTGGTCGGAAAATTCGAGACAGACGCCAAGGCGAAATCAGGCGCTTCGTCCGCAGTAGATCGGTACCCGGATCAAAAACGGTCGCCTGCCCGACAATTGCTGAACCGGGTGAGCTCGTCATTTTCGGGCAATGCAGCGCTCAAAAACAAAAGCTGGGAAGAGTTCTAAGAAAAACCAGCTTTGACGGACTTCGATCAGGTCACCTCCCATCGAGAGGTGGAGGTGACCTGTTACACACGACTACTAGAACGAAACCCAACATTACAGATATCGCGTAATAAGGAGTATCCGGGTTCAACGTTTACAGTTGTGGAATGGATGCAGTTGTTGCGTTTCATGATCTCATACGGTGGTTTGGACCGCTATGGCAAGGCGCGTTGGTGTCGAGTGCATATGGGTTGTGCCGCAATACTCGAATCAACTGCTGGGTACCCAGATCTCATTGCACCTGTGACTACAGCTTACACAGACGCTAACGAGGCCACGAACGTCAAGGCGTTACCTTCGAAGGCCAATTATAGAGAGAAGACATCTTCAAGAAATTGAACTTGTTGACCAATGTTGCTCCATCTCCTGGATATAAGGAACAAACTGGTGTTCTGTAGCTTTAGGGTGAATGGAAACCGCAGAATTCGAAGAGCTCGTTCAACCCATTGCCCTTGTCGTCGACGACGAGCCGCTCATCCTCTTGGAGACGGTCGATATCATTTTGGATGAGGGATACTCAGTCGTGGAGGCATCCACGGCAGATCAGGCGTTTGCGTTTCTCGACAGGCACTCCTCGCTCCAGCTTCTTTTTACAGACGTACAGATGCCCGGAGACCTGGACGGCTTCAGTCTGGCACGAATCGTCGCAGAGCGCTGGCCGCACATCTGTGTGGTGATCGCGTCCGGGGCAATTGTTCCCGGTCCGGGCGACCTTCCAGGCAACGCGAAGTTCATAGGCAAACCGTTTACGGCAGAACTTGTCCATCAAACATTGATGGAGCATGGTTTCCGAAAGCCAGACTCCCCTTAGTTACATCAACCGTACGCAATTATGATCCCTAAAACATAGGACCTGCAATGGCTAGCCGGTATTTTTTTGATGTCCACAACGGCGACGGGGAAGTGATCGACGGTCAAGGGATGCTCGTATCTTCACCAGACGAGCTTCCGCGTGAGGTTGGACGCATCATGGCGGACATCGCCAAGGACGAAATGCCCTATGACGACCACCGAGGGATTGTTACTGTGAAAGTCAGAGACGAGAAAGGACGGGCTGTTTCCGTAGGATCGCTTACGTTCACCTATGAGGCGATCGGTAACTGATGTGCCGACCACTTCCGTGGAGAGACATGCGTATTGCCCCCGCTGGCGTCGCGCGATTTGGTTGCTCTATTTTAGGAACTTCTGAGTCTGACAGTCTATTATGGCGAAACAGAATCTTGCATGCCGCTTTTAATATAAACGGGATTTTCTCCGTACGTAGACACGATCGTAGCAGGCGCCTGAGACGTGGGATATCTTCATCCGGGATTGCAAATCTATACGATCAAAAAGCCGGATTTTCTATAGTTTCCGTCCCTGCAGTAAACTCTTGTTCAACCAGTAAAATCCTGCAGACTAGAGCGGTCGTTGCAGATTCTAGATTATCGGGTCGGAGCATTCAATTCTCTATGCAGGGCTACCTTGTCAGAACTTCGTAGCGCGAGCTCCTCAGCACTCTCGAACGCAAGACTCATGCGGTCCGCGGATCTTCAGATTGGTTTTCCCAAGCTTAACATCAAAAATAGCATGTCGAAGGTTGGGCTCCCTCTAAAGCGTAGTTTCAGACCGTTCGGATATGATGCCAAATTGCAAGGAAGGCGGCCGTCAATTTTGCTTATCCATATTTCCATTATGGACGGCAGAGACTCATTTGCCGATTGATGCTACGGAGAGTAGCAAGTCGATAGTCCTACACTGATCTAGGCGTGGCTCATCGCCAGTTTCACCCGATCCCGCCCTGAGTTTTTTGCTTCATATAGTGCCTTGTCTGCCCGCCGGTATGCATCTTGCAGATCGGAAGCCGCGGAGAGCGAAGCGACACCGAAGCTCGCGGTTGGTCTCAGCGGGAGACCCTCGATGGTTGTAGTCGCCTTGCGTAGCGTCTGAGCGAGGGACAGCGCAGTGTCCAAAGGCGTGCTAGGTAAGAAGACTGCGAATTCCTCGCCGCCTATCCGGCCTGTTGCTGAAGTTGCGGGCGCGTAGTTACGAAGAAGTTCTCCGAACGACTGAATTACCAAGTCGCCGATATGGTGGCCGTAGGTGTCATTGATACTCTTAAAATGATCGAGGTCACAGATGATAACGGCATGCGGGTGAACCGCACCGGGTTTGCCGGAGGCCATTTCGGTTAAGTTATGCGGCCATGGCTGGTTCGTCCAGCATGGCGTAAAAGCGCTCTTCAGCTTCGGCTGGCGGCATGTTTCCGATGGGCTCCAGAAGGCGTCGGTGGTTGAACCAGTCGACCCATTCCAGGGTAGCGAACTCGACCGCTTCGAAGCTTCGCCACGGTCCCCGGCGATGAATGACCTCGGCCTTGTAAAGACCGTTGATCGTTTCTGCGAGGGCGTTGTCGTAGCTGTCGCCGACACTTCCGACAGATGGCTCGATACCTGCTTCTGCCAACCGCTCGGAATAGCGAATGGACACGTATTGAACGCCGCGATCCGAGTGATGCACAAGGCCACCGCCATGAGCAGGACGCCGATCATGAAGCGCCTGGTCAAGGGCATCCAGGACAAAGCCTGCATGTGCCGTCCGGCTCGCCCGCCAGCCAATGATGCGACGAGCGAAGACGTCGATGACAAAGGCCACGTAGACGAACCCCTGCCAGGTAGCGACATATGTGAAATCCGAAACCCACAGCCTGTTCGGCGCAGGGGCTTTGAACTGGCGGTTCACCCTGTCAAGCTGGCTCGGGGCCATCTTGTCCGCATGCCAAGTTCCCTGCATATCACACGCAGAGTGCTTTCAACTCTCTCGAACCGTACTATTGGACATTTCCCTTGTCCGGCATCTCGAGTTTGCAGCTCATTCCCGGGAGACTTTTGTTTTAACTTTCAGATATTCATCGTTCATTAGAATTATCAATGAGGCTGGATGGCTTACGTTGCCGGCGCCACGCACTGTAGTATTGAGCGGTGACATGCACTAATATTGCTTACGAGCTGCGACACTGGCGTGCCACAACATGTGCCACAAGACGTGCAGAATATCTCGGTTTCACTAATAATTGTGCAATTAAATCAACGCACATATGATTAGTCAGAGCCCTCTACCCGCTCCAAATATTCCCTTCACCCGCTCCGTCGACCTTTCCAACAAGAGCAACTGGGTCCAATGAACATTGATTTGTGGCAAGGGAGGACGAACAAACTGCCCTTGTCCAACCTCGATAAAGGGCGGAGCAAGGATAGCGAGCCACCATGGTGTCTGATCAAATCAGGCGGCGTTCGTCAGGTCTCCATGAGGGTCCAGAACGTATTTTACCGCCGCCCCCTGGTCAAAGCTTTCATAGCCCTGCGCGGCATCATCAAGCGAAATGATCTTTGCGTTGACAATGTCGGCGATCGGCAGTCGGTCGTGAAGGATAGCCTGCATGAGCTGACGATTGTATTTCAGCACTGGTGTCTGGCCGGTGTGGAAGGACTGGGCCTTGGCCCAGCCGAGACCCAGTCGAAGGGACAAACTACCCTTTCTGGCGGCGTCATCTACTGCCCCTGGGTCTTCCGTGACATAGAGGCCTGGAATGCCTATCGAACCTGCCGCTCGTGTGATCTCCATCATCTGGTTTAAAACGATGGCTGGCTGCTCACTGCCAGAATGACCGCGGGCTTCGAAACCAACGGCATCGATGGCGCTATCGACCTCATCGATCCCGGTGACCTGGGCGATCATGTCTCCGAGCCGGTCGCTCTTGGAAAGATCAATCGGCTCGAACCCGACCTTGGCTGCATGCTCGAGACGATCCTTGTTGAAATCACCAATCATCACGACCGCTGCACCAAGAATGCGCGCTGACGCTGCTGCTGCCAGACCGACCGGACCGGCACCTGCGACATAGACTGTCGAGCCAACGCCGACCCCGGCCTTCACCGCGCCGTGGAAACCTGTCGGCAGGATGTCGGACAACATCGTAAGATCGCGGATTTTCGATAAAGCCCTGTCACGATCAGGAAATTTCAGGAGATTGAAATCAGCGTAGGGGACTGTGACGTAACGGGCCTGGCCGCCGATCCATCCGCCCATGTCGACGTAACCATAAGCCCCGCCCGCGCGTGATGGATTGACGGTGAGACATACGCCAGTGTCTTGAGACTTGCAGCAGCGGCAGCGACCACAGGCGACGTTGAAGGGCACTGAGACGATATCTCCGATCTCCAGCATCTCGACGTCGACGCCCTTTTCAATGACTTCCCCCGTGATTTCATGGCCCAGCACGAGACCTGGTAAGGCCGTGGTTCGGCCCCTGACCATGTGCTGGTCGGAGCCGCAGATGTTTGTAGAAATGACTTTGAGGATGACGCCATGCTCGATCCGACGACCGTCAGGTGCCTCAAGCTTGGGATCGTCGATGTCTCTTACTTCGACCTTGCCTGGCCGCAAATACACTACGCCTCTGTTCCTGCTCATTCCCATTCCTCCTCTGGGGTAAAGTTCGAAGCGACACCTTCTGGCTGGCAGTCGTTTGAACGCCAGTTCTGCCGTGGAATCGTTCCTCCTCTTAAAGGTTATGCCAAGTAGATAACGCAACTTACCTCTTCCAGCAGAACATCAACAGCGCTATTGGACTGCCGCGACTCCGACACGGGGAGACCCAATGGCGACGGACGTCGATTTTCTAAAGCTTTGACCCTGCGCTCGGCTGTTGCGAACACGTCCCCACGCACTATGATAATGACAGGTGTGGCTCACACGATACGCCACGGGCCAACGGATGCCTCCCACCATTCCGGGAGCTTCCGGATCATTGCGTCGTGACCTTCAACACTCCAACATGTGCCGAATGGAATATCTAAGGGTGGGCCGTAACCTTTATAGGCGGGCAGCCTTCTTGCTTGCAACAGCTCTCGACCGTATCAACCGTCCGGCCCGCTGACCTCACATCCTCAGGCCCAGACTTTTCGTCAAAGCCTGTTTAAGCTGATGCTTTTGGGTGAGCTCAGCCCGCTGGACCCGCTCGACGATGCGGGCCACATCCTTGATCTGATTGAATGTGTTGGCCATCTCTGGAGCCAGCCGTAGCGCCTCCGGTTTCAGGGTGCGCATATCGGCGCTACCAAAGCGCTGCTCGAGGGCACTGGCGATTGCGCGTGCCTCGACGATGGCCAGCTTGCCCTCAGGCGTGGCGGAGAGTTGCGCCAGGAATGTCGGCCTGTCTTCAACGACGAGGCTGTCAAACTGCTGCAGAAGGACTTGGCTGCGTTTTGTAAGGCCGGGGACTTCGACGATATCCTGGCGCTCACGTTTCCATGTTTCTGACTTGCGCTCGGCTTCAAGACGACGCTGCCAGGTTTTTGCAGCGGATAGGACGTGGCTGCCAAGGGCCTGTGTGTAATGGCGGGCAAGCCTGCGCTCCTTGTTTTCGCCGAACAGCCCGACTTTACCATGCAGGGGTCCGAACTGCTCGGGGGTCTCGATGAGAGATCTGGCCAGGACGTGGCCCTCAATGCCGTTGTCGACGATGGCGGCACTGAGCCTGGCTGCTGCCTGTTCAGGATCGAGGTAAACCTCTCGACCGACGGAGCGGACGGCCTGCATGTCGTGCTCCAGAGAGGGCTTTGCTTTTTCACGAGCGATGTCTTCGATAGTACGATCGTAGAAACGAACGGCGGGAATGAGCGGGGCGGGGATGTCTGCTGAGGTAACGAGACGGGCATCCCGATCGTCTTGAACGTGTTCAAAACCGTGCGCGGCGTCGATGGCGTTGAGGGCGGGACCGACCAGATCGTCGACGAGCTCCTCGTCAGCCTGCCTGCGATCGTGTGGCCGATCCTGCTCCTGGCCCACCGGTTGCCCGGCTGGGTGCTGGACGTCATGCGCGATCGTGTTCCGGACTTCACGTTTTATCTCGTCCGTGTCGTGCAACTTTGATGTCAGCCCACGCCTCTCGGCAAAGAGGTTTGTGTAATCGAGTGTCGTTTCCTTGGCACCGGACCGGCTTAGTCTGGCAACCATGTCTTTGGTGTCGCCGAGGTCATCGCGACCGGCATAAAGGGTTGCCTGATAGCGATGGCGCGTCATGGCGACATAGGTCAGGTGTCGATCCATGGTCGACGATGCCATGACGAAGCTACGGTCGACGGTGGCGCCTTGGGCCTTGTGAATGGTGGTCGCATAGCCATGATCAAAACTCTGGTAATCTTTTACGGGTAGAGAGAGAACACGGGCATTGTTTTGCCCGCTGGCAGCTCCGTCGAGCCGCAGATGTATTGCGTTCGGCTCGACGGCCTCCACGGTTCCCAGCATGCCGTTTTTCACAGCGAGATCACGGTTGTTTTCCAGAAGAAGGATGCGGTCGCCGGGCGCAAAGGAGCGCTTGCCGTTGACGGTCTGATAGACGATCTCACGATCTCCATTGTCAGCCGGTCCCGTCCTAACGTTAACGGTCGACGCTTCATGGTCTGCGATGCCCAGACCACTGCCTTTCGAAAGCCGCCCTTCAGCCTGCAACGCCTGTCGGATGCCGTCATTGATGGCGCGAACATCGACGCGGCGGTGGGCAAGGGCAATGCGGGATGCGGAGGGATGTTGATTGAGATCGCCGAGATAATCACGCACGAGGTTTTCGCGCGCCATCTCTGTGTCATTGGCAAAGAGGATGTCGCCCCGTTCAGCATAGGCGACCAGTCCAACACCGGTGCGATGCGTGGCAAACGCGACCGACGCGTGGCGCTGCCAGTCGTGTTTCTGTCGTCGGATTTCAGAAAGCTCGACCGAGCCGATGCGCTCGGCAATGGCGCGGAAAGGCGAGCCGGCACCAATCGCCTGAAGCTGCTCGTGATCGCCAACCAGAACGAGCTTGGCACCTCGCTTTTCGACCTGCGACACGATCCGGGCGAGCTGACGACTGCCGACCATACCGGCCTCGTCAATGACGAAGATATCGCCGCGTTGAAGTTCGCCTTTGCCTCGGCTCCAGCCATATTCCCATGACGCCAGGGTGCGTGCGGCGATACCGGATGATTGCGTCAATCCTTCCGCTGCCTTTCCGGCAAGGGCGCCGCCATGAACGGTAAAGCCCTGTGCCTCCCAGGCGTTGCGTGCCGCGGCCAGCATGGTGGATTTGCCAGCCCCGGCAAAGCCGATGACGGCGGCGATCTGCTGCGCAGCTGTGATGTGATGGACAGCAGATCGCTGCTCGTCGCTGAGACCAGAAGCGGGCAGAAGCGCGTCCTGACGACCAAGCGCCTGATCAACGTTTTCAGGTCTGACACCATGGCTGTGTCTGTCTGCCATGCGCAGTGCACTGGCCGCCATGGAATGTTCGATCCCGATCATTTCGCGGGTCGAATAGCGCGCCACGTTGTCGTGTCGTTCAGGCTGCAACTCGACCAGTTGCGGTGACGCCATGACGGCGGCAAGCGCGCGTTGGAAGCTGCCATTGTCGTTGATATAGCGATGCAGCGTGCGAGCGACATCGTGACGGGTGAACACGCTCTTTTCGTCGGTGATGAGGCGCAGCACCTCGTCCGGTTTGCGCCGGATCAGCTCGGCGTTTCTCCGTGCCGCATTCTCCTCCAGCCGGGTTCTCGAGACATCAAGCCCGCGCCGCATCATCTGGCTGGCATGCACCCCCATATGTTCGGTTGGTTCGATCGACAGACCGCGCGTCAGATGCGAGCGATGATCGACACGCACATCAAGACCAGCGCGCAGGAGATGGCGGTTGGCATGCTCTGCAAACATCTGGCGGATATCGCGCATCTGGCTGTGCGACGTCGGCAGATCATGGGCGAGTAGCCATTTGTTCTCGCGCTCGATCAGCGTCTTGTCGCCAAGGCCATCCGACGTCACCACCCGCGTGGTCATCATCACATGGGCATGGATATTGTGGGTATCGCTTTTGCCCTGAGGCACATGGATGGCAAAGTCGACGGCTGTGCCAAAGCGGTTGGCAAGATCCTGCGCAAAGGTACGCGTCAGCGACAAACGATCATCGTTGTTCAGCTCATGCGGAAGGGCGATCTCGAACTCGCGGGCAACACGGGCATCGCAGCGTTTCTCGGCGGACTCTGCGGCATTCCACAACGCGGAGCGATCGCGTGCCCAGTCGGCATCGATGCCATCGGGAAGCACGATTTCGCAATGATCAACACCCTGCTTTGCGGTAAAATCATGCACAAGACCATCGCGTTCATTTACCAGCAGACTTGCGGTGCGATAGGCAATGGCCGCCACGGCACTTCTGCCGCCTGATCTGGAAACTGGCTTGCTGCTCAGATGGTAAATCGCCACCGGCATCTGTCCTTTCCCAATGGTGGAAACCGGGTGAGTGGGAATGCTGCAACTCGCCCCCCGAACTCGTAAGTGCGCCCTTGTTGCATTCATGAGGCCATCGCTAGCACCGGCAGGCCGTGCGGGCGACGTGCAGATTTGCAGGTTGCGGGCCCTGAGAGAATGGAGTTCGAATAGCTCCGAGGCCAAATCGCCAAAGGAGCACATCGCTATGAGAAAGCCGATCGCGCAACGCATCAAAGAGCTCGAAGAGCGCAAGCGCAGTTTGCAATCGCGACTGGACAGGCAGGAGCGTGCGCACGATACCCGGCGCAAGATATTGCTCGGTTCGTTTGTGCTGGAGCGCCTGGCGCAGGATGGTAATACCGGCGTTCAGTGTGACCTGAAGCATTGGCTTGCAACACAGCTGCCAGCGTTTCTCCGTCGCGATGCCGATCGGGCCTTGTTTGCCGACCTGATCGATGAATGCCGGATGGGTCAAGGCCACGGTGCGGCAGACGGCAATGCGCAACAGAGCAGTGAATATCCGCAAGCCAGGAGCAGTCAGGCTAATGTCACCGGGGAGGCTCAACTTTGACGGTGCTGGATGTCATAACGCTTGCTCCTCGGCTACGCGTTGGCGGCGATACGGATGACTGGACTTTCAAAAGGGATTGCGGGATGAGCCTGTCCTGACGGGAACGCGCTCCCCATAGCGCCGTAGTGAGCGGCAGGACAGGCGTGCGTCTGGCGCTATTGGATGAGCGAAGCGCAGCGCAAGGATCAGACCAAGGGCGATCGTCGGATCCCACCGTTGCGCTCTGCGTCAACCACAGCTAGAGGCAGGCAATGATAAACAGGAATTCTCGTATGTGGCTGGATACGCCGAGGCAGTATGGTCTCATCAGCCGAACCTTTCATTGCACGATGGCCATTCTTTTGATTTGGCAGTTTCTCGTCATTCTGACGTGGCGTGTATTTGGCGATACGGAGTGGGTCAGGACGGTCACGTCGCTTGGACCTGGCCATGGCACCGTCGGCCTTCTGGTGATCGTGCTTGTCGTCATTCGCGCTACCTGGTGGACCGTCAATCGCAACCGTCGCCCGGTTCAATCGACCACCGTCACCGGTCGTATGGCCGCTGTTGTTCACGTCAGCTTCTATGTTCTGATGTTTAGCATTCCGGCACTGGCGCTGTTGCGGGCCTATGGCAGCGGCAAGGGGTGGGAGCCGTGGATCCCGGCGAGCGGGGCGGAGGTTTTATGGATGATCGCACCGGCCGATCTTTTTCACAGTCTGTTGGCATGGGGTCTGTCGGTTCTGATCGCAGGCCACGTCACCATGGCGCTCGTTCACCGCTTCGCGCTGAATGACGAAACACTTGGACGGATGACGGGAAGGCCCGGCAGAGCCACGATTGATGAGTAAGCAAGGAAGGGCAAGGCAGCCAAATCAGAACTGAAAGCAGCACCGCAGACGAAGGCATGCCAACTCCGCTGAGAGCTTTTGTGTGAAGCGTGTCAAAGACCTAGTAGGATTTCCTGCAGTTGTTGTTTCAGTTGAACTGTGTCAGGTTTTCCGCACTACCCTTAAGAGAGTCGACGTCGCCACCACTAACGAACAGAACCTGCTACCATGATGAAGTCCTCGCTCGATCATATCCCGCCACGCAAGCAACGTGAACTTGCCCGTGCGCTCGAGATCCTGCACGAAGAATTTGAGGATGCGCTTGGCGAGGGAACAGCAGACTTCAAGAAGCGCGGACGCATCCTCAAAATCATCCTGTTCGGGTCCTATGCGCGTGGCACCTTTGTCGACGAACCGCATACGATGAAGGGTTATCGCTCGGACTTCGATCTGCTTGTCATCGTCAACAATCGCAAGCTGACAGACTTTGCTGAATACTGGTACAAAGCAGCCGATCGTCTCATACGCGACAGCTTTATCGAAACGCCGGCACAGTTCATCGTTCACTCGCGTCGTGAGGTGAACACGCAGTTGAAGGAAGGCCATTACTTCTTCTCGGATATCCGCAGAGACGGGATCGTTCTTTACGAACTGGATGACGAGCCATTGGCTGAGCCGAAGCCGCTCACTGCGAAAGAGCGGTTGAGGGTCGCGAGGGACTCATTTGAAAGCAGAACAGATTTGCTCCGCCAGTTTTCGGAAGGAGCTTCCTTTCACATTAGCCGAGGCAACCGTGATCTGGCGGCTTTTGATCTACATCAGTTGATCGAGCAAGCTTACACTTGCGTGTTGTTGACGCTTACAAACTACGCGCCACCTTCTCACAATCTCAAGTTTCTGCGCTCGCTTGCAGAGGAACAAAGCCTTCGATTGGTGGAAGCCTTTCCGCGCGATCACCATCGGGAGCGGGCCTGGTTCAACACGATCAACGAGGCCTATGTGAAGGCGCGGTACTCGAAGCATTTCGAGATCAGCGAGGAGGCGCTTGTCTGGCTTGGGGAGCGGACGGCGCATCTTCTCGAGGTGGTAAAGAATGTCTGTGACGAACACATCGCAATGCTGGAGCAGGACGTGCTGCCGGATGAAGCATAACAGCAAGCATGAATTGGCTGATGATAGTCAAAGATTCAGATGCTGCCCCCGCGAAAGGCTCGTCTATCTTCTTATTGTTGGTGACATTAAAGTCTGCTCTGTCCAGCAAAGTGGCACGCATGCTACAGCAGAGGTGAGAGAACGCTCGAGAATTTCGGGGTTGCGCAGTTGCAGCTTCAACAGATTTGTTGCACGGGTTCGGCCGAACGTTTTGGAGTTTCGCCCCTCATGACAAAGTCACCACCCGCCATCGACGCTCATCTTGGCGCACGTATCCGGATGCGTCGGTCGACGGTGGGAATGACCCAAGGCATGCTTGGAGACCGTCTCGGGATCACGTTGCAGCAGATTCAGAAATACGAAAAGGGCACAAACCGCGCGGGAGCCGGCCGGCTACAACGCATATCTGAGCTTTTGAGTGTTCCCATCTCCTTCTTTTTCGAGGGTGATCCGAAAACATCGATGGATCAGGGTTCGCTGGCACCAACTCTTCGTCCGTTGGAGTTGGATTCGAAAGAGCGCATGGCGTTGGTAAAGGCATTCCTGGAGATTGATGACGCCAGCATTCGCCAGCGTGTCCTCGATCTTATCCAGTCTCTTGGTGGTCTAAAGGAGGATCGGGTTCTGCCGGATGCTGAACCGCTCGCTGCGCGATCTGGCGCTGAGTGATCGTGGCCCTGCAAAGTTATAATCCGGCAGAACGATCGACTGTTTTTTCTCGGTGATAATTTGGTTCAAATAGTTCTGGAAGCGATGCCCTTTTTTCTCGTCACCTATACCACCCTTGTTGAAGCCGATAACGAGGTTGCGGCGGCCCGCGACGCCGTTGACGCAGTCAGGTCCGGTTCCGAAATCCGTGTGACGGTCAAGTCCGACGAAGAAACCACAAGAGTTGTCGCCGTGTCGGCAATGCAGTCTGCCGCAGCCCCCAGCTCTCCTCCGGAAGACACAACGACCGATGTCGCGTCCCCAGCGGTGAGCGCACGAGCATATCCGCCAGTCGGTGAGCCTGTTCCTGGAATGCCCGCGTGCAAGACGGGATACTCTCTAACAGCGCAGCATTTCGTGGTTCTTTGTATCACCGCAGCGGCCGCGATCTGGTTTCTGATCTGACTCCTTTCGCTGGGTGTACGCAGCGCGATTGACCACGAGTGTTGGTTTGAGAGCCAGTTCAGATGATCTGGTGCGGACCCTTGATCAACGCCGATCTATGGCGCCGGCCTCCCGCTGTTGGATATCACAGTTGCGGGCCGCATCTGGCATTTTTCCCGGGTCGGTATATCAATAGCGTTGTCGATCCCGACTAGAGGAACCGGATATGTGGAAATTGGTTTTGGTTTGCGTTTGACGTTGCCTTGATCTCCTTTGTCACGGCGCCAGCTAGCGCTGAGCAGTGCCGAGACGCCAAAGGTAAATTTGTAAAGTGCGAGCCGGTCAAGAAAAAGGCCGTACAGTGCGAGGATACAAAGGGTAAATTTGCAAAGTGTGGCACGACGGGCGCGATGCCTGTGAATTGACCGTCAAGACCGTCGATGTGCAAAGATCGAGGGCTTTAAACCACGTCGTTTAGCGAGGCAATGACACAACGCGGCTGGATTGGGTGTCCGCTCATCCAGCTCGTATGTCTAGCAAAGCTTTACCCTTGGCTTTGGAGCTTGGCTGCCGTGACCGGACCACGGGGCAAACGCGTCGAAATACGCTGACGTATTTGATGGACCGTGTCGCTGGGCTCGGTTAGGACAAACCATCAGAGTATCGTGGTGAAATTCATGGCAGGATCATTGGAAGCAAGACCGCTTTTCGGCATCGGGCTGGCGGCCATGGGTTACTCCTGTTTTGCTCTTCAGGATGCGCTCGTCAAATGGCTTGTCGAAAGCTACGCGGTTCCCCAGATCCTTTTTGTAAGAAGCGCAGTCATCTTCCTGATCACCAGCGTGCTGGCATACCGCTACCGCCATCCGTCCATCCTCAAAAGCAAATATCGCGGCACCGTCGTCATTCGCGCAGCCCTCATGCTCGCTGCATGGATCCTGTTTTACAGCTCCGCACGATATCTGGGGTTGGCAGAACTCACCACCCTCTATTTCTCCGCACCCATCATGGTGATGGTTCTCTCCATCTTCGTTCTGAAGGAAAAGGTCGGTGCCGGCCGCTGGATAGCCTGCGCGGTCGGTTTCGTCGGTGTCGTCGTGGCGGCCAATCCGGCCAATTCTCCAAACTGGCTCCCCGCAACACTGTGCATCATCGCAGGCTTCTGCTGGGCGTGAGCACAATCCTCATTCGTCTCGTCAGCAGAAGCGAGACGACGCTAACGCAGATGTACGCCACCAGTGCACTGTTCGGCATAGCCTGCGCACTGTCCTTGCCCTGGCTATGGGAAAACCCGGATGCTCAAGGCTGGCTTCTCATGATCGCAGTCGGGCTGGTCTCGACGGTAGGCCAATATCTTCTCTATGAAGGCTTCAGACATGCGCCCGCCTCGTCGCTGGCACCGGTGGAATATACCGGCCTGATCTGGGCCTTCGTCTACGGCTACGCCATCTGGACGGAAATCCCCGCCATCAACGTTTTTGTCGGCGCAATCCTCATCGCGGCAGCAAGTCTCGTGCTCGTCAGCTGGGAGCGCCGAAATGTGAGAATCGCGAAGGAGCGGGTGGGTTAATCCGTTCTTTCAAACCATCCTGTGTCGAAGCAGGCCCCTGCCTAAAGGGATATCCTATTTCCAACTGAGGTGGTCGGCTGCAACGCAGCCATATGGCGCTCTATCATGACCAAAGCGTGCTTTCAGTTGATCGCAGCCCCAGCTGTTGAGGGGTTGAGGCATCATGCTGTTGATGTCCATGCCAGGCGTCTGAAACTGTGTTGGCGATGTGGTTACATACCAAAGCCAAAAGCCGCACAGGCCAACAACGATTAAGAGGAGCGTGATGACGAAAATTTGCAAGACGCTGCGGGGCGACATCGTCGTTTTCTGCGCCACGCTGTTGGGCACCTCGTCGATGGATGGGTGATTTGCGAAAGGAATGAGGGCTGCGGCTCGCTCATCGTCCGTTAAAGCAACACGGTTGAAGCGGTCATCCAGAAGCACAGGAAGAGCTGTGGCTCCATGCCGCACAGCCATGCCCAAAAGCTTTCCATCTGCTGCCCCTACGATCAATGGTTCTTCGCCGTTGGTAAAACGTGTGTAGGCGGATCGGCCAGTTTTGTCATCGGCGATCTTGTCGTTGTAGGTGACGGACAGAATATTGCTCTTGCGGTCGAATTCAGCAATTTCCACCGGAACGGTTTGGAGCAATGCCGGCCGGGACAACTGGCTCTTGACCCTCAGAATGCGCAACGCCAGAAAAATCATCCCGATACCCATTCCGCCCAAACCTAGAGTAAAGAGCGTGAGGGTTATGATCCGGTTCCATAGCTTTTCGAGACCAAGGCTTATCGTCGCCAACTCGGGATGGTCTGCCGAGACAACCAGTTCGGTCTCATAGTCTCCCGTGTGGAAGTCAACGAACATGACTTCGACCTTCGTGTCGTAGCTTCTGGCGTCGAAACTGTAGACAAGACGTGCTTTGCAGTCAGTGAGGATTGCCTTTCGTGTCGTGCATCGACCATCCCGGATATCACCGTCCTCAACTACCATCGGGTTCTGGCTGATGAGGAAATCTCGGTATACGCCTGGTCCTTCCCAGAAAAGAAGAAACGCCGTGAGTGCCAGAATGATGGGCGTTGACCAGATATAGGCGCGGGGAATTGAAATCACATTGCGAGACAACGAAAACGGGCGGTTTGGAAGGTGAAGCGCTGGGGTCAATGTGATCTCTTTTCAAATAATTTTTGCAGTATTCAGGAGGCAGAACGGGATGTTGCGAACGCATCAAGAAACGGGAGAGGGGGACCACCATTTGAACGCGATGCAGGTAGCGTAGCTTTCGTCGTCGATGGTCATAAATGCAACCGTTGCGTATCATTTTCGGAGCGCTTTCCAAGACAATGTGAGAGGGATCGCCACCGATGGCACGCGTGGGACGACGATGAGAGCCGTTATTGATGATGGGTTGAAATGCGGTGTCCCTTAGCGCCGGGCATGTCTTGCCGAGACTGGGCGCGCTATCCAAACGCGTTCGCCACCGCGTGAAGAGGAGACTTCGCAACGGCTATGTTCAAGTCCATAAGGACTGCAGAGCACCAGTGGATCCCTGTACAGGATCAGTGGCAGGCGTTGGAAGAGAACGGATCGTTTTAATCATCTCGTGTGTGGGAGCCTCGCGCTGAATGTCGGGTTCCTGACCGGGTGGATAAGCTCCAACGACCTGGAAGTCTGACGATCCGGTGAGCTTTCTGTGGCCGGTTCCGGCAGGGAGGATCAGGCAGTCACCCCGTGTTATTTCCAAGGTCGGTCCCTCTGGGCCACCGAGTTGTACCGCAGCGCGACCGCGTCCGACACCTAAGACCTCATGCGCTCCGCTATGGTAGTGATGGTAATCGAAAATCCCGTTTCGCCATGTGCCTGTCCATCCATTTTTCAGAAACAGACTTTCGAAACCAGCTGGGTCTATATCTGGATTAATCTGGCGATAGACGATGACTGGCAATCGCTCATTGTTGGGGACCCAATCGCTTTTTGTTAGCCAGAAGTGCTCGATGTCCATATTTGTCTCCGGAGTTCCGTTGATCTGTCTCAATGTGGAAAAGATCACGATGACCGTGAGGTTCCGGTGGCGATTAGCTTCGCACCTATGAGTATCGGCTGGCATCGGTGATGCGGTTGGACCACAGACATTCTCAAACAGCAGGACTCATTAAGTTTCACCCAGTCAGGGACTTGAAAAAATGCATGCGTCCGGCATTTCATGCATGATGAGCCTGGTCACGAATTTTATTGGCGAACTTATCCGCGATGCCAATCGGATAGAGCGCCTTGATGCGCTTCAAAAACGGCAAATGCTTGAGCGCGCCGTCGCGACGATTGCAGACCTACGAGAGGCTGTAGGGATATCCAAAGGGCCAGGGCGCGATATCGTACTCGATATTCATACAACGGCTCTGTCGGTCGAACGGGGCTGGCGAGACGACGATCAGGTTCGCGCTGCGTTTCTTTTGGCTGCAGGTATGATCCGCGATCTGCACATTGTACTTGATAGCGGCACAAAGATTTCCGTCGTTGCAAATCTTGACCTCTCTCTGTAACCGAGGTCGAACACCTACGCGACCTTCAAATCGACACTTGCTGTCGGTTGTCGGCAACATCAGTCAGTTATTGCGTCAGGCTAGCGCCGTGGAGAATGAGGTCGGTGATTTGATAAGGCGAGCAGCGGCTCGATGGGACAAATCTACAGCTGCTGTTCGGTGATCCAGGTCTCATGGCGATCAGTCGGTAAAGATGATGTCGTTGGCTATTAATGGCCTGGTAAGGCCACACCAGTGATTTGTTGCTTACTGGCGCCTTTGTGGTCTCGTGATTTGAAAATCATATGATAATAAGGGTTTGGCGATCCAGTCCGGGTCGCTGACACGATGGCCGGCGGTCATGGTCGCTGGGGCGTCTTATCAATCGCAGCGGGATAGCTGATGCGCGTCTTTCTTGTTCGCCACGGCGAATCCCTTGGCAATCTCGACGAACGGGCTTACAGCCAGTTTGGCGATCACAATGTACCGTTGACGCAATGGGGATACCGCCAGGCTGCCGAGGCTGGGGCGGTGATCGCCACCTATCTCGCGGGGTTGGCGGAACCCGGATTGCGAAATCTTCGCGTATGGTACTCACCGTTTCTGCGCACCCGGCAAAGCAAAGACGCTGTACTCGAGGCTTTACCGGTCGAACGCGTCGAAAAGGTACGTGAAGACTATCTATTGCGAGAGCAGGATTTTGGGCTCTTCACAGAAATCTACGACCACGTTGAGCGCGAGAAGAAGTTTCCTGACGAGTTCGAGAAATGGGCAAGACTGCGCAGCAACAGCGGTAAATTCTACGCCCGACCGCCCGATGGCGAGAGCCGCGCCGATGTCGCGCAGCGCATGCGGCTGTTCCTGCAGACGATCATGCATGAGGCCCGACAGGGCCACGATAACGTGGTGATTGTCGGCCACGGTGTTACAAACCGCGCATTTGAAATGAGTTTCCTGCAGCATCCGGTCGATTGGTTCGAACGATCCGTCAATCCGGGAAATGCCGACGTTACCCTCATCGAGGGAACGGGTGGTATGGGATATACTTCAACGCGGCTACATCAGGCGAAGGATCGTGAGCCCGGCCAAAACGAGCTGCGCCAAGCCTATGGCGCAGAGGTCACGATACGGCCCGAGCCACAGCCCTGAAATTCCCTGCGTACGAACGGGTAAAGACCGAATGATTTCTGGCAACCGAACGGGCTATCAGCCTGAGATTTCGTCTTTTTTCCAAGATTTTTTGTCCTGTTTCTCAGCCTTATACGTTTCGCGTTCAAACAAATGACCGGAATTGGCAAAACCAACTGAGCAAACAGTGGGAACAAGCTACTTTGCTTGTACATCGAGATTGGATACTCGAAGGACGTTGATTGCACCATAGGTTTGCATTGCAGGCGCAGCGCTTCTCGAACGCATCAACCTCGAAGCGTCAGTGGTAAAGATTGGCATTTGGTGGCCGCAATGCATCAAGCAAGGGTCAATGGCGTTCCGAAGCCTTTGCGTGGTTAATCATTCGCCGTCAAACTGAAGTCGATCTGTTTAGAAATTCCTGTTCGGCCTCAGCTCATTTACGTTACGTCTCTAATCGCAACCACTTTTGGGATTTTTCCGCCCTCCACCACGGCAACTTGGCGGGGGGATGGTTTCCCAAAAACCTGCGCATCTAACGCTTTTGTCAGCAGGGTTAGAACTGCCTCGTCAACGGCCCTATAGGATGTGGAGAACTCTGATCCCCTCTGATCGATGTCGGAATGCTGATCATAGATCATATGGAAAAAGTAGGTTGTTTTCAAAGGGGCTCTCCTAGACGGCCCCCAATCGCACAAGCCGGTAAATGTTCCACTAATGAAGATATTCCTAATATAGCATATGTACGATATCGTACAGACACGAGTACTGGACTACCACACTGCCGGTGTGTATTTTTACTTCATGGCAGACATATTCAATCGCGTGGACGAAGCCCTGTTGGCAAAAGTCGAACTGTTTGGTGACGATAATCTTTGGTCAGTGCGCGTGACCGAAGAAGGCGCGTCGGCTTTGTTCACTTTCCCTGAGAAAGACCGTGCTATTGAGTACGCAGAGACTCAAGTGCGGCGACTGGGTCTTTCAGAAATAACCTATTGTTGAGACGTTGGCGGATTAGAGATTCCTGATTGCCATGACAGTGCGGCTTTCCCCACCTTTCACGATGGCGATTTGATCGGGGAGGCCTTCGCCTGGAATGTCGTCGTTCAATCCAACAAGAATGGAAGCTATGGTTCGCTCGTGTACCGCCTGTTTAGCAGACGAAATGTCTTGCCGCTGGCATCGATAACGAAGCGAACGTTGTGCCCAAGGTGATAAAAAAAGTCTGCACGGGGATAGGCAAACAATATACACCTTTGTCTGAGCCTGAACGTGTTTTCATCGTTTGATGAGGGCGCGTATTATCGGTTGCCGTTCATTCGGCTGCCAACATTTTGGCTCGAAGCAAATCATTTATTCTGTCCTGCCAGCCGGGGCCGTCTTCCTGAAAATACGCAAGAACATCACTATCGATCCTCAAAGACACAAGCTCTTTTGTATTAGGAATGGCACGTTTTTCCACGGCGGGTGCAGCCGCCTTTTTCGACGCTGCAAACAGCGCTTCGGCAGCCTCTCTGGGGTCTGATGGTCTGCGCGGTTTCATTACCATGATGGTGCGTCCTTGACGTCGGTGTTTTGATGAGGGCAAACGGCCTGATGCAAGCGTGGATCGTCTTAACGTCCCAGGCTCGACAGAGGGATAGCTTGATAGTGTTTTAGGGCTATCCAGCCTGAATGTCGATTGGTGCGAGCGGATCTCCGATGGGCAGCATCGCATTGTAACGCTAGGCGCATTAACCTGCTTGCCGAGGTTGATCGACGGCTCGGCATTTTGGTGTATGCATGGGATACGTCATCTAGTGGTTCGAGTTTTCGTCCGCATCTCTACCGGCTCAATTCCGCGTGGAAACCAATATGCTGACAGCTTTTTTGCCGCAATTACCATTGCTGCGCATGCGCGAGTGCGCCTTGCCCGGCTTCCACGGCGTGCTAAGCTGCGTTCCATGTCTGATACTCTTCAACTTTATACCGACGGGTCCTTCGATGCCGCCTCCCGCTCGGGAGGCTGGGCGTTCGTGGCCATACACGGCGAGCTTCAAATACATTCCGCTGCAGGGGCCATGACAGGTACATCGAACAACACGTTTGAGGTCACGTCGGTCGTTCGTGCGGCATCATGGCTTGTGAATGAAGCTCCGCCGGTCACTGCAGTTATCTGGACGGACTCCGTCCATGTTGTAGAGGGCTGTAACCGATGGCGACATATTTGGCGCGGCAACGGCTGGAAGCGAGTGAGAGCGAATTCCCATGAACGACGCCGCACGATCCCGGATGCAAAGCTATGGCAGGAACTCGATGATCTGCTAGGCCGGATTCCGCAGATCAGGATTCGTTTGTGCAAGGGGCATTCAGGAATCGAAGGAAACGAGATGGCGGATGCAGCGGCGCGGGCGGCTTTGAAAAGCGGTCGTCATCGACCAGTCGGACACGTTCCCAAGGCTTGCGTTCCGCTTTGTTAGGGCCGCGATGGCGTTATAAGGTTTTTGCAGATTCCTTATATTATGAAGCCCGTGGAGCAAATCGACCTTTTATATCATACTGCATTCGCGGAACTCGCGAAACAGATATTCGATGCTCAATTCGAGCAGACTTTTCGTCAGATGGTCGGTTAGTGTCCGTACCTGTCAAAGGACGCAAGTATTTGTATTTTGAGTGCCCGACGGATGAGGGTGAAAAACGCCGTTACGTGGGACCGGAGCTGACGAAGAGATCACGGCTCGCCATATGGAAATAAAGGGCGACATCCGCGAGCGGAGGCGGCTGGTCGGTGTCCTTCTACGCAGCGTCGGCATGTCCGCCCCTGATTGGTTCGCGGGCGAGGTGACAAAAGTCTTCGCGAAAACAGGCCTCTTCTGTCTCTGTGCTCTTCTGATCGGCTCTGTAGCATTCAGCTGTTATTCGGTCCGGCATTTGCCGGGCGCTTGTTTACGCTTCTGGTGAAGTCGTTAGATGGGCGAGGTGGTCTGGCGTGCTCTTGCGGAGTTTGTTCTCGCGCAATTCAGCTTTTGCATCAACCGCTTTTGGGTACGAAACCGATTCCGAACCCGAAAAGCCTGCCGATCTTTTCTAATGTTTCGAGCGTCGGGTTCCCTGTTCCTGTTTCGATCTCAGCGATTTGGCGCCGGGTAAGTGATAGCGTCCTGGCGAACTCTTCTTGCGTCATACCGAACCCTTTGCGGATTTCTAGCACAGCACTTGGCAGCCTTAAGTCCCCAGTGCGCGCGCGCTCCGCCAGTGTTCTCCGGTTCTCAAGGATTTCTTCTTTTGTGGGTTTTTTCCAACGAGCCATCACCTGTTCCCCGCCGTCACTGGCATGTCTCTAAAACACTGTCTGCGACTTCGATACAGCGTCCCATCGCACGCTCTAGAATCTCCGGAGATGCTCCCAGATCTTTTGTTATGGCAGGAACTTGGCGCAGATGTTCGGCAAACTTGGCGAGCGCAGTTGCTAACACCTTCTGCTCGGCAGGATCAGGTGCTAATTCACCGCAAATGCTTCTCCAATCGGGACGATGATCGCGACCGCTTTCACGCATAGTCGCCCATCGAGTGGAGCGAACAATCCCCTCCCTGGCCAGCCGCATAGGGGCGAAATCGAAGAGTGGAGACAAACGTATCGTGCCCTCCTGGTGTTTGCTTAGCGCACTATTGCGGCCGTGATTATCAGGATTGCCAAGGGCTTGGTTTGCAATGTCGCGCTTCAAGTATTCAACTATGTCCGAGAAAGGATCAGCCGAATATCGACGTAGAACGTCGATGTAGGCCTCATGTGTGCCGATATGTCCGAAATCTGCCACGCCAATCGCTGAAACAAGACTCTCTTGCCCCAACCGCACAGTGCCACCGCCTTTTCTCTTTTTCCTGTCGAAACGGGGGATGATCAAGACGCCTTCGGCATAGGTCGAGGGTTCGTGGACATTAAGGCCGATCTCGCGAGCAATCCGCGAATAGAGAGCTTCTCCTTCGAGTATAAGGCGATCCACAGGTTCGTTGCTGCGCACCAGTTTGACGATGATATGGCGCACAGCCTCGTCATCCCTCACGAAGCTGTCAGGATAATAGAGCCCATTATCTGCCTGGGTCATTGAGACCTTCGGCCACTCGCCTTGCAAGCCACTGGAGCCTGAGGCGAGCATGCCGAAGCGGTCGGCTACTTCCATGAAGCGATCCGACCGTTCACGGATTTCCACTTCTGCTACCCCTTGGCGCTCAACACCGCGTAGCCGCTCTGTTTCTTCGTCTGACGCTTCTTTGATCCGAATATTGCCTATACCGCCTGTTGCCGATCGTAACAGCAGCGGGAGATCGGAGGCGCGCGAACCTTCAGCAAGGCTAAGGTGCTCCGCAAGCTTTCGCCTTGCATGCCCCTGCGGCATAAGATCCAGGAGGAAAGGCGGCCAGTTGCCGCTATATCGATTTTCTAAATCAACAGGATAACAGACCGATAAGGCGTGGTGGTCGCGGACGGTTTTTCCGGCCGCGAATTCCGCCGATGCCACATTGACGAAATAGTCGAGATCGTAATCGACAATAGACGCGCCCCGGAATCCGGCCGCGTCGTCCTTAAGTTCTAGTGTTGCGGCACGGTGCCACGCGTCGTCAAAATGGGTTTGGAGCGTGAAGCGCATTTATTGACCCTCTTAGTGGTACAAGTAATGCGATTCACGTATTTATTCAACCCATTTCAATGGGTAAATAGAACCTCATTCGGTGATGGAACGGCGATAAGTTAGTGCTTGTTCCGACATTGGTCCCCACGGAAGTTTCGTTCGTCGACGTTTCTTATCTCGACGGTTTCGACGCGCCGAATGGCGCGATAGAGGCACGTTGAGCGAACGCAAATCTCACCCCGGGCTTGGGGCTGGCACGGCTCGTGACGGTGAGCCCGACTTAGTGTCATAGATTGCGATGTTCGAGCGATGCCTGCACCGCGCTGCCCCAAGAACTTTTCTGATTTTCCACTGGTGCAGTGCTTGCTACGAAGGTTTTCAGCTCCGACCAGAAAAACCAAATACGAAGGTGTGCGGTAATTGAACGACCCCTGTTTCCCTTCTAGCGTCTATTCTTAGGGCCCCGACGAGGACACCGCTTCATCATCTTTTCGATCGACGCGCTGTCTCCACCGAAGCGATCTAAAACCTCGATGGCTTTTGGCAAACTCAGCTCGTAGACTTCTTGGAGCATTTCGGCGTTGTATTGCTTGATCTCTGTCTGGCTCATGCAGCATTCTCCTTACCCCGATCAAATGCGATCGGTCGCCGACCGGTTCCAGTTGAGCCTCGTGCGAATTCTGACCTGTAAAATGTCTCGAATGTGGACCTTTATACCCAGTCTGTCGCTGGCTTATAGGTGCGGCTTGGACCGCTAATCGGTGTTTGCAGGAGTTACCAGCGTTAAAGCCCGGCGTGCGCATTTGTCTTCAACATATTGGAAACAAAAAAGGTCGGGGCAACTGCACCGACCTTCTGTCGCTTGTCATCATCTGTCGCCAGTACATCCGTGGTCAACATGCAAGCGGTGGCGCCGCCACGCCGCTCAATGGATACGAACTGATTATGACGGATTTTGTTCCCCTTTTGAACTATATCCACCGCCCTTGACCGTCATCTCGTCGTATCGCTGGTAATTTCGATTGCTGTTGCCTGATGTGGATGGGTGTTTATTTCATGCCCCATAACCTCTGCAAGGCACCCGGCGATCCCTCTACGGATCATTTGTTGGAGTAGCAAGCGCCCTGATTTTTCTCGGCATATCTTTCGTCGGAGCTGAGCGCTGTATGTCGACCTCCTGATCTGGAGGATATGCGCCTACGACCTGAAAGTCCGGCGAGGCCTTCAACCGCTTGTGGCCTGTCCCGGCAGGCAGGACCGTAACGAGGCCGATGCCTTGATTGCCTCGACCGCGCTTGTTCACAACCTGACCGTTGTTACGCGGAACGTACGGGATTTCGATGGTACCGGTGCTATCATTGTTGATTCGTGGCAGGGATAATTTGAGAGACACACTGATGCACATCCCTCTACCATTTCTTATTCGATGGCGGCTGATATGAGCGGGTTGGTTTCATGTTCATAGGGCCTTATACTGTTGGACCGGTCGTTAAGCCGGCCCTAAACGCCGTTTATGATGTTGCAGATTCCTTTACGGACGATATTTTTATCGGTGACCTGTCCGGCTTGAATATTGAACACGGCGTCGATTCGAACTGCTGCACCTTTTTGCCTGGCAACAACCCGAAGCGTCTGGATCCTGCCGCTTCCGCTGGTTTCCTGATGGGCGTCAATTGATGACAAGGACTTATCGATCTTGATACCCGAGAAGCCTTCAGCGGCCACGGCCTGCGCGAGTTTTTGCAGGACAATAGGGGCTTTTGCTTTAGGCAACTCCTGCCACGACTTGTAAGACACGGCGGTCACCATTGGTAGGCCGGAAACGCTGAAGTTTTTCTCGCAGGATGCGGCAAGAGCTGGATTTGCAAAAGCTGTGAAGCTCAGTGCTGCAATGACATGTTTCATAGTGTGTGATCCGGTAATTGTTAAGATGGCGGTGTTGACGATCAGAGGTCCGACCGTTTGCCTCTGTAGTCGATAGGCGGCGGAAGAGCCTCATGTGCTTGTGCAAGCGTTTCGAGCCATTCGGCTAGACCGGCAGGGACGGCGTTGTTGCCCGCTTCAAGGGCCTCGATCCACGAAAGCTCGCATTGCAGGGCGGACGCAATATTGATCGGCGTCCAGCGGATGACTCGCAGACATTGATTAAAGCGCTCTGGCGACATGTTGATTTCGCTACCCCTGTCATTTTGAGCAGATGGTCTGCTAGCTGATTGTAATAGTCAATCCATTTCTGCAACCTTGAGGGACGTGAATCTGCACACATTTAGATATATTTTTCATGAGATAGCATATCAATACATGTGAATCAATTATATATACTTGCCAATTGGAATGTTGTTTCACTCAAGCCAAGTGAGCGGGTGAAAGAAAATATATAATAATTATGCTGGTGATTCATATATTATATATAAGATTTCAATCGTATAGATTGGAAAGGCACATAAATCTTGATCTGCGGTTCAGCGGGGAATTTCCGGACGATTTAGTATGCGCAGACTAGCCGATTGTTTTATATAGCTTTTTGACTACTTTAGACAAAGGGAACGGAAGGCAAACAGGATGGATTTAGATGGTTTGAGTAGGGCGACAAGCTGACGTCTTGCAATTACAATAATAGTATCG